>NZ_JAIQWX010000008.1 GCF_020164475.1 Pseudomonas sp. REP124 | reverse complement strand
GAGGTCCGCCAGGACCTTGCTCGATGGTCAGACCTTGAACTGGTTGATCAACCGCCGCTGCTGCTCGGCCAGTTTGGTCAGGTCGGCACTGGCCGCGCTGGATTCATCGGCGCCGCCCGCCACTTCGTTGGCCACCTGGCCGATGTTGATCACGTTGCGGTTGATGTCGTCCGCCACTGCGCTCTGTTCTTCGGCGGCGCTGGCGATCTGGGTGTTCATGTCGTTGATCACCGACACCGCCTGAGTGATGGTTTCCAGTGCTTCGGCCGCTTTCGCGGCGTGCTGCACGCTTTCGTCCGTGCGCTGCTGGCTGTCCTCCATCACCCGCACCACGTCCCGCGTGCCTTGCTGCAACTGCTGGATCATGGTCTGGATTTCTTCGGTGGCGCCCTGGGTCTTCTGCGCCAGGTTGCGCACTTCGTCGGCCACCACGGCAAAACCTCGACCCTGTTCACCGGCCCGCGCCGCCTCGATGGCCGCGTTCAGCGCCAACAGGTTGGTCTGTTCGGCAATCCCGCGAATGGCGGTGAGGATCGCGTTGATGTTTTCGCTGTCCTTGGCCAGGGTCTGCACCACGCCCACCGCGCGACCGATTTCCACTGCCAGGGCGCCAATCGAATTCGACGTGTCATGCACGATCTGCTTGCCCTGACTGGCCGCCTGATCGGCATGACTGGCGGCTTGCGCGGCCTGGGTCGCGTTGCGCGCCACATCCTGTGCGGTGGCGGTCATTTCCTGTACGGCGGTGGCCACCTGATCGATCTCGGCCATCTGCTTGTGCACGCCGGTATTGGTGCGGATCGCGATATCGGCGGTGTGCTCGGACGAATCGCTGACGCTCTGCACCGACGACACCACCTGGGTGATCATCGCCTGCAGCTTGGCCAGGAAGGTGTTGAAGCCCTTGGCGATCGAGCCCAGTTCGTCGGCGCGGTCGCTGGTCAGGCGGCGGGTCAGGTCGCCTTCGCCTTGGGCGATGTCATCGAGCATGGCGACCATCTGCTTCAGCGGACGGGCAATGCCGTGGCCCACCAGCCAGATCACCAGCAGGCCGAGACCGGCAATCAGCAGGCCGACCATGGCCATGCCGAAGGTGTCGGATTTACGCTGGGTATTGAGGTCGGCCTGCAGCGATTGCAGATCGGCCATCACCGCGTTAAGCGGCAGTTGCAGCATCATGGTCCAGCGGGCGTCGGTCTGGCCGATGCCGAACGGCAGGTACAACTCGATCCGGCCCTGGGCCTTGTCGACGCTGTAGGTGACTTCGCCACGCTTGAGGTTGGCCATGTTGGCAATCTGCTGGGCGTCGAGAATGTCGCTGACCTTCTCGCCGAACTTGCTCGGGTCCTTGGTGTAGGCAACGATCCGGCCATTGCCGCCGATCAGGGCCATTTGCCCGGCGCCACCGTAGAGTTTCTGGTTGGCGGCCAGGAGCATTTCCTGGATGAAGTTCACCGACAGGTCGGCGCCGACGATGCCCTGGAAGGCGCCGTTGAGCATGATCGGTTCGATGAAGGAGGCGAGCATGACGATCTTGTCGCCGACCTTGTAGGGCGCCGGATCGATCACGCAGGACTTTTTGGTTTCCTTCGAGCACAGGTAGTACTCGCTGGCGCGCACGCCGGTGGACAGGGTTTTCTGGTCATCCACGTCCACCAGCTTGTCCTGGCCGAGGCTGCCGTCGGCGTTGCGGAACCACCACGGCAGGAAACGACCGTCCTTGGCATCGATGCCGACCACGCTGGTGCCGATATAGGCGGCATCGTTGTGATCCAGCGCATCTTTTTCCCAGCCGATATAGGTGCCGAGGATTTTCGGGTTCTTCGCCACGTTTTCCTTGATCAGTCCGATCAATTGCTCGCGGCTCAGGCTCAGCGCCGGCTGGCCATCGGCGCCCTTGGTGCCGATCAGCGTGTTGACCCGCACCAGGCCACCGGCGATCAGCAGCGGCGCTTCCAATTCACGCTGAATCTGGCTGACCTGGGTCTGCGCCAGGGAGGTCAGGCGCTGCTCGATGACCTGCTCGAATTGCGCCTGGGTCCGCTCCTGGACCATGTCCTGCGTCCGGGCGCCGGAAAACAGCGCGTAGACCACCAGTGCGGCCACCACACTGAGAACGATGGCGCCCGCCAGGGCTGCCACGGAAAACTGGATTGACTTGAATTTCATGGGTGCTCCGCACGCAAAAGGTCGTCTGCGGAGCAATATCGGCAGGGGGTTCGACGGGCATGAGCGGGTCTGGTGCAAATTCCTGTATTTCGCGAGGCGGATGTCGCAAATGGATTGCAGCAGTTCGTAAACGACGCGGGTTTGCCGGATTTGTGAATTTTTTACTGCGCTGACGAGAGCTTTGTCCGAAATTTGCGTCTTAGAGTTGTTGCAGGTTTCGTTGTATCTGGCGCCGATACATTTACACGCCTAGGATACGGACAGGTTTTCCAGGGAGTCCTTTGATGAACAAGACATTGGTGTTGTGTGGCCTGAGCGCAAGTCTGCTGCTCGGCGGATGCCAGTCGGTCAATACCACCAGCGCCGGCGCCGTGGGCGTGGAGCGCAAGCAATACATGTTCAGCATGTTGTCCGAGCAGGAGGTCAACCAGATGTACGCCCAGTCTTATCAAAAGACGGTGGGCGAGGCGACCAGTCAGGGCGTGCTGGACAAGACCAGCAGTGACGCCAAGCGTGTTCAGGTGATTGCCGACCGGCTGATTGCCCAGGCGCCGAAGTTTCGTCCGGATTCGGCCCAGTGGAAATGGGAAGTCAATCTGATCAAGAGTGACGAGCTCAATGCCAACTGCGGGCCTGGCGGCAAGATCATTTTCTACACCGGCTTGATCGACAAGCTGCAACTGACCGACGATGAAATCGCCGCGGTCATGGGCCATGAAATCGCCCACGCCCTGCGCGAACACGGTCGTGAAGCGATGTCCAAGGCGTACGGTATCGAGATGGCCAAGCAGGGCGCCGGCGCACTGCTGGGCCTGGGTCAGGACAGCCTGGCACTGGCGGACACGGTCGCCAACTACGGCATGACCTTGCCCAACAGCCGCGCCAACGAGAACGAGGCGGACCTGATCGGCCTGGAGCTGGCCGCTCGCGCCGGCTACAACCCGAACGCCGCGATCACCCTGTGGAACAAGATGACCAAGGCTTCGGAAGGTTCGCCGCCGGAGTTCATGAGCACTCACCCGAACTCGTCGAGCCGGATTGCCTCGTTGCAGGCGGCGATTCCGAAGGTGATGCCGTTGTACGAGCAGGCCAAGAAGTCCTGACTTGTCGGGGAAGGCATCGTCTTTGTGGGAGCGAGCCTGCTCGCGATGGTCGTGAACGCTTACGCGGGCATTCAGTAAGCCAACGTTATCGTTGACTACCATCGCGAGCATGCTCGCTCCTACAGGACCGTTGTCAGACCCACCCGCTGCTCTGCATCGCCTTGTACACCGCGACAATCGCCAGAATGAAGAACGCCGAAGCCGCCAATCGGCGAATCAGTGTCAGTGGCAGTTTGTCCGCCGCGAAGTTACCCGCCAATACCACCGGCACGTTGGCAATCAGCATGCCGACGGTGGTGCCGATGATCACCAGCCACAATTCCGGATACTGCGCCGCGAGCATCACGGTGGCGATCTGGGTCTTGTCACCGATTTCAGCCAGGAAGAACGCAATCAGCGTAGTCACGAACGGCCCGAACTTGCGGGCGGTGCTGGCTTCGTCGTCATCCATCTTGTCCGGCACCAGGGTCCACAGGGCGGTCGCCGCGAAGCTCACCGCGAGGATCCAGTGCAATAACGTGTCCGAGAAGAAACTGCCGACCCAGGCGCCTACCGCACCAGCCGCCGCGTGGTTGGCCAGGGTCGCGGCAACGATGCCGGCGATGATCGGCCAAGGCTTGCGGAAGCGGGCAGCGAGAATGAGCGCGAGCAGTTGCGTCTTGTCGCCGATTTCGGCCAAGGCAACGATTGCGGTGGGGACCAGTAATGAATCCAGCATCAGGGGTTTTCCTAAGGGGCGGGTCGACACGGCTATGACACGTACAGCCTTCCCGCCCCGGGTAAGGTGTGCGTGTCATAGGTCTTGTCAAACCCTGCGATCCGTCTGATGCGGTCGCTTGGGTCGCATGCGCCATGGTCTGAGGACCAAGTATGTTGACGCACGCCGGACGAGCATGGCGCTCGTGGGAGACTACTCCCCTAGGACGGAGCGGATTCTGCCTAGGCAAAACCCATCGTGCAAGCACAAATTTCTAGCCGCGTTTGGCCCGGTAGATGCGAAAGCCCTGAACTTCGGCCTTGATTGCGCACACTCCGAGATGCTCCTCGATCAACGGCTGGTACTTCAGGAAGCTGTTGGCGACCAGGCGAAGTTCGCCACCGTTTTTCAGATGTTTCGCGGCTTTTCGCAGCAAGTTTTCCGTCGCCTGATAATCGGTGTGAACGCCGGTATGGAACGGCGGATTGGTCAAAATCGCATTCAGCCCGGTGGGAGCCGCATCGATCCCGTCACCGGTGATTACCTCGGCTTCCAGACCATTGGCCGCCAGCGTCAAACGGCTGCTGGCGGCGGCGAACGCATCGACGTCCAGCATTGTGACCTGAGTGTCCGGGTAGCGACGTTTTACCGCAGCCCCCAATACTCCCGCGCCACAACCGAAGTCCAGCAGATGGCCGCCCGGCAGTTTGTCCAGGTGTTCGAGCAGCAGGGCGCTGCCGCGATCCAGACGGCCGTGGCTGAAGACGCCCGGCAGACTGATGACCTTGAGCGGGCCTTCGGCCAGCGGCAGTTCGTATTCCTGGGCCAGGCTTTCCAGCGATTTGGCCTGGGGAGCATTGTCCACGGTGACCTGCCAGAGTTGGCAATGACGTGCGCTGTCGAGCTTTCTCGGTTTGCCAAACGGGTTCAACTGCTTGGCCGCGCCTTCGATGCCACTGCGTTTTTCCCCCACCAGGAACACCTCGCGACCTTGCAGGCGCGACGCCACGGCGTTGAGCAGGTAGTCGGTCAGGTCCTTGGCCTTGGGCAGAAACACCACGGCGCTGTCGAATTCGAACTCAGGCACATTCACGCCAAAGTCGCTGCGCCCGGCAAAGCGCGCTTCCAGCGCGGACTGATCGCCGGCATGCCAGCACCAGCCACGAGCGGCAGGCAGACGGCCAAGCAAATCATCGGCGGGCAGGCCGGCCAGCAGCACGGCACCCTGAAATAATTCGGCCTGACGAAGCAGTACTTCACTGCGCGGATCCATAACTGCTCCTGTGAAAAAAAGTGCGGCAGTTTATCAACTGACGACCCGCAGCGCCTTACCGCTGAAGTAGCCCAGGGCGTTTTCAGTGACCTGACCCACGATCCGCTGACGTGCTTCGCGACTGCCCCAGGCGTTGTGCGGGGTGACGATCAGGCGCGGGATATCGCCGGCCAGCAACGGATTGCCGTTGACCGGCGGCTCCACACTCAGCACGTCGGTGGCGGCGCCGCCCAGATGGCCGTTGCGCAAGGCATCGGCCAGCGCCTGCTCATCGATCAGGCCGCCACGGGCGGTGTTGACCACGAATGCACCGGGCTTCATCGAGGCCAGTTCACGGGCGCCGATGAAGTGCCGGGTATGTTCGTTGAGCGGGCAGTGCAGAGTCAGGGCGTCGATTTGCGGCAGCAGTTCATCCAGCGGCAAACGGTCTGGACGGGCAGGGCGCCCCGGAATCTGGCCCAGCAGAACGCGCATGCCAAAGGCTTCGGCCAGTCGCGCGACGGCGCCACCCAGTTCACCGTGACCGAGCAGGCCCAGGGTTTTACCTTCCAGTTCGACGATCGGGTAGTCCAGCAGACAGAACTGTTTGGCCTGCTGCCAGCGACCTTCACCGACGGCTTTCTGGTAATCGGCCAGGCGCGTAGCCAGGTTGAGCAGCAGCATGATGGTGTGCTGCGCCACGGATGGCGTGCCGTAACCCTGGCAGTTGCACACGGTGATCCCGTGGGCTCGGGCGGCGGCCAGATCGACGTTGTTGGTGCCGGTGGCGGTGATCAGGATCAGCTTCAGATCGGGGCTGGCGGCGATGGCGGCCGCGTCGATCATGATCTTGTTGGTGATGGCGACGGTGGTACCCTTGAGGTGGTCGATCACCTGATCGGGCAAGGTCTGGGAGAACAGTTGCAGTTCGCCGAAACATTGGCGCAGCGGGCTCAGGTCGAGATCGCCAAGATCCAGGGACGGGTGGTCGAGGAAAACGGCGCGGCGGTTGTTCGTCATCAACTGTACCTTTTGTGCAATGAACTGAAGGCGTAATCTGCCGAGCCTAACAGATGAAACAAACAGTTACGCTTGTCCTAAAGGAGCCCCCATGTATTGGACCGAGTTCTTGACCGTTGCCCTGATCCACCTGCTGGCGGTGGCCAGTCCGGGCCCTGACTTTGCCGTGGTGGTACGCGAGAGCGTGACTCACGGTCGTCGGGCCGGCACCTGGACGGCGCTGGGCGTCGGCACGGCGATTTTCCTGCATGTCGGCTATTCACTGCTGGGTATCGGGCTGATCGTGTCCCAGTCGATTGTGCTGTTCAACGCATTGAAGTGGGCCGCCGCGGCCTATCTGCTGTACATCGGCTTCAAGGCGCTGCGTGCGCAACCGGCTAAAGTGGTAACTGACGACCTGCACAAGGAAGCGGGTGAGCGCACGGCCCGTGGCGCTTTCACCTCGGGCTTTGTGACCAACGGTCTCAACCCGAAGGCCACGCTGTTCTTCCTGTCGCTGTTCACGGTAGTGATCAATCCGCACACCCCGCTGACGGTTCAGACCGGATACGGGATCTACCTGGCAGCTGCGACGGCGACCTGGTTCTGCTTGGTGGCGATGCTGTTCAGCCAGCAGCGCGTACGCGCCGGTTTCGCCCGCATGGGCCATTGGTTCGACCGGACCATGGGCGCGGTGTTGATCGCCATCGGCGTGAAGCTTGCGTTTACCGAAATGCATTAAGCATCCAACTCCTGTAGGAGCGAGCATGCTCGCGATGGTGGTCAACGATAACGCTGGCTTCCTGAATGCCCGCGTAAGCGTTCACGACCATCGCGAGCATGCTCGCTCCTACAGGATGGGTGGGCACAACCCCTGGATGATGGCGCAAAGCTAGCATTTATACGGCTCTGCAAATCATTCCTTTGGCTGATTTGGCCGGCGATAAGGCGCACTAGAGTGCTTACTTTCAGCCACGACCGTGCAGTCAGAAAAAGGGGTTCTCATGTTGCAGACTCGCGTTATCCCCCCAGCCGAAGGCGCTTACCAGTATCCACTGCTGATCAAACGGTTGCTGATGTCCGGAACTCGTTACGAGAAAACCCGGGAAATCGTTTATCGCGATCAGTTGCGCTACAGCTATCCGACACTGATCGAACGTGTCGCGCGCCTGGCCAATGTGCTGACGGCCGCCGGTGTCAAAGCCGGTGACACCGTCGCCGTCATGGATTGGGACAGCCATCGCTATCTGGAGTGCATGTTCACCATTCCGATGATCGGTGCGGTGATCCATACCATCAACGTGCGCCTCTCGCCGGAACAGATCCTCTACACCATGAATCACGCCGAGGACCGCTACGTGCTGGTCAACAGCGAGTTCGTGGGCTTGTACAACGCGATCGCCGGGCATCTGACCACCGTCGAGAAAACCCTGCTGCTAACCGACCAGCCGGAAAAGACCGCCGATCTGCCGAACCTGATTGGCGAGTACGAGCAGTTGCTGGCAGCCGCCAGCCCGCAATACGACTTCCAGGACTTCGACGAAAACTCGGTCGCAACCACGTTCTACACCACCGGCACCACCGGCAATCCCAAGGGCGTGTACTTCACCCATCGGCAACTGGTCCTGCACACCATGGGCGTGTCGACCATCATGGGCGCCATCGACAGCGTGCGGCTGCTGGGCACCAACGACGTGTACATGCCGATCACTCCGATGTTCCACGTGCATGCCTGGGGTCTGCCGTATGTGGCGACCATGCTCGGGCTCAAGCAGGTTTATCCGGGGCGCTACGATCCGGAGTTTCTGGTGGAGCTGTGGCGCAAGGAGAAGGTCACGTTTTCCCACTGCGTGCCGACCATCCTGCAAATGGTCCTCAATGCGAAGGCTGCACAAAATGTCGATTTCGGCGGCTGGAAAATCGTCATCGGTGGCAGTGCGCTCAATCGTGCGCTGTACGAAGCAGCCAAGGCCAAGGGCATTCAATTGACCGCCGCCTACGGCATGTCGGAAACCGGGCCGCTGGTGTCTTGCGCGCACCTCAATGATGAATTGATGGCCGGCACCGAAGACGAGCGCACCACTTACAGGATCAAGGCCGGCGTACCGGGGCCATTGGTGGAAGCGGCGATCGTCGACTGCGACGGCAATTTCCTCCCCGCCGACGGTGAGACCCAGGGCGAGCTGGTGTTGCGTGCACCGTGGCTCACCGAGGGTTATTTCAACGAACCGCAGAAGGGCGCCGAGCTCTGGGCCGGCGGCTGGCTGCATACCGGTGACGTGGCCACTCTGGACAGCATGGGCGTGATCGACATTCGCGACCGGATCAAGGACGTGATCAAGACTGGGGGCGAGTGGATCTCCTCCCTGGACCTCGAAGACCTCATCAGTCGCCATGTGGCGGTACGCGAAGTAGCAGTGGTGGGGATTGCCGATCCGCAGTGGGGCGAGCGTCCGTTTGCCCTGCTGGTGCTGCGTGAAGGCCATGTGGTCGGGGCCAAGGAACTCAAGGAACACCTCAAGCCATTCGTGGAGCTGGGGCACCTGAGCAAGTGGGCGATTCCGAGTCAGATCGCGCTTGTTACTGAAATTCCCAAGACCAGTGTCGGCAAGCTCGACAAGAAGAAAATCCGCCTCGACATCACCGAATGGCAGGCCAACAACAGCACGTTCCTTTCAACGCTTTAATCCTCCTTTGGCGTGCCCTAAAGGGCACGCCAGCCCCACCAAGCAAGCGCTTGGCTTGTCAAATCCGAATTTTCAGCCATCCTTGCCATGCCGACGGTCGTCGGCCTGGCAAAGGACTGTTCCAGAGTGCCTGGCAGGTGCAAATCACACTTTAGAGGGATCAAGCACTACTACCTGCTGGCTATAGTCCGCTCAAGGATTTTTAAGAACGGAGCAAACGCACAAGTCGGGCGATGCAACTTTGGAAGGACTTTGGGAAGCCTTGGCTCCCTGTCATCCAGAGCGTTTTTAGAAGTGCTCACTGCCATAAAAATAAAATGCACATGGAGTAGCGTCGATGACATCAGTAAACCAGTTCTGGCGCCGGGCCAAGTTGCCCCTGGCTGTCAGCCTTGCCTCTACGCTCGCCGGACCCGCATTCGGCGTCAGTTTCAACATCGGAGAAATTGAAGGTCAATTCGACTCGTCCCTGTCGATCGGGGCCAGTTGGTCTACTGAAAGCGCCAACAAGAACCTCATCGGCGTCAACAACGGCGGCAAGGGCCTGTCCCAGACCTCCGATGACGGTCACCTGAACTTCGAGAGCGGCAAGACCTTCTCGAAGATCTTCAAAGGCATCCACGACCTCGAATTGAAGTACGGTGACACCGGCGCCTTCGTCCGTGGCAAATACTGGTACGACTTCGAGCTCAAAGACGATAGCCGTCCTTTCAAAGACATCAGTGACAGCAACCGCAAGGAAGGCGCCAAGTCCGCCGGCGGTCAGATCCTTGATGCCTTCGTCTACCACAACTATTCCATTGCCGAGCAGCCGGGGTCCGTGCGCCTGGGCAAGCAAGTGGTGAGCTGGGGTGAAAGTACTTTCATCGGCAGCGGCATCAACTCGATCAACCCGATCGACGTGTCCGCGTTCCGTCGTCCTGGCGCCGAGATCAAGGAAGGCCTGATCCCGGTCAACATGTTCTACGTGTCCCAGAGCCTGACCGACAATCTGTCGGCCGACGCCTTCTACCAGATCGAATGGGACCAGACCGTCGTCGACAACTGCGGCACCTTCTTCTCCCAGCCTGACATCGTCGCCGACGGTTGCACCAACAACCTGCGCGTGCTGAACAGCCGCTCGACGATTCCGGCCGCCGCGTTGCCGACGCTGACCGCACTGGGCGTCGATGCGAACAGCGAAGGTGTACTGGTACGCCGTGGTCCGGACCGCGATGCGCGGGACAGCGGCCAATGGGGTGCGTCCCTCAAGTACATGTTCGATCCGCTGGACACCGAGTTCGGTGCCTACTTCATGAACTACCACAGCCGTGCGCCGATCTTCAGCGCCACCGGTGCATCCGCCGCGACCTTCGCTCGCGTCGGCGGTCTGCCGGCAGCCTTGCGCCCATTGGCGCCGCTGATCATCGCGGGTAACTCCAGCTACTTCATCGAGTATCCGGAAGACATCCGTCTCTACGGTCTGAGCTTCTCCACCACCCTGCCTACCGGTACGGCGTGGAGCGGTGAGATCAGCTACCGTCCGAACGCGCCGGTACAGCTCAACACCACCGACATCCTGTTTGCCGGTGTGCGTCCTCTGGGCGGTGCGCTGACCAACGCTTCGCTGCTCAACGGCGTACCGGGTCAGGACCTGCACGGCTATCGCCGCAAGGAAATCACCCAGTTCCAGACCACCCTGACGCACTTCTTCGATCAGGTCATGGGCGCCAGCCGTCTGACCCTGGTGGGCGAAGTGGGCGTGACTCACGTCGGCGGCCTGGAAAGCACCTCCGACGTCCGTTACGGCCGTGATCCGGTCTACGGTCCAGGCGAACTGCCAGCCACTGGCGGCCAGAACACCTGTATCGCCCTCAACACCAGCACCATCAACGGTGCAGGCCCAGGCACGCCGACCAACAACGTCAGCCGCAATTGCAACGACGAAGGCTTCACCACTTCGACCTCCTGGGGTTATCGCGGTCGTGCGATCTGGGAATACAACGACGTATTCGCCGGCGTGAACCTCAAGCCGAACGTGGCCTGGTCCCACGACGTGAGCGGTTACTCCCCAGGCCCTGGCGGCAACTTCGAGGAAGGTCGCAAAGCGGTCAGCCTGGGTGTCGACGCCGAGTACCAGAACACCTACACCGCAAGCCTGGCGTACACCAACTTCTTCGACGGCAAGTACACCACCGTGGATGACCGCGACTTCGTTGCGCTCAGCTTCGGCGTGAACTTCTAAGCACTCTTTTCAGGACGAGTACACACATGAAAATGACCAAGAGTCTGTTCCACGCCAGTGTCCTGGGACTTTCGCTGCTGGCGACCAGTGTCATGGCGGCGGTCCCGGCGGCCGAAGCGGACAAACTGGGCAAGAGCCTGACCCCGATGGGTGCCGAAATGGCGGGCAACGCTGACGGCTCGATCCCGGCCTGGAAACCGCTGCCGAAGAATGCCGGCACCGTCGACAGCAAGGGCTTCCTGTCCGATCCGTACGCCAGCGAAAAGCCGCTGTTCACCATCACCGCGCAGAACGTCGACCAGTACAAGGACAAGCTTGCTCCAGGCCAGGTCGCGATGTTCAAGCGCTACCCGGAAACCTACAAGATGCCGGTCTATCCGTCCCATCGCGGCGCTACCGTGCCGGATGACGTGTTCGCCGCCATCAAGAAAAACGCCACCAACACCACGCTGGTGTCCGGCGGCAACGGTCTGGAAAACTTCGAAACCGCAGTGCCGTTCCCGATTCCGAAAAGCGGCGTGGAAGTGATCTGGAACCACATCACCCGCTATCGCGGTGGCAGCGTGACCCGTCTGGTGACCCAGGCCACGCCGCAGCCGAACGGCTCCTACAGCCTGGTGTACTTCCAGGACCAGTTCGTGTTCCGTGACCGGATGAAGGATTACGATCCGAAGAACCCTGGCAACATCCTGTTCTACTTCAAGCAGAAAGTGACCGCGCCGGCACGTCTGGCTGGTGGTGTGCTGCTGGTTCACGAGACCCTCGACCAGGTGAAGGAGCCACGTTCGGCGTGGGTCTACAACGCCGGTCAGCGTCGCGTGCGTCGTGCGCCGCAAGTGTCCTATGACGGCCCGGGTACCGCCGCCGACGGCCTGCGTACCTCCGACAACCTGGACATGTTCAACGGTGCGCCGGATCGCTACGACTGGAAGCTGGAAGGCAAGAAAGAGATGTACATCGCGTCCGACAGCTACAAGCTCGACGATCCGAAGCTCAAGTACTCCGACATCCTGAAGGCCGGTCACATCAACCAGGACCTGGCTCGCTACGAGCTGCGCCGCGTCTGGCACATCGTGGCGACCCTGAAGGAAGGCCAGCGCCACATCTACGCCAAGCGTGACTTCTACATCGACGAAGACACCTGGCAAGCGGCGGTGATCGACCACTACGACGGTCGCAACCAGCTCTGGCGCGTGGCGGAAGCCCATGCCCAGGACTACTACAACGTCCAGGTGCCGTGGTACACCCTCGAAGCGCTGTACGACCTGCAATCGGGTCGCTATCTGGCGCTGGGCATGAAGAACGAAGAGAAGCAGGCGTATGACTTCGGCTTCACTGCGAACACTTCGGACTTCACCCCGAACGCGCTGCGTCAGGACGGTATCCGCTAAGCGTCAATCAATCGAAGCTCCTGCCCTTCAAACGCCCCGACTGTTTCGGGGCGTTTTTTTTTTGCGGCCGCTACCTGCCTCCTGTAGGAGCCGAGCTTGCTCGCGATGGTCGTCAACGATAACGCTGGCTGCCTGATACCCCGCGGCGTTCTCGGGTGCATCGCGAGCAAGCTCGGCTCCTACAGGACGCAGGGCGTTCGGAATGTCCTGTAGTCTTTTTGTAGCCATTTGTAGCAATTATCTTCATTCCCGCATCGTTTACCGCTAGTCTGCGGACATCTGCAACGCCGCCACCCGCAATTCCACAAGAGCCGGCCATGACTGATCTGTCTCCACCACCAGGTCCTGCAAGCGTTGCTGTCGCTGCGTTGGACGGGCGCTTTTACAGGCCGCCATTGCCCGACGGCCATGTGCTGCGTCCGCGGCTTTGCGAGCGTCTGAGCGCGGGGCTGGAGGGGCGGTTGCTGCTGGTCAGCGCCCCGGCGGGGTTCGGCAAAAGTTCATTGGCGGTGGAGTTCTGCCAGGCGCTGCCGGATCACTGGCAAAGCCTGTGGCTGGGGTTGAGTCCGCGGGACAGTGATCCCGGCCGTTTCCTCGAGCGACTGCTCGAAGGCCTGCAGGACTATTACCCGCAACTGGGCAGGCAGTCCCTGGGGCTGCTGAAAATGCGCCAGCGCCATCAGCCTTTCGCCTTCGAAGAATGGCTGGACGGATTGCTCGACGAGCTCGCTGTACACCTGTCGACGGCGACGCCCTTGCTGCTGGTGCTCGATGACTATCATCTGGCCCAGGGCCCGGTACTCGACCGTTGTCTGCAATTTTTCCTCAATCACCTTCCCGATGGCCTGCTGGTCATGGTCACCAGCCGTCAGCGTCCTGACTGGCATCTTGCACGCCTGCGCCTGTCGCGCCAGCTGCTGGAGTTACACGAGCAGGACCTGCGCCTGACCCACGACGAAGCCCTGAGCCTGCTCGCTCGTCACAGCAGCTCGCTGCGCGGCGAAGCGCTAGAGAAGCTGATCCAGCGCAGTGAAGGCTGGGTCGCCGGCCTGCGTTTCTGGCTGCTGGCGGCGTCGGAAGCCGGCACCCATGGCGAGTTGCCCCAGACGCTGCATGGCGGGGAAGGGCTGATCCGCGACTACCTGCTTGAAGAAGTCATCGATTGCCTGCCCGCAGAAGTGCAGGCTTTCCTCTACGACACCGCGCCTCAGGAACGCTTCTGCAGCGAACTGTGCGACGCGGTTCGCGATGCCCATGACAGCGCCGAAATCCTGCGCTTCCTGGCGGCGCACCAGGTGTTTCTGGTGCCGCTGGACGAACATGGCCACTGGTATCGCTATCACCATCTGTTTTCCGATCTGCTGCGCTCGCGGCCTGCCGCCCAGTCGATGGTGCCGGCTGCCAGCCTGCATTTGCGCGCCTGTCGCTGGTTCAATGCCCAGGGCCTGCTCGATGAGGCGGTGGAGCAAGCGTTACGCGCAGGGCACCTGGATGTCGCGGCGAACCTGGTGCAAAACCTTTCGGAAGAGCAACTGCTGGCCGAGCAGAATGTCGGCATGTTGCTGCGCTGGAAAATGGACTTGCCCGACAGCTTGCTGATCAGCACGCCACGGCTGATCGTGCTCTACAGCTGGGCGTTGGGGCTTGCTTGTCAGCTGGATGCCGCCGAGGAACTCGCCGCCCATTTGAGCCGTTTCCTCCCGGCGCCATCCGCCACCGCGCAGAAGTCGATGCTGGCGCAATGGCTGGCCTTGAGCGGGATTATCGCCCGCGGTCGGGGCAACCGTGAGCTGACGTTGCGTTATTGCAGCGAAGCGCTGGAGAGTCTGCCCGCCAAGCGTTACGGCCAACGTTTGATGTGCCTGTCCACGTTATCCAATCTGGCGATTGCCGATGGCGATCTGTGGCGTGCACGTCAGCTGAACCGTGATTCTCTGGAGTTGGCGCAGCGGGTTGGCAACCCCTTGTTCGAAGCGCTGACCCACTACGACCGCGCCCGAGTGTTACAGGCGCGAGGAGAAATTCTTCGCTCGATGGATGAGGTTCACCAAGGCTTGCAACGCTTGAAAGGACTGTCACCGCAGCGCCTGTATGCCGTTCGCGCACGGTTGACGCTGTACGAGGGTTTCCTGCTGGCGCTGCGTCAGCAACCCCATGCGGCGCGTCAGCGCTTGCAGGTCGGCCTGAACGAGGCGCGAGCCTGTCGCGATATCAGCGTGTTGATCGGCCATTGCGTGATCGCCCGGCTCGAAGGCAACAGCGGTGAGTTCGCCAGGGCCTTTGCAGAACTGGCCGAAGCCGAGCGGCTGATGCATATCTGGGACGTGCCGCCGATTTACTACCTGGCGATGATCACCCTGGTCAAATGCGAGCTGTGGCTGGCCCAGGGTCGTATCGATCTGGCCGAGGCCTGGCTGGCCCGACTGGGGCAGACCTACAACGGCGAATACCCGGCGGCTCCACCGGAATTCCACCCGCAATTGCCGCTGCACATCGAATTGCAGCAGGCCTTGCTGGAAATGATCCAGGGCCAGCCGATGCTGGCCGAAGGACGTCTGAATTCGCTGCACGAGAACGGTCAGCAAACCGGTCGGCAGATGCTCAGCGCGATGGCGTTGACGCAAAAAGTCTCGCTGCTGCTCGGCACCGGGCGCGAACCCGAGGCACGCAAGGCATTGGCTCAGGCGCTGGACGCCGCGGCCGGCGGCATTCTGCAACCGTTCGACAAGCTGATGGCGGAGCATCCCGACTGGCTGCGCGGGCAGCTGTTGGGTGGTGCAATGACCACCGTTTCCCAGGATCTGGTGGAAAAGCTTCCGGCGCAGGCCGGACGCCCGTCGCTGGATGCCGCACCGGTGTCCGAGCAACTGAGCACCCGGGAGATGGCCGTTCTGCGCCTGATCGCCCAGGGCTGCTCGAACCAGGAAATCAGCGACCAGCTGTTCATTTCCCTGCACACGGTCAAGACCCACGCCAGCCATATCAACAGCAAACTCGGCGTCGAACGGCGCACACAGGCGGTGGCGCGGGCGAAGGAGCTGGGCGTCCTGGGTTAAGGAATCTTCACGTTACATCGCCTGCTGAATCCCTCGATACTCAAGTGTGCGAAAATCGCCCGTCCCGTTTATCGAGCAGGCTCCGATGTCTCAGCAACCCTCTCTCATTCGCGAAACCTTTCCTGTCGGTCCGTTGCAGTGCAACTGCACGATCATCGGCGATCCGGTCACGAAAAAGGCCATCGTCGTGGATCCGGGCGGCAATCATGAGCTGATCCTTGCCCGACTCGAAGCGCTGGGCCTGAAGCTGGTCAGCATCATCCACACCCACGCGCACCTCGATCACTTCCTGGCGTCCGGCCAGTTGAAGGAGAAAACCGGCGCGACCCTGCATTTGCACAAGGAAGACCAGTTCCTCTGGGACAACCTGGAGATGCAATGCCAGATGTTCGGCGTGCCCTACACGCCGGTGCCGTCGCCGGATCGCTGGCTGGCCGACGATGAAGAGCTGGCCTGCGGCTGCGGCGTTGCCCTGCACACCCCGGGTCACACACCGGGTTCCATGAGCTTCTGGTTTTCGGAGGCTAAACTGCTGATTGCCGGCGACACATTGTTCCGTCGCGGCGTCGGGCGCACGGATTTGTGGGGAGGTGATCAGGCGACGATCGTGCGTTCGATCAAGCAGCGTCTGTACACCCTCGACGAGGAAGCGACCGTAGTGACGGGGCATGGTCCAGACACGCGTCTGGGGGATGAAATGCGCGAGAACCCGTTCGTGCGGGCCTGATTTGTAACAAGCGGAATTTTCACCGGGCGAAATGATCCAACGCCCGCAAGGTGATGTTTACGTCGCTTGCACCACAGAATGAAAAACCAGGAGCACCTTCATGTTCACCAAAAGTCGTCTGATTATTGCTGCTACCGCCGTGGCGATCCTGTCCGGTTGTGCATCGCCCAACCCATACGACAATCAGGGGCAGGCCGACAGCGGCTCCCAAGGCATGAGCAAGACCGCCAAGTACGGCGGCCTGGGCGCTCTGGCCGGTGCCCTGGCCGGTGCCGCGATCGACCACAACAACCGTGGCAAGGGTGCGCTGATCGGCGCAGCGGTTGTGGGTGCGTCCGCTGCCGGTTACGGCTACTACGCCGACCAGCAGGAGAAGAAACTGCGTGCCAGCATGGCCAACACCGGGGTTGAAGTGCAGCGCCAGGGCGATCAGATCAAACTGATCATGCCGGGCAACATCACCTTCGCCACCGACTCGGCGAACATCGCACCAAGCTTCTACCAGCCGCTGAACAACCTGGCCGGCTCGCTGAAAGAGTTCAACCAGAATCAGATTGAAATCGTCGGCTACACCGACAGCACCGGCAGCCGTCAGCACAACATGGACCTGTCCCAGCGCCGCGCCCAGAGCGTCGCCACCTACCTGACCTCACAGGGCGTGAGCGGCACCAACCTGAGCTCCCGTGGCGCAGGCCCGGACAACCCGGTTGCCAGCAACGGCGACGTCAACGGCCGCGCCCAGAACCGCCGCGTAGAGGTCAACCTCAAGGCGATCCCGGGCCAGCAATACGGTGGCCAGCAGCAGGGCAATGTCCAGCAATACCCGTAACACCCCGCCCCAAAGAAAAATGCCCGATTCGATGATCGGGCATTTTTTTGTGTGGCCTGTGGTGGCCTAAATCGCGGGCAAGCCCGCTCCCACAGGTTCCGTGGTGGTCACATTATTTGTGTACGACACAAATCCTTGTGGGAGCGGGCTTGCCCGCGATGAGGCCAGATCGGGCAACCGCTTAATTGGCCTCTTTCACCGCACTCAGAAACGCACAAGTGCGCTCCTGCTGCGGATGCTCGAAGATCTGTGCCGGTGTCCCCTGTTCGTGAATCTGCCCCTTGTAGAAGAAGCACACCCGATCAGCGAACTCCCGGGCAAAGCCCATCTGGTGCGTGACCATCAGCATCGTCAGGTTGTGCTCGGCGCCGAGCTTGCGGATTACGTTGAGCACCTCACCGCACAACTCGGGATCGAGCGCCGAGGTGACTTCGTCGAACAGCATGACCTTCGGCCGCATCGCCAACGCCCGGGCAATCGCCACCCGTTGCTGTTGCCCACCGGACAGCTGCGAAGGGTAGTGCCCCAGCTTGCTGCCCAGGCCCACCAGTTCCAGCAATTCCGCCGCCCGCTCGCGGGCTTCGGCGGGCTTCATGCCCAGCACCTGCACCGGCGCTTCGATCACGTTCTGCAACGCGGTCATGTGCGGGAACAGGTTGAAGCTCTGGAACACCATGCCGATCTTGCCGCGCACCCGGCGGATGTGCCGGTCGTTGGCGGGCACCAGCACGCCGTTGCGATTGGGCATGTGGGTCAGCAGATCGTCTTCGATGCGGATCACCCCGTCATCGATGCCTTCCAGGGTCATCAGCACCCGCAACAACGTGGATTTGCCCGAGCCGCTGGGGCCGATGATCGCGACTTTCTCACCCGGCGTGACATCCAGGTTCAAGTGATCGAGCACCGTGAAGTTGCCATAACTCTTGGTGACGTCCTGGAAGCTGACGATCGGCTTGACCGCCTTCGGTTGTTGCATGGCCGTGGCCTCCTGCGGATGCAGCGGTGTCAGGTTGCCGCGCCGGGAAAGGTCGTGGGAAGTCGAGAGTGGAGAAGTCATTAGCGTAGCTCCAGGCGCAGTTCGAGGCGCCGTACCAGATAAGCCAGGGCGATGCTCAGGGCGAGGAAAAACAGGCCGACCATGGTGATCGGTTCCAGGTAGCGGAAGTTCTCGGAGCCGATGTTCTTGGCCTGCTGCATGATTTCCACCACGGTGATGGCCGACAGCACCGGAGTATCCTTGAGCATCGCCACCAGATAGTTGCCCAGCGGCGGCAGGATCGGCCGTAGGGCCTGGGGCAGGATGATGTTGCGGTAGGCGCTGTACGGCGCGATGTTCAGCGCGGTGACGGCTTCCCATTGCGCCCGTGGCACGGCATCCAGCCCGCCACGATAGACCTCGGCGATGTAGCAGGCGTAATGCACGCCGATGCCGATGATCCCCACCTGCATGGCCGACATGCTCACTCCGTAATTGGGCAGCACGTAGTAGAGGAAATACACCTGGATCAGCAGCGGCGTGCTGCGGATGAATTCGATCGTCCCGGCGATCGGCCACGACAGCCAGTACAGGCGGCTGCGCCGGCCGATGGCGAGAAACAGCCCCAGCACGATGGCGATCAGGAAGCCGATCAGGGTAATGCCCACGGTGTTGAGCGAGGCGCGCAGCAGATCGGGGAGGATCTGCCAGGCATACGTCCAGTCGAACAGATTCATGACAGACCTCCACGCATCCGGCCGCGTGCCAGGCGACGTTCAATGCCGCGCATGCCGAGGTTGATCGCCTGGGCGAGGACGAAATACATCACCAGCGCCAGGCTGAAGATTTCCAGAGTCTGGAAGGTGGCTTGATCCAGTTGCCGAGCGCGAAAGCTCAGGTCGGACAAGGTAATCAGCGACACCAGCGAAGTATTTTTCAGCAGTTCGATCAGCAGGTTGGTACCCGGTGGAATCGCAGCCAGCAGCGCCTGGGGCAGGATGATCCGGCGAAAACGCTTGTAGGCACTGAAATTGAGCGCGGTCGCCGCTTCGTACTGACCCTTGGCTACGGAGCTGATCGCACCGCGCATCACCTCCGCACCGTAAGCGCCGATGTGCAGGCCGAGGCCGACAATCGCCACGCTGTAAGGGCTCAGTTCCAGATTGAACGGCGGCAGCGGCAGCACGAAAAACAGCCAGAACAATTGCACCAGCAACGAAGTGCCGCGAAACACTTCGATGTAGGCGACCGAGAACCAGCTCACCAGCCGCCAGGGCGACATGCGCCCGAGCGCTGCGAGAATCGCCGCGACGATCGCCAGTATCGAACCGAAGAATGTCACCTGGATCGTGACCCAGGCGCCTTGTATCAACAGCGGAAGTAATTCACCCATGGTTCAACATCCCGATTAAGCAGGGAAATAGGCATCGCGCCAAAGCAGCGCCATGCCTGTTTCGACTACTGAGCGCAGAGCTCGGCAGCCGTTTTGCTTGTCACGTTGGATTTGTCGAAACCGAATGGAGCGACCGTCTTGAGGTGCTCTTCGGAGCCCAGCCACTTTTTCAGTTCGGCGTTGACCGCATCGCGCAGGTCCTTGTCTTCCGGGCGGAAGGCGAGGGCGCCATAGCCGGTGTGCGAAGGGTCGTCCTTGAATTCGGTGACCGCTTCGACCTTCTCGCCGCCCTTGGCGGCCAGGCCCTTCATGGTCAGCTGGGTGCCCACGGCGGCATCGGCGCGACCGGCGCGCACGGCCTGCAACTGGGCGGTGGTGTCCGGCACCTGGAGAATCTGCGCGTCTTTCACGCCCGAATCCCGGGCGTATTTCAGGTTCACCGTGCCGGCCATGATCGCCAGCTTCACATCCGGGTTCTTCGCGATGTCTTCATAGCTGTGCAGATTCTTCGGGTTGCCTTTGGCGGTCAGCAGTGCATCGGGCAACTGGTATTGCGGATCGGTGAAAATCACCTGCTTGCAGCGTTCCGGGGTGATGTACATGCCGGCGGCAATCACATCGAAACGCCCGGCACGCAGGCCAGGGATCAGCGAGCCCCATTCGGTCAGCACGCCGTTAACCTGCTTGATACCCATCTTGGCGAAGATGACTTTGGCGATTTCCGGCGATTCACCGGTCACTCGACCGTCGGTTTCGGTGAAGGCGAACGGAGTTTCGTTGGCATAGCCGATGCGGATGCTGCTGTTTTTGGTGATGGTTTCCAGAGTCGTGGCAGCGTGGGCGCCGGCGGCGAGGCCGAACATTGCGCAGGCCACGAACAGGTGACGCAAAGTATGGGAGGTGCGGGAAAGGGAATTGCTCATCGATAAAATCTCCTGTTTCTTGTGGACCCGTCGTCGACGGCTCTGTGTTAGGAGGCAGTGTGACAAGAGCAAAGCGTACGGGAGCTGATACCCGGGATTGGACACCGCGGCCGTACAGATCGATTGGTTTTATTTTTCGGGCTTGGTGAGAAGTCCGGGCATCGACCTTGGACCGAGCATACAAAAGCCCTGCACAACATTGCATTGCACTAGGACAATTGCTTTGCATGGAATCTCGGGAGATGCTGTCGACACGGCCAACCACGCGGGTTCCAGCGCTCATGAATAAATGGAAAGCAGCCCTGGATGCCGCCCGCAGCGGCGAATCCAAATACAAGATTCTGGTGCAGGCCATTGCCGACGACATCGAGCAGGGTGTGCTGGCCAACGATCAGCGTCTGCCGCCGCAGCGCAATGTGGCCGATGCCATGGGCATTAGCGTGCAGACCGTGACCAATGCCTACAAAGAGCTGGAACGTCAGGGCCTGGTGCGTTGCGAAGTGGGACGCGGCAGTTTCGTCTCGCGGCGCATGAGCGACCGGGTTGCTACTTACATTCTCGACAGCCCCGAGCGGGCGCTGGTGGATTTTTCCATCGCACGCATCCTCCATACCCGCGAGCACGACCAGTTCTGGCGCGACACCTGCCGGGAGCTCAGCACCGAAGAAGATCAGCCGTGGATTCACGCCTTTCGCCCCATCGCCGGGTTCGAATCCCACCGCGAAGCGGCCGTGCACTGGATCGGCCGCCAGGGTCTCAAGGTCGAGCGTGACGACATCCTGATCACCAACGGCGCGGCCCACGCGATCTTTCTCGCCCTGGCCTCACTGGCCGGGCCCGACGATGTGGTGTTGTGCGAAGGCAGCACCGATCACGGCGTCATCGGCAATTCCCAGGTGCTGGGGTTCACCCTCAAGGGTCTGGAAATGGACCGCTACGGCATCGATCCCGAGCACTTCGAAGACATGTGCAGCAACGAGCGCATCACCGCGCTGGTGTGCACGCCGAACCTGAACAACCCGACCACCACGCTGATGCCGGACAGTCGCCGCCGGGAGATCGCCGAGATCGCCCGGCGCTTCGGTGTGCACATCATCGAGGACGATGTGTACGGCCCGTTGCTCGAAGAGCGCCACGCTCCGCCGATCAGTCATTACCTGCCGGAGCTGTCTTTCTACTGCACCAGCATGACCAAGTCGGTGCTGACCGGTTTGCGCGTGGGTTATCTGGTGATGCCCAAGCGCCTGGCGTTGCGCACCGAGAGCATCCTGCGGGTCAACAGCTGGATGGGTACGCCGATGGTTTCGGAAATTGCCACGCGCTGGATTCGCGACGGTCGCGCCGACACGCTGCTGCGCTTGCAGCGCCAGTTGCTCTCGGTGCGCCAGGCGATGGTCACCGAATACCTGGGCGAGTTCGTGCTGGGCCAACATCCCCATGCCTTGAATGCCTGGGTTGGCATCCCGTCGCATTGGGAGGTCGACAGCCTGGTGCGGGCCCTGCGTCATCGGCACATCGCCGTCACCTCGCCGGACCCGTTCACCGTGCGCGGCACGCCCAAGGCGCGGGCGGTGAGGGTGTGTGTCGGCGCCGAATGCAGCGACGAAGAGGCGCGCGAAGCCCTGATCACCATGCGTGAAATCTTCGGCCAGTACCCGCGGATCCACGATTTTTGAGCGAGAAAAAAGACGCCGAAAAATTTGTCGCTAAATTGCCCTAGTACATTCAGCGCGACAATCCCGCCCTCTTAGACTGCGCCCAACACCTCATCGGGACGCGGTCATGCCAACGCCACAGCTCAACGATGTCTACCTCGCCCGCCAGCGTATCGAAGCGCTGGTGCGGCGCACGCCCATGGAACATTCGCCCAGCCTGTCCCGGCTGCTGGGTGTGCCGGTCTACCTCAAGCTCGAATCCCAGCAGATCACCGGCAGCTTCAAATTGCGCGGTGCGAGCAATGCCGTGGCGCAACTCAGTGCTGAGGAAAAGCGCCGTGGCGTCGTGGCGGCGTCCACCGGTAATCACGGTCGCGCGTTGGCCTATGCCGCGTCCCGTCAGGGCGTGAAGGCGACCATCTGCCTGTCGCAGCTGGTGCCGGCGAACAAGGTCCAGGCCATTCGCGATCTGGGCGCCGAAGTGTGCATCGTCGGCCGTTCCCAGGACGACGCCCAGCGCGAGGCCGAGCGGATCGCCGCCGAACAGGGCGCGATCCTGCTGCCGCCGTTCGATCATCCGGCGATCATCGCCGGGCAGGGCACGCTGGGGCTGGAGATCCTAGAGCAGCAGCCGGACGTCGCCCAGGTGCTGGTGCCGTTGTCCGGTGGCGGCCTGTTCGCCGGCGTGGCGCTGGCGCTGAAAACCGTCAGTCCCCTGATCGTCACCCACGGGATCAGCATGCAGCGCGGCGCGGCGATGTACGCCAGCCTCGAGGCCGGCCATCCGCTGGAAGTCGAGGAGTTGCCGACCCTGGCCGACTCCCTCGGCGGCGGCATCGGCCTGGATAACCGGTACACCTTCAGCATGACCCGCGACACCTGCGATCACCTGCATTTGCTCAGCGAAGCCTCCATCGCCAACGCCATCCGCCATGCCTATCGCGAAGAACGCTTGGTACTGGAAGGCGCGGCTGCGGTGGGGATCGCCGCGCTGCTCGATGGTCTGATCGAGCCTCGCGGCCCGATCGTGGTGGTGGTCAGCGGACGCAACGTCGACACCGACCAGCACCTGCGGGTGCTCGCCGGAGCCGAGGCCTGAAACCGAACAATAACGACGCCATGGGAGCGCCCGTTGATGAGTGAAATCACCCTGTTGAGCGAAGCCGATCTGCGCGCCTGCGTGGCGCTGGATCTGCCCAGCATCGAAGCCATCGAGCAAGCCTTCGTGCTGCTGGCCACCGCCGCCGTGGCGATGCCGCCGATCCTGCGTCTGGACATTCCCGAGCACAACGGCGAGGTGGACGTGAAGACCGCTTACCTGCCGGGGCTGGAGCGCTTTGCGATCAAGGTCAGCCCGGGCTTTTTCGACAACCCGAAACTCGGTCTGCCCAGCCTCAACGGCATGATGATGCTGCTGTCGGCGCGCACCGGTCTGCTGGATGCCTTGCTGCTGGATAACGGTTACCTGACCGCCGTGCGTACGGCGGCCGCCGGGGCAGTGGCGGCGCGGGCATTGTCCCGGGCCGACAGCCGCAGCGTGGCGCTGATCGGCGCCGGCGAGCAGGCCGCCTTGCAGTTGCAGGCCCTGCGCCTGGTGCGGCCGATCGACAACGTGCGGGTCTGGGCGCGGGACTCGGCCAAGTCCCGGGCCTTCAGTGTCGAACTGGCCCGTGACACCGGCCTTGCCGTCCAGCCGTGCGCGAGCATCGACGAAGCCATGGCCGAGGTCGACATCGCCATCACCTGCACGCCGAGCCGCGAGCCGTTGATCGATGTGCGCCATCTGCATCCGGGCCTGCACATCACCGCCATGGGCTCGGACGCCGAGCACAAGAATGAAATTTCCCCGCAGGCGCTGGCGCAGGTCGACCGTTACGTGGCCGATCGCCTGAGCCAGACCCGCATCCTCGGCGAGTTACATCACGCCCTCGATGCCGGCGTGGTCAGCGACGAATCGAACTTCGCCGAGCTGGGGCAGGTACTGGCCGGCCAACGCCCCGGTCGCACGGACGCCACGCAGGTCACCCTGTGTGATCTCACCGGCACCGGGGCCCAGGACACGGCCATGGCCAATCTTGCGTTCGAGCGTGCGCGCTCGGCGGGCAAGGGTTTTCAGTTCGGCAGCTAAAGATTTTTTATCCGCGCGTCATTTATCCCGCTTCATCTACAAGAGGGCAGGTGCATGTCTGAGATAGTCGTCAATCTCCCGTTCAGCCGGGAGGAATACGCCCAGCGGCTGGCCAAGGTGCGAGTGGCCATGCAGGCCCAGGGCATCGAGCTGCTGCTGGTCACCGATCCGTCGAACATGGCCTGGCTGACCGGCTATGACGGTTGGTCGTTTTATGTGCACCAGTGCGTGCTGCTGGCGCTGGATGGCGAGCCGGTGTGGTTCGGTCGCGGCCAGGACGCCAACGGCGCCAAGCGCACGGTCTTCATGCAGCAGCAGAACATCGTCGGTTACCCGGACATCTACGTGCAGTCCCGCGAGCGCCATCCGATGGACTACCTGTCCCGGGAAGTGATCGCCGCCCGTGGCTGGGACGCGCTGACCATCGGCGTCGAAATGGATAACTACTACTTCAGCGCAGCGGCCTTCCTGTCGCTGCAGAAGAATCTGCCCAAGGCCCGGCTGATCGATGCGGTGGGGCTGGTGAACTGGCAGCGGGCGGTCAAGTCGCCGCAGGAAATCGAATACATGCGCATCGCCGCGCGCATCGTCGAAAAGATGCACGGACGGATCCTCGAGCGGATCGAGCCGGGCATGCGCAAGAACGACCTGGTGGCCGAGATCTACAGCAGCGGCATCCAGGGCGCCGACGGCCATGGCGGTGATTACCCGGCCATCGTGCCGTTGTTGCCCACCGGCGCCGATGCCAGCGCGCCGCACCTGACCTGGGACGATTCGCCGTTCGAAAAGGGCGCCGGCACCTTTTTCGAGATCGCCGGTTGCTACAAGCGTTACCACTGCCCGCTGTCGCGCACCGTGTTTTTGGGCAAGCCGCCGCAGCATTTCCTCGAGGGCGAGAAAGCCGTGGTCGAAGGCATCGCCGCCGGTCTGGAAGCAGCCAAGCCGGGCAACACCACCGGTGACATCGCCATGGCGTTTTTCAAGGTGCTGGAGAAGTTCGGCATCCACAAGGACAGCCGTTGTGGCTACCCGATCGGTATCAGTTATCCGCCTGATTGGGGCGAGCGCACCATGAGCCTGCGTCCCGGCGACACCAGCGTGTTGCAACCGGGCATGACGTTCCACTTCATGCCGGGCCTGTGGATGGACGATTGGGGGCTGGAAATCACCGAGAGCATTCTGATCACCGACACCGGCGTCGAGACGCTGTGCAACGTGCCACGCCAACTGTTCGTGAAGGATTGAACCATGAGCGATCTGCCTGCCAACCCGATCAGCGCCACCGTGGATTTCACTCGTGAAGGCGTGCAGCACGGGTTTCTCAAGCTGCCGTATTCCCGGGACGATTCGGCCTGGGGCGCGGTGATGATTCCGGTCACGGTGATCGCGCGGGGCGAAGGTCCAACCGCGCTGCTTACCGGCGGCAACCACGGAGACGAATACGAAGGCCCGGTGGCCCTGAGCAAGCTGGCTCAGGGCCTGACGGCCGCCGAGGTCAGCGGGCGGGTCATCATCATTCCATTCATGAACACCCCGGCGTTCCATGCCGGGCGGCGCACGTCGCCCATCGACAAGGGCAACCTCAACCGCAGCTTTCCCGGCAAGCCGGACGGCACGGTCACCGAGAAAATCGCCGACTACTTCACCCGCACCTTGCTGCCTCTGGCGGACATCGTGCTGGACATCCACTCCGGCGGGCGCACCCTGGATTTCCTGCCGTTCGCCGCCTGCCATGTGCTGCCGGACAAGCAACAGCAGGCCCGCTGCGAGGCTGGCATGCGCGCGTTCAATGCGCCGTACAGCATGCGCATGCTGGAGCTGGATGCCGGGGCGATGTACGACACCGCCGCCGAGTCCCAAGGCAAGGTGTTCGTCACCACCGAACTGGGCGGTGGCGGTTCTTCCACCGCGCGCAGTGTCGCCATTGCCGAGCGAGGCGTGCGCAACCTGCTGGTGCATGCCGGGATTCTTCAGGGCGAGGTTCAGACGGGGCCGTCGGTGATGCTCGACATGCCTGACGGCGATTGCTTCATCGCCAGCGAGCACGACGGCTTGCTGGAAATGTGCCGCGACCTTGGCGACACCGTGGAGAAGGGCGAAGTCATCGCCCGGGTCTACGACGCCACTCGAAGCGGCGTGGCGCCGGTGGAGTATCGCGCAGCACGTAGCGGCCTGCTGGCGGCTCGGCATTTCCCGGGGTTGGTGCAGTGTGGCGATACCCTTGCCGTAATCGCGGACATATTGGAGTAATACACCGTCCCCGCCCTGTGGGAGCGAGCCTGCTCGCGATAGCGCAATGTCAGTCAACATGGTTGCGACTGACACACCGCATCGCGAGCAGGCTCGCTCCCACTGGTTCATTTCCCACAGGGGTTTTCCATTCATTCAGGAGCTTCCCGGCCCATGCACAAACTCGATCGCTATGACCTGAAAATCCTGCGAATCCTCGCTGACGACGGGCGTATCACCAAGTCGAGCCTGGCCGAGGCGATCAACCTGTCGGTCACCCCGGCCTGGGAGCGCGTGCGCAAACTCGAATCCCTCGGCCTGATCAAGGGCTACCGGGCGCAGATCGATTGGGGCGCGGTGTTCAAGAGCCAGCAGGTGCTGGTGGAAATCACCCTGGCCCGCCACACCGCGCAGGACATGCGGCGCTTCGAACAACGCATGAACGACGCGCCGGAAGTGGCCTTCTGTTACGCCACCGGTGGTGGTGTGGATTACATGGCGATGATCCAGGCGCCGGACATCGATCACTACCAGCGCTTCATTGATCAGCTACTGCTCGATGACCTGGGGATCGAGCGGTACTTCACCTACATCGTCACCAAGACCATCAAGACGGCCGGGGCCTTGCCGGCGGAGTTGTCTCAGGAATCCTGATCTTCAGATCACCACACAACAAACTGTGGGAGCGAGCCTGCTCGCGATGGCGGTATCTCATGCAACAGTGATGTTGAAATTGCTGGTCTCATCGCGAGCAGGCTCGCTCCCACAGGGGGGAAGTGATGTTGGTAGCCCCACCGCAAAAACCTCCGAATCACCCCCGCTCAATCAGAAAAAACCACCTGCCCAACCCCCTCCAAACCCCAATTCCCCAACCCCTCGCTGACCTAGCATGGACTCCACGCACACGGTTCGGAGTCAATGCCATGACCTACAAACATCCCCTGCTGTTCAAAGCCCTCTGCTATGTCGATGGCCATTGGGTGCACAGCGACAGTGGCCACAGCATCGCCGTGCACAACCCGGCGGATCAGACACTGATCGGCCATGTGCCAATGCTCGATCCACCGCAGATCGTCGCCGCCGTCGATGCTGCGCACCGGGCGTTTGCCGATTGGCGTGAGCAGAGCCTGGAGACCCGTGGGGCGATTCTGCGGCGTTGGGCGGCGCTGATCCTGGAACATCAGGAGGACCTGGCGCGGATTCTCAGCCTGGAGCAGGGCAAGTCCCTGGCCGAATCCCGGGGTGAAATCGCTTACGCCGCCAGCTTCATTCCGTGGTTCGCCGAAGAAGCTCGGCGACTTTATGGGCAGAACATTCCCAGCCACATTCCCGGCGCGCATCTGGGCACGGTCAAGGAGCCGGTCGGCGTTTGCGCACTGCTGACACCCTGGAATTTCCCCTCGGCCATGATCACCCGCAAAGCCGCCGCCGCCCTGGCCGCCGGTTGCACCGTGGTTGTCAAACCGGCCCACGAAACCCCGTACTCGGCGTTCGCCCTGGCGCAACTGGCAGAGGAGGCCGGGTTCCCTGCGGGGGTATTCAACGTGGTGCTGGGCGAACCGCAGATGGCCATGCAAACCCTGGTGCAGGACACCCGCGTGCGCTCGGTGAGTTTCACCGGTTCCACCCGTGTCGGTAAGTTGGTCCTGCAAGCCGCCGCCCAGGACGTGAAGAAAGTCTCGCTGGAGTTGGGTGGCAACGCGCCGTTCATTGTCTGCGCCGATGCCGATCTGCAACTGGCGGTGAAAGTCGCGGTGGCCGCCAAGTTCCAGACTTCCGGCCAGGACTGCTGCGCCGCCAACCGGATCATGGTCGAGCGTGCGGTCTATCCGGAATTTCTCAAGCGCTTTGCCGAGGCCGTGCGCGAGCTGCGGGTCGGCCCGGCGATGATCGGCGAGCGGGAGCAACAGGTAGATGTCGGTCCGTTGATGCACCAGGCCGCGTTCGACGTCACCGCCGAGCGTGTGGCCGATGCGTTGCAACTGGGCGCGCAACGGCTGGTGGGCGGCGAAGCCCATGCCCTCGGCGGCCTGTTCTACCAGCCCACGGTACTGGCCGATGTCACCCCGCAAATGCGCATCTACCGCGAAGAGAACTTCGCGCCGATTGCCGGGGTGATGCCGTTCGACAGCCTCGATGAGGCCGTCGAGATGGCCAACGACACCGAGTACGGTCTGGCGGCCTACATTTGTTCCAATCGCCTGGACCTGATCTACCCGCTGATCCGCCGACTCGACCACGCCATGGTCGCGGTCAACGGCGTCAAGTTCACCGGCCATCCGATTCCCTTCGGTGGCATGAAAGCCTCGGGGCTGGGCCGTGAAGGCGGCACCGAGGGCTTCGAAGCCTTTGTCGAAACCAAATACTTCTGTCTGCACCATCAAGGCCAGTTCTGAGGCCCCTTAAGGAGATTGCCATGAACCAAGAATTCGACGCGCTGTTCGAGCAAGACCGTGCCCACTTCATGCACCCTTCGACCCACGCCCACGACCATGCCAGCGGTGCGCTGAAGGGACGCATCATCAAGGGCGCATCGGGCATCCGCATCCGCGACCACGAAGGCCGCGAGCTGATCGACGCCTTCGCCGGCCTGTACTGCGTCAACATCGGCTATGGCCGCACCGAAGTGGCGGACGCCATCTACAAGCAGGCCAAGGAACTGGCGTACTACCACACCTACGTCGGCCACTCGACCGAGGCGATCATCGAACTGTCGAGCCGCATCATCGACTGGGCGCCGGAAGGCATGAAGAAGGTCTACTACGGCCTGTCCGGTTCCGACGCCAACGAAACCCAGATCAAGCTGGTGCGCTACTACAACAACGTGCTGGGCCGGCCGCAGAAGAAGAAAATCATCTCCCGCGACCGTGGCTACCATGGCTCGGGCATCATGACCGGCAGCCTGACCGGCCTGCCGAGCTTCCATCAGCATTTCGACCTGCCGGCCGAGGGCATCAAGCACACCGTCTGCCCGCACTGGTACCGCAAGGCGCCGACCGGCATGGATGAAGCGGCGTTCGTGCGCTATTGCGCCGACGAGCTGGAGAAAATGATCCTGGCCGAAGGCCCGGACACCGTGGCCGCGTTCATCGGCGAGCCGTTGATGGGCACTGGCGGCATCATCGTTCCACCGTCGGGCTACTGGGCGGCGATCCAGGCGGTACTGAACAAGTACGACGTGTTGCTGATCGCCGACGAAGTGGTCTGCGCCTTCGGTCGCCTGGGTTCGAAGATGGGCAGCCAGCGTTATGGCATGCGTCCGGACCTGATCACCACCGCAAAAGGGCTGACCAGCGCCTATGCGCCGCTGTCGGCGGTGATCGTCGGTGAAAAGGTCTGGGACGTGATCGAAAAAGCCTCCGAATCCCACGGTCCGATGGGCCATGGCTGGACCTACTCCGGGCATCCGATTTGTGCGGCGGCGGCCCTCGCCAACCTCGACATCCTGGAGCGGGAAAACCTCACGGCCAATGCCGACAAGGTGGGTGCCTACCTCAACCGCCGGATGCGCGAAACCCTCGAAGGCCACCCGCTGGTGGGTGAAGTGCGTGGCGACGGCATGCTCGCCGCCGTGGAGTTCATGGCAGATCGCGAACAGCGCACGCCATTCGATGCCGCATTGAAGGTCGGTCCGAAGGTGTCCGCCGCTTGCCTTGAGCGCGGCATGGTCGCCCGGGCGATGCCCCACGGCGACATCCTCGGCTTCGCGCCGCCGCTGGTGCTGACTGAGGCTGAGGCGGATCTGATTGTGGGCATTACCAAGGATGCGATTGATCAGGTGGCGGGGGAGGTGCTGGGTTGAGTGCTATCAGTCTGAGCATTTTGTGTTGCTGATTCTGGCCCCTTCGCGGGCAAGCCCGCTCCCACCTTGGACCGCATGTGTCTGACACAACACGGTCACCTGTGGGAGCGGGCTTGCTCGCGAAGAGGCCAGACCAGCCACCACCAAACCATCAGGCACAAAAAAAGCCCCCTGACATTCACATGTCCGGGGGCTTTTTGTTGGCGCGAAGACCGATTACTTCTTCAAACCATAATGCTCATCGAGCATGCCCGGGGAGTTCGGGGCTTTTGGCGCGTAGTCGCGCGGCGGTTCCTGGCTGCGCGGTGGGGTCAGGCGTTCCCGTGGAGCCTGCGTCGCGTCGGCGTGCAGGGAGGCCAGCAAGCGTTGGCGGGTCTGCTCGTCCAGGGCCAGGCGGTTGGCGCCCTCGGCGAGATGTTCCTGCACTTCCTGATAGCTCTGAGTCAGTTTCTTGACCAGCGTCGCAGTGCTGTTGAAGTGGGTCACCACCTCGTTCTGATAACTGTCGAAACGTTCCTGAATATCGTCCAGCTGACGTTGCGTGCTGCTAGGCGCGGCATTCGGCGCAAGGCGAGCGATCAGGAATCCAATGGCGACACCCACAACCAGGGCAAGAGTCGGCAACAACCAAACTAAGAGCGAGTGTTCCACGAGTCCTTCCTCTATAAACGGCTTTGCTTTACGTTAACGGCTCGAACCTGTGCTGTATACCGCGATTCGCTCGCAATAGACAGGCACAGACAATTTGCTAGACGAGTCGACCCGATTCAAGGTCACGGAGTTCTTTCCTTGCTGATGCGTGAAACCCCTGTAGTGATTGATGGCCCGGTCGGCCAACTGGAAGCCCTGCTTCTGGAAAACAAGAGCCTTGATAACGAGCAGCCGCGCGGCCTGGCGCTCATCTGCCACCCCAACCCGGTGCAGGGCGGCACCATGCTCAACAAGGTGGTCTCGACCCTGCAACGCACGGCGCGCGATGCCGGCCTGATCACCCTGCGCTTCAACTACCGTGGCGTCGGCGCCAGCGAAGGCACGCACGACATGGGCACCGGCGAAGTCGACGACGCTCAGGCCGCCGCGGCATGGTTTCGGGAAAAACACCCGGATCTGCCGCTGACTTTGTTCGGTTTCTCCTTCGGCGGTTTCGTCGCCGCCAGCCTTGGTGGACGCCTGGAATCCCGGGGCGAGCAGATCAAACACCTGTTCATGGTCGCCCCGGCGGTGATGCGCCTGGGGGATCAGGATCAGCTGCCGCAGCAGGGCGAACTGACCGTGATCCAGCCGGAAACCGACGAAGTCATCGTTCCGCAGGTCGTCTACGACTGGTCCGAACAACTTGAACGCCCCCATGAGCTGCTGAAAGTGGCAGAATGCGGACACTTTTTTCATGGCAAGCTGACCGATCTCAAGGATCTTATCCTGCCGCGTCTTTCGAATTGATTGCAGTCTGACAAGCGATTACCCATGACGACTCGTACCCGTATCCTCACCGGCATCACTACCACCGGCACGCCGCACCTGGGCAACTACGCTGGCGCCATCCGCCCGGCGATCGTCGCCAGCTGCGACAGCAACGCCGACTCGTTCTATTTCCTGGCCGACTATCACGCCCTGATCAAGTGCGATGACCCGCTGCGCATCCAGCGCTCGCGTCTGGAAATCGCCGCGACCTGGCTGGCCGGTGGCCTGGATGTGGATCGCGTGACGTTCTACCGCCAGTCGGACATCCCGGAAATCCCCGAGCTGACATGGCTTTTGACCTGCGTCGCCGCCAAGGGCCTGCTCAACCGCGCCCACGCCTACAAGGCTTCGGTGGACAAGAACGTCGAGACCGGTGAAGACCCGGATGCCGGTATCACCATGGGCCTGTACAGCTACCCGGTGCTGATGGCCGCGGACATCCTGATGTTCAACGCGCACAAGGTGCCGGTCGGTCGCGACCAGATCCAGCACGTGGAAATGGCCCGCGACATCGGCCAGCGCTTCAACCACCTGTTCGGCCAGGGCAAGGAGTTCTTCACCATGCCCGAAGCGCTGATCGAGGAAAGCGTGGCCACCTTGCCGGGCCTGGACGGTCGCAAGATGTCCAAGAGCTACGACAACACCATTCCGTTGTTCAGCAGCGCCAAGGAAATGAAAGACGCGATTTCGCGGATCGTCACCGACTCCCGTGCCCCGGGCGAAGCGAAAGATCCGGACAATTCGCACCTGTTCACCCTGTTCCAGGCCTTCGCCACCCCGGCGCAAGCCGACGAGTTCCGCGGCGAACTGCTGCAGGGGCTGGGTTGGGGCGAGGCGAAGAACCGTCTGTTCCAGTTGCTGGACAACGAGCTGGGCGAGTCCCGCGAACGTTATCAACAGCTGATCGAGCGCCCGGCGGACCTGGAAGACATCCTGCAACACGGCGCGAAAAAAGCCCGTGCGGTGGCGACGCCTTTCCTTCAGGAGCTGCGTGAAGCGGTGGGCCTGCGCTCCTTTGTCGCCCAGACACAAGTGGCGGCGACCACCAAGAAGAAAGCAGCCAAAGCTGCGCGTTTCGTCAGCTTCCGCGAAGACGACGGCAGTTTCCGCTTCCGTCTGCTGGCGGCCGATGGCGAACAACTGCTGCTGTCCCGCAACTTCGCCGACGGTAAAACCGCAGGCCAGGTGACCAAGCAACTGCAAGCGGGCCAGCCACTGGACGTGCGCAGCGAAGACCTGAGCTTCAGCGTCTGGCTGGAAGGCGAGTGCGTTGCCGACAGCCCGGCTTTCGCCGACAGCGCCGCCCGCGACATGGCGATCGACGCTCTGCGCATTGCCCTGACGCCGACTCAGGACTAACCAACGGCTCGCCCCGACCAAGGGCTGATTGCCATTCCCACGGGCCATCGCTAAAGTGACGGCCCGTTTTTGTTGCCTTGCTAACGAATTATGACGCCCCTAGAACGATATCAAGCTGATCTGAAACGCCCGGAGTTCTTCCATGACGCTGCGCAGGAAACTGCCGTGCGTCATTTGCAGCGCCTTTACGACGATCTGGTCGCGGCCGAGCAGAACAAACCGGGCCTGCTGGGCAAACTGTTTGGCAAGAAAGATCAGACCCCGGTCAAGGGCCTGTATTTCTGGGGCGGCGTAGGCCGCGGCAAGACTTACCTGGTCGACACCTTCTTTGAAGCGCTGCCGTTCAAGGAAAAGACCCGTACCCACTTCCACCGCTTCATGAAGCGCGTGCACGAAGAAATGAAGACCCTGGGCGGCGAGAAAAACCCGCTGACCATCATCGCCAAGCGTTTCGCCGCCGAGACCCGGGTGATCTGCTTCGATGAATTCTTCGTTTCCGACATCACCGACGCCATGATTCTCGGCACTCTGATGGAAGAACTGTTCAAGAACGGCGTGACCCTGGTCGCGACCTCGAACATCGTGCCGGACGGCTTGTACAAGGACGGTCTGCAACGTGCGCGTTTCCTGCCGGCCATCGCGCTGATCAAGCTGCACACCGATATCGTCAATGTGGACAGCGGCGTCGACTATCGTCTGCGCCACCTCGAGCAGGCGGAACTGTTCCACTTCCCACTCGACGAAGCCGCCCACGAAAGCCTGCGCAAGAGCTTCCGCGCGCTGACGCCGGAATGCACGGCAGCGGTCGAGAACGATGTGCTGATCATTGAAAACCGCGAAATCCGCGCCTTGCGCACCTGCGACGACGTGGCCTGGTTCGACTTCCGCGAACTGTGCGACGGCCCGCGCAGCCAGAACGACTACATCGAACTGGGCAAGATCTTCCACGCCGTGCTGCTCAGCGGCGTCGAGCAGATGAGCGTCACCACCGACGACATCGCCCGTCGTTTCATCAACATGGTCGACGAGTTCTACGACCGTAACGTGAAACTGATCATTTCTGCCGAAGTGGAGCTCAAAGACCTCTACACCGGCGGACGCCTGACATTCGAGTTCCAGCGGACCCTCAGCCGGTTGCTGGAAATGCAGTCCCACGAGTTCCTGTCGCGGGCGCACAAGCCGTAACAAAGAAAAGGCCTGCAATCGCAGGCCTTTTTCATATTGCCCACTGTAGGAGCGAGGCTTGCCCGCGAAGACGGCGGCACATTCAGCATCAAGGCAGCAGGCACACCGCCTTCGCGGGCAAGCCTCGCTCCTACAGGGTCATGTTTAGTTTTTGGGAAAGGAATCACCATTCAGATACCGCCCCACCTCATCCTGCTGCTGACACCCGATCAGCAGCCACAACAGAATCCTCGCCTTGCGCGGACACACAAACCCCGCCATCGACACTCCCTTGCGAATCAAATCCATCTCGCCACCTCTGAAACCATAAGTAGCCCGCGCCGTAGACCCGGAGCCGGTACGCGTAGCGACGATCACCGGAATGTCCTTGGCGATATGCCCAATCTCCGTCGCCCAGTCCGGCGAGACGTGACCGGCACCGAAACCTGCGATAACCAGCCCGTCGTACCCCAGCGCAACGATGTTTTCCAGCAGCAGAATGTCGGCCGACAGCGATGCCTCGAGCAGCGCGACTTTGTGGCTGGTCTGTTGCGGCAAAGGCAACACGACGCGCGGGTCCGACGAGCGCAGGTAGCAAACCCGATCCTCCAGCAACAGCCCCGCCGGGCCCATGTTGGGTGAAGTGAATGCCTGCAGGGCCAGCGAGTCGGTCTTGCGTATGCTGTGCGCCATATGAATCTGCCCGTTCATCACCACCTGAACCCCGCGCTGCCGGCTGTTCTCCGCCAGGGCGACACGACAGGCATCCAGCAAGTTCGCAGGCCCGTCTGCACCCGGCTGTACAGCGGAACGCATCGCACCGGTCAGCACCAGGGGCTGGTCGTGGGGCCACAGATAATCGAAGAACTGCGCGGCCTCTTCGAGAGTGTCGGTGCCCTGGGTAATCACCACCCCCGCGGCACCCTGCTTGATCTGAAACTTCGCCCAGGCCAACACACTCAGCAAAAACTCGAAATCCTGCGAAGCGCTGGGCAGCAGGCCCAGGGTTTCCACCGTCACCCGGGCCAGCGTATTGAGCCCCGGAATGGAGGCCAGCAGGGTTTCGCCGCTGACCGACGGCGTCACCCCTTTACCGGTCTTGCCGGTTTGCATGCTCACCGTGCCGCCGAGTGCCGCGATGGCCAGTTTTGGCAGGTCCATGTGATACCTCGCTCGTTTGAGATGGGAAGGGTTGGTTATTCCCCGAACATGAAGCCGATCAGCGGCACGATCAGAAGCGTGCTGATGGCCATCGACAGGACATTGGCGATGTAGGTGTGCATGTCGGCCGGCAGGCGTTTGGCGATTGCATGGGCCAGGGGAGGGGCCAGCAATGCGCCCAGCCACGCGCTCGTCACCATGACTCCCCAGCTGGCGCCGTGGGTCAGGATCGATGCGGGCACGACCGACACCAGCGGGATGTAGGTGGGATACCAGCCGTGCGCCATCCATTGGTGACGCCAGAACAGCACGCCAATGGCGGAGGTCAGCGCCTGGGCGGCGATGATGTGCAACAGCAGGCCGGAACCGTATGCCGGGCTCAGGGGGTTAAGGCTGTAGGCCAGTACTGCGCCCAATAGCAGGCCAAGACTGGCCCACTCGTTGCCGAAGAAGGGGGCCTCGGAAAAGTCCGCCAATACCCGGCGCAGGGTCCAGATCACGCCGTAGCCAGGTGTTTTGGGAGCAGGGGTGGCGGCTGGTTTCTCGGGTCGCGTTGTCCTCACCAAACTCGGCCAATATCGGCAGATCAGAAACGCTACTACGCTGGCGATGGCCATACCCGCTACGTTGCCGATCACCGCTGGCAGGGCCAATGGATTGCAAACATAGTTGACTATCAACAGGCACATCGGCGTGACCAGCAGTGCTCCCATGATTGCGGCGTTGATCGTGACCTTCCAGCCGCCACCGAACATCAGCACCATCGCCGCCGGCAACGAAACGAAGGCGACGAAGGTGGGCTGCCAGTCGCCGGCGCTGACTGTCCACCCCCACAGTAGATTGCTCAAGAGCAACCCCAGCAACGAACTGGTGACCAGCCACGGCCAAAGCCCCGTGCCATAGGAAATGGCAAAGCCCTGCCAGGACTTGCCCGTTCGACTTGCATAGTAGGCGAGATAGGCGCCAGCCAGCAGACCGATCGAGGCGAACTCGTGCTTGTAGAACGCCACCTCGCTGATATCACCTAGTACCCAGCGTAACCAGGCAAGCGGATCGGGGAGTGCCGAGACCATCTCGCCGTAGCCCGGCCAGTGCGTCGCCCCCAGGGCTCGGTTGTCCAGCCACAGGCAGACAATAAGCAATATCGCGCCGATGAACAGCAGGGCAACGGTTTTGTCCGTAGGACTGACACGTTGGTTTCTTGCGGTGGAAAAATCCATGGTCAGGCCTCCTTCAACGCGGGAGGCGAGGGTGATGGGTGTAACCGAGCATCGGGTCGTACAGATCGGTGCGCCGATCACGATGCAGATCGTTGAGGGCATTCCAGATCGGCGCGCTGCGCGAACTGGTCAGGTCGATATCGGCGAACAGTATCTCCTGCTGATCTGCCGAGGCCACGGCGCCGATCGGCCAGCCGTTGGTGCCGGCAATCAGTGAACATCCTAGATAACGGGCGCCTCGTTCCTCGCCGATCCGGCTGGCTGCCGCGATAAACACGTTATTGACGTGCGCCGCAGTCATGGTCAGGTACGACGCCATGCACTTGCCGGCATCGTCGAACAGCGGAGGTGGCGTCCAGACCCAGTTGTTCAGGCTGCAAATGATGTCCGCGCCCTGCTGGCTGAGGATTCGCGGCACTTCAGGGAACCAGATGTCCCAGCAGATCAGCAGCCCAATGCGGCCGATGGGCGTATCGAATACCGGAAAGCCCAGATCACCGGGCGTGAACCAGAGCTTCTCCAGATTCCAGAGATGGGCCTTGCGATATTTGCCGATAAAGCCGCATGGACCGAGCAGGACGCCCGTATTGAACAGCCGCATGCCATCGCGTTCGGCGACACCGGCTACCAGGTAAACCTTTTGTTTGCGGGCGAAGTCGATCCAGAGTTGAACGCTCGGCCCGTCGGGAACCCGCTCGGCATGGGCGAAGGCATCCTGCCGGTTGGTGAAGAGATAACCCGTGTTGCACAGCTCCGGCAGCACGATGAGATTTGCCCCGCCGTTTACCGCTTCCTGCGCCAGTTCAAGACTCTGGCTCAGGTTGGCTTCATGGTTCTCGACGCCGACCTGAGGATCGAATTGCACGACGGCGACACGAACGGGGCTTGTTGGCTCGCTCATTCCTGATGACCTCTTTTTATTGTTGTTCACGCTGTTTCAGTGGCGTGCCAATAAAAGGTGAAGTCGCAGGTGGGTGTAAGTCAGGCGATTCTGTTCGGGTTGTAGTCTGTTTCCGAAAATGTGTACCAAATTGCCTAGGCACCCGGAATCCCTGTGGGAGCGAGGCTTGCCCGCGAAGGCGGCGTGTCAGCCAACGGAGATGTTGAATGTCACTCCGTCTTCGCGGGCAAGCCTTGCTCCTACAAGGGGGAGGGGTTAGGCCGCTTGCTGGAACTGCTGGCGATACTGGTTCGGCGAAAGCTCGGTGTGCTGGCGGAACAGGCGGGCGAAGAAGCTGGCGTCGTCGTAGCCGACTTCGTAGCTGATGGTCTTGATGCTCTTGCGGCTGCCCGACAGCAGGCCCTTGGCGGTTTCGATGCGCAGGCGCTGCAGGTAGTGCAAAGGCTTGTCGCCGGTGGCGGTCTGGAAGCGGCGCATGAAGTTGCGGATGCTCATGCCGTGCTCGCGGGCGACGTCTTCGAAGCGGAATTTGTCGGCGAAGTGTTCTTCGAGCCAGTGCTGGATCTGCAGGATGATCACATCCTGATGCAGTTTCTGGCCGCCGAAGCCGATGCGTCCCGGCGAGTAGCTGCGCTGCACTTCATAGAGAATGTCTCGTGCCACGGCCTGAGACACGTTGGCGCCGCAGAAGCGTTCGATCAGATAAATGTACAAATCGCAGGCGGAGGTGGTGCCGCCGGCGCAGTACAGATTGTCGGCGTCGGTCAGGTGCTTGTCCTGATTCAGGTAAACACGCGGGAAGCGTTCGGCGAAGGCATTGAAGAAGCGCCAGTAGGTGGTCGCTTCCTTGCCGTCGAGCAGCCCGGCTTCCGCCAGCCAGAACACCCCGGTGGCCTCGCCGCACAGTACTGCGCCGCGGGCATGTTGCTGGCGCAGCCACGGCAGGACCTGTGGATAACGCTGGCAGAGGATTTCGAAATCGTCCCAGAACGCGGGAATGACGATGATGTCGGCATTTTCCAGTCCGCCGTCCACCGGCATCAGCACATTGCTGAAACTCTGCACCGGTTTGCCGTCGGGGCTGACCAGCCGGGTTTCGAAGGCCGGTACCAGACCGTGGCCCAACTGCTTGCCGTAGCGCAGGCTGGCGAGGTGGAAGAAATCCTTGGCTTGCATGAGGGTGGAAGCGAAAACCCGGTCGAAGGCCAGGATGCTGACGCGCCGCAGGGGCGTGGAGGCTTGGTTAGACATAATTCAACTTTTGTTCTTATAGGGGAAAGTGGTCACCAGACGGCTGGATCGTCTTATTTTTTGTCGGATGTGTCCAGTGTCCTGTATCGGACCTGCGGCTTAGTCTCTGAAGGTCAACTTCTTCCAAAAATTAACGACAGGTGCCGCATGATCCCCAGAACCTTGTTCAGTTCCGAGCACGAACTCTTCCGTGACAGCGTGCGAACCTTTCTCGAAAAAGAAGCGGTACCGTTCCATGGACAGTGGGAAAAACAGGGTTTCATCGATCGCAAACTCTGGAACAAGGCCGGGGAGGCGGGGATGTTGTGCTCACACCTGCCGGAAGAATACGGCGGCCTGGGGGCGGACTTTCTGTACAGCGCGGTGGTGATCGAAGAGGTGGGGCGGCTGGGGCTGACCGGCATCGGTTTCTCCCTGCATTCGGACATCGTGGCGCCGTACATCCTGCATTACGGCAGTGAAATGCTGAAACAAAAATACCTGCCGAAACTGGTCTCCGGGGAGATGGTCACTGCCATCGCCATGACCGAGCCTGGTGCCGGTTCCGACCTGCAAGGGGTGAAGACCACAGCGGTGCTGGATGGTGACGAGTATGTGATCAACGGCTCGAAAACCTTCATTACCAACGGCTATCTCGCCGATCTGGTGATTGTCGTCGCCAAGACCGATCCGAAGGCAGGCGCCAAGGGCACCAGCCTGTTTCTGGTAGAGGCTGACACGCTGGGCTTCGACAAAGGCAAGCGCTTGGAGAAGGTCGGCATGAAGGCCCAGGACACCTCGGAGCTGTTCTTCCAGGACGTCCGGGTACCGAAGGAAAACCTGTTGGGGCAGGCCGGGATGGGTTTTGCTTACCTGATGCAGGAATTGCCGCAGGAGCGTCTGACCGTGGCGATTGGCGGTCTGGCTTCAGCCGAAGCGGCGCTGGAGTGGACGCTGGAATACACCCGCGAGCGCAAGGCTTTCGGCAAATCGATTGCCGACTTCCAGAACACTCGATTCAAGCTGGCGGAGATGGCGACTGAAATCCAGATCGGCCGGGTCTTCGTCGACCGCTGCATGGAGCTGCATCTGCAAGGCAAGCTGGACGTGCCGACGGCGGCGATGGCCAAGTACTGGGGCACCGACCTGCAATGCAAGGTCCTCGACGAGTGCGTGCAGTTGCATGGCGGTTACGGCTTCATGTGGGAGTACCCGGTTGCGCGGGCGTGGGCGGATGCGCGGGTGCAGCGGATTTATGCGGGGACCAATGAGATCATGAAGGAGATTATTGCGCGGTCGCTGTAATTGGTTTTGTCAGGGCCGACGTCATCGCGGGCAAGCCACGCTCCCACAGGTTCAACGAATCCTTGTAGGAGCATGGCTTGCCCGCGAAGATCGTTCCCACGCTCTGCGTGGGAATGCAGCCGGGGACGCTCCGCGTTCCTCTCAGTTACGGCGCCGGATTCGGATGATCCTTGTGAATCGCCTCGATCCCCTGCAGCACTTCATCCGACAATTTCAGATCAAAACTGGCAATGTTGCTGTCCAGTTGCTCCAGCGTCGTGGCCCCAATGATGTTGCTGGTGACGAACGGCTGCTGCGTCACAAAGGCCAGGGCCATTTGCGCCGGATCCAGACCGTGCTCGCGGGCCAGCGCCACATAGCGGCTGCAGGCGGCTTCCGACTGCGGGTTGAAATAGCGGCTGAAGCGGCTGTAGAGACTCAGGCGGCCTTTCGGCGGACGGGCGCCACCTTCGTACTTGCCTGACAGGAAACCGAACGCCAGCGGCGAATAGGCGAGCAATCCACATTGTTCGCGGATGGCAATTTCCGCCAGACCGACTTCAAAGCTGCGGTTGAGCAGGTTGTAGGGGTTCTGGATCGATACCGCGCGTGGCCAGCCACGGGCTTCGGCCAGGGCGAGGAAGCGCATGGTGCCCCAGGGTGTTTCGTTGGACAGACCGATGTGGCGGATCTTGCCGGCCTTGACCTGCTCGTCCAGCGCTTCGAGGGTGTCTTCCAGTGGCGTCAGGTTGGCTTCGATCTTGTGCTTGTAGCCCAATTGTCCGAAAAAATTGGTGCTGCGCTCGGGCCAGTGCAACTGGTAGAGGTCGATGTAGTCGGTCTGCAGGCGCTTGAGGCTGCCATCCAAGGCTTCGGTGATGTGCTGGCGGTTGTGCCGCAGATTCTTGTCACGGATATAGTCGATGGTGTTGCCCGGGCCGGCGATCTTGCTGGCCAGGATCCAGTCGGCGCGATCGTCGCGGCTCTTGAAGTAATTGCCGATGTAGCGTTCGGTGGTGGCGTAGGTTTCGGCCTTGGGCGGTACCGGGTACATCTCGGCGGTGTCGATGAAATTGATTCCGGCGCTCTTGGCCCGCTCAATCTGGGCGAAGGCGTCTGCTTCGCTGTTCTGCTCGCCCCAGGTCATGGTGCCCAGGCAAATCGCGCTGACGTTCAGATTGGTCCGGCCTAACTGGCGATACTCCATCGAGTCCTCCTTGGGCAAAGCAATCATAAAAGCAGGTTGAAATATTTTTCGCAATCTGCATAATTGCGCACCTCTTTCTGCAGTGGAAGTGATGCGCCGCCGCCGAAGAATCTTGCCGTTGAACGGACGCGCCGACCCGAGCCCCCGAAAGCGTCTGTATCCGGCTGCCTTTGACTTGTCAAAGTACGCACTATTCAGTAAGATCCGCCGTCTTATTTACAGGCGGCCCCTGAGGCTATAAAGAATGAAAACTTTTACTGCTAAACCGGAAACAGTAAAGCGCGACTGGTTTGTCGTCGACGCTGCTGGTCAGACCCTGGGTCGTCTGGCCACCGAAATCGCCAGCCGTCTGCGTGGCAAGCACAAGCCTGAGTACACTCCTCACGTTGACACCGGCGACTACATCGTCGTTATCAATGCTGAGCAGATCCGTGTTACTGGCGCTAAAACCAGCGACAAAATGTACTACTCCCACTCCGGTTTCCCGGGCGGCATCAAGTCGATCAACTTTGAAAAGCTGATCGCCAAGGCCCCTGAGCGCGTGATCGAGACCGCGGTAAAAGGCATGCTGCCTAAGAACCCGCTGGGTCGCGACATGTACCGTAAGCTGAAAGTCTATGCGGGCGCTGCTCACCCTCATACTGCTCAGCAGCCCCAAGAACTGAAGATTTAACGGAATAGTTCATTATGTCGGCGACTCAAAATTACGGCACTGGCCGTCGCAAGACCGCAACCGCTCGCGTTTTCCTGCGTCCGGGTACTGGTAACATCTCCATCAACAACCGTTCGCTGGAAACCTTCTTCGGTCGCGAAACTGCCCGCATGGTAGTTCGTCAGCCGCTGGAGCTGACCGAGACTGTCGAGAAGTTCGACATCTACGTCACCGTGATCGGCGGTGGTGTAAGTGGTCAGGCTGGCGCAATCCGCCACGGTATCACTCGTGCTCTGATGGACTACGACGAAACTCTGCGTAGCGCTCTGCGCAAAGCTGGCTTCGTTACTCGCGACGCCCGTGAAGTTGAACGTAAGAAAGTTGGTCTGCGTAAAGCGCGTAAGCGTCCGCAGTACTCGAAGCGTTAATTCGCTTCCACGTTCAAAAAAGAACGCCCAGTTTCCTCACGGAGCTGGGCGTTTTTTTGTGCCTGCGATTTTTAAAAGAATTGCTCTGTGACAACTTGCCACATCCGTAGACGCCCTATACTACAAGGCTTGGGGGGAGTGGCTCCCGGTAATTACCTTGTCAGAATTGGGGGTTTTCATTACCATTCGGCAAAATTTTTATAAGTACAGAGTTTCACTTAGTAGATGCCTGATTTAACAGGCCACAAAGCTGATGGGAGAGGACTGAATGAGCAATGACGGCGTGAATGCAGGCCGGCGTCGCTTCCTGGTAGCAGCTACATCCGTGGTGGGTGCTGCAGGAGCGGTGGGGGCTGCGGTCCCGTTCGTGGGGTCATGGTTTCCCAGTGCCAAGGCGAAAGCCGCAGGTGCACCGGTGAAAGTGAATGTCAGCAAAGTCGAGCCAGGCCAGCAGATGATTGCTGAATGGCGTGGCCAGCCGGTATTCATCGTCCGCCGTACTCCGGAAATCCTGGGGAATCTGAAAAAGATCGAGGGTCAACTGTCTGACCCGGACTCCAAGAACTCGACTCAACCGACCTATGTCGATCCGGAAACCCGGTCGATCAAACCTGAGGTTTTGCTGCTGATCGGTATCTGCACGCACCTGGGTTGTTCGCCGACATTCCGTCCCGAAGTCGCCCCCGCAGATCTGGGCAAGGACTGGGTAGGTGGTTATTTCTGCCCTTGCCACGGCTCCCACTACGACCTGGCTGGTCGCGTCTACAAGTCGCAACCTGCGCCTTTGAACCTGCCAGTTCCCCCGCATTCCTATGAGACCGATGAAATCATTGTCATTGGCGTCGATAAGGAGAACGCGTGATGAGCAAGTTCATGGATTGGGTTGATGCGCGCTTCCCCGCGACCAAAATGTGGGAAGACCATCTCAGCAAGTACTACGCCCCGAAGAACTTCAACTTCTTCTATTTCTTTGGTTCCCTCGCACTGCTCGTTCTGGTCAACCAGATCGTTACCGGTGTCTGGCTGACCATGAGCTACACCCCGTCGGCGGAAGAGGCATTCGCTTCCGTCGAATACATCATGCGCGACGTCGAGTACGGCTCGATTCTGCGTCTGCTGCACTCCACCGGCGCTTCGGCGTTCTTCATCGTGGTCTATCTGCACATGTTCCGTGGCCTGCTCTACGGTTCGTACCAGAAGCCGCGTGAACTGGTGTGGGTCTTCGGCATGCTGATCTACCTGGCGCTGATGGCTGAAGCCTTCATGGGTTACCTGCTGCCATGGGGGCAGATGTCCTACTGGGGCGCCCAGGTGATCATCTCGCTGTTCGGTGCGATCCCGGTCATCGGCAACGACCTGACCCAGTGGATCCGTGGTGACTACCTGATTTCCGGTATTACCCTGAACCGCTTCTTCGCCTTGCACGTTGTTGCCCTTCCGATCGTGATTCTCGGTCTGGTGGTGCTGCACATCCTGGCGCTGCACGAAGTGGGTTCGAACAACCCGGACGGCGTGGACATCAAGAAACACAAGGACGAGAACGGCATACCGCTGGACGGCATTGCCTTCCATCCGTACTACACCGTGAAGGATATCGTCGGTGTGGTGGTGTTCCTGTTCATCTTCTGCTCGATCGTGTTCTTCTTCCCGGAGATGGGTGGTTATTTCCTCGAGAAGCCGAACTTTGAAGTGGCGAACGCCTTCAAGACTCCAGAGCACATCGCTCCGGTCTGGTACTTCACCCCGTTCTACGCGATCTTGCGTGCGGTTCCGGACAAGCTCTTCGGCGTAATCGCCATGGGTGCGGCCATCGCGGTGCTGTTCGTCCTGCCGTGGCTGGACCGCAGTCCGGTCAAGTCGATGCGCTACAAAGGCTGGATGAGCAAGATCTGGCTCTGGGTATTCTGCATTTCGTTCGTGATTTTGGGTGTTCTGGGCGTATTGGCGCCTACTCCTGGGCGTACGTTGCTGTCGCAGGTATGTACCTTCCTGTACTTCGCCTACTTCATTCTGATGCCGTTCTATACCCGGCTCGAGAAGACCAAACCGGTTCCGGAAAGGGTGACTGGCTGATGAAAAAACTATTTGCGGTATTGATGCTCGCGGCACTGCCGGTGTTCGCTTTCGCTGCTGAACACGGTGGTCCGGAGCTGGAAAAAGTCGACATCGACGTATCGGACAAGGCTGCCATGCAGGATGGCGCGCGTACTTTTGCCAACTATTGCATGGGTTGCCACAGCGCCAAGTTCCAGCGTTATGAGCGTGTTGCCGATGACCTCGGTATTCCTCATGAACTGATGCTCGAGAAGCTGGTGTTCACCGGCGCCAAGATCGGCGACCACATGAACATCGGCATGCAGCCGGCTGACGCCAAGACCTGGTTCGGTGCGGCTCCGCCCGACCTGACCCTGGTGGCTCGCGTTCGCGGTACCGACTGGCTCTACGGCTACCTGAAGTCGTTCTACGAAGATCCATCGCGTCCTTGGGGCGTGAACAACAAGGTCTTCCCGAACGTCGGCATGCCTAACGTCCTGGTCGGCCTGCAAGGTCGTCAGGTGGTCGGTTGCAAACAGGTCCAGATCGTCGAAGACGGCAAGAAGCAATTCGACCCGTTGACCGGTACGCCGCTGACTCATGAGGCGTGCGATCAACTGACGATCGTGCCGAAGAGCGGCACTTTGAACGAAGAGCAGTTCGATGAGAAGGTCAAGAATCTGGTAACCTTCCTGGCTTACTCGGCTAACCCGGTTAAGCTGCAGCATCAGCGCATCGGTACATATGTATTGCTGTACCTGGCGTTCTTCTTCGTATTTGCATATCTGCTCAAGCGTGAATACTGGAAAGACGTGCACTGATAAAGCTTCAAGCATTTGCTGTTAATCGCGCGCGCCCAAGGGCGCCTCTGAAGGTGTAACGAGTCTGGTCTGCCAGTCGTTACCGGAGGCGCCCTCTGGGCGCGTTCGTTTTTCCGCTTTCGATCATTTCTACAAGCGAGGAGGACCGCCATGGGCGTGACCAATCGGTTGGCCTGTTACTCCGACCCCGCCGACCACTATTCCCACCGAGTGCGAATCGTACTGGCAGAGAAGGGTGTCAGCGCCGAGATCATCTACGTGGAAGCGGGTCGCCAGCCGCCTAAACTGATCGAAGTGAACCCTTATGGCAGCTTGCCCACCCTGGTCGATCGGGACCTGGCGTTATGGGAGTCCACGGTGGTGATGGAATACCTGGATGAGCGCTATCCGCATCCGCCACTGTTGCCGGTGTATCCGGTGGCGCGTGCCAACAGTCGTCTGCTGATGCACCGCATCCAGCGTGACTGGTGTGGTCTGGTGGATCTGATTCTGGATTCGCGCACCAAGGAAGCGGCTCGTGCCGTTGCGCGCAAGGAGCTGCGTGAAAGCCTGACCGGCGTGTCGCCGTTGTTCGCCGACAAGCCGTTTTTCCTCAGTGAGGAACAAAGCCTGGTGGATTGCTGCCTATTGCCAATACTCTGGCGATTGCCGATTCTGGGTATTGAACTGCCGCGGCCTGCCAAGCCGCTGCTTGATTACATGGAGCGCCAGTTTGCGCGTGAGGCTTTCCAGGCGAGTCTGTCTGGCGTCGAACGCGATATGCGCTAAGGCTTAAGGAGCCGCTATGAACTCCAGTCGACCTTATCTGGTCCGCGCGCTCTATGAGTGGATTGTGGACAACGACTGCACCCCGCACATACTCGTGAACTCCGAGTATCCGTCGGTTCAGGTGCCGCAGGGGTTTGCCAGTGATGGGCAAATCGTCCTGAACGTATCGCCTCAGGCTGTGCGTCACCTGCACATGGACAACGAGGCAGTCAGCTTCGAAGGCCGCTTTGGCGGCGTGCCGCATACGCTGTATGTGCCTATCGCATCGATCCTGGGTATCTACGCCCGGGAGAACGGCCAAGGCATGGTGTTCGATCTGGAGTCGCCTATGGGTGATGAGGACGAGATCGAGCCGGATGACGATATTCCGCCACCGGATAGCGAGCCGCCGCGCCCAAGCGGTCGACCCAGTCTGAAAGTGGTGAAATAAAAAAAGGCGATCCGAAAGGATCGCCTTTTTATTTGTCTGCATTCCGGCATTGCCGGAATGCGCGTGTATCAGTCGATGTATTCGAACAGCTTCACGATCTTCTGCACACCGGATACGCCCTGCACCAGATTGGTCGCCTGGGCAGCTTCCTGCTTGGTCAGCAGGCCCAGCAGATAAACGATGCCGTTCTCGGTCACGACCTTGATCCGCGAACCAGGGATGTTCGGGTCGGTGAGCATCTGGGTCTTGATCTTGGTGGTCAGCCAAGTGTCGTTCTGGCGCGCCAGCAGCGAGGAGGGCGGCAGGACCTGCAATTCGTTGTGTACGGTCTTTACCCGCTGAACGGCGGCAGCGGCCTGTTCGGCCTTGGCCTTGAGGTCGGCGCGTGGGGTCTGGCCGGCGAGCAATACGACGCCGTTGAAGCTGGTGACCACGATGTGCGAGTCGTTATCCAGGGCAGGATCGGCCTTGGCGACGTTCACGCCGACTTTGGTATCGATCAGGGAGTCATCGATCTTGCTGCCGAAGGTGCGGGTGCCGCGGTCATCTTCAATGGGCGCTTCACGGCTGGCATTAACCACCGAGGTGCAGCCGCTGATGCCGAGGCACAGGGTCAGGGCCAGTAGGCCGAGGCGATTAGGGGTCATTCTTCACTCCCGAACAATTGGCTGTCGATCAAGTCGCAAAGGCAGTGGATCGCCAGCAGGTGGACTTCCTGAATACGAGCGGTGACGTTGGCGGGTACGCGAATCTCCACGTCTTCGGGCAATAGCAGCGACGCCATGCCGCCGCCATCGCGACCGGTCAATGCTACGACAATCATTTCGCGATCATGTGCGGCCTGGATCGCTTGAATTATGTTCGCCGAGTTGCCGCTGGTGGAAATCGCCAGCAGAACATCGCCCGGCTGGCCGAGGGCGCGGATCTGCTTGGAAAAGACTTCGTTGTAGCTGTAGTCGTTGGCGATCGAGGTAATGGTCGAGCTGTCGGTGGTCAGCGCGATGGCCGGCAGGCTCGGACGCTCGCGCTCGAAGCGGTTGAGCAGCTCGGAGGAGAAGTGCTGGGCGTCGCCGGCGGAGCCGCCATTGCCGCATGAGAGCATTTTGCCTTCGTTGAGCAGGGCGTTGACCATCACCTGGCTGGCTTGCTCGATGTGCGGTGCAAGTACTTCCATCGCCTGTTGCTTGGTGTCGATACTGGCCTGAAAAAGCTGGCGAATTCGGGATTGCATGTCCATCTGTGTGACCTTAATGAGCGCGGCTGTCCGGCACGTGAATGTGCAGCCCGCAAAGCAAAGAGCAAAAGTGTTGGGCGGTTTCCGGTTCGGGGTGCAGGCGATCAGCTGTCGAAGGCATTTTGTAACCAGTTCAACTGATCGAGGTCGCTATCAATGGCAACCACATCGAAACGGCAAGGGGAATTGGCCCAGCGCGATTCGCGCTGAAGAAAAAATTGCGCGGCAAAAATCAGTTTCTGCCGTTTGCGCCCATCGATGCTATCGAGCGCGCCACCCCATTGAGTGTTTTTTCTGTAACGAACTTCAACGAATACTACTGTATCGCCATCCAACATGACCAGATCAAGCTCGCCGCGTTTACACAACCAGTTCTGCGCCACCAGGCGCAGACCCTGTTGTTGAAGATGCTCGAGCGCCTGGCGCTCGGCATCCTTACCGCTTTGTTGGCGTGACCTGTCAGGCATCAGCGCGAGGTGTCCGGCAGGCGCTGGACCTGACCGTTGACGAACTCGGCCCATGGCAACTGACGCACGACCCGCTGGTTCTGCGACATGCCCAGGCTGCCCGACTGACCTTCGATGCGGCTGTCCGGCAGGGCCTTGAGTTGCCCCAGGCGTGGCGCCAGGCGATAGGCGTCGACGCCCATTGCATACAGGCGGCCCAGGCTGCTGGCAGCTTGTGGCCATTGAGCGGTGACCTGCTTGCGTAGCGGGTCATTGGCGTCCAGCAACCATGGGGTTTCGCAGAAGCGGATACCGTTCATGTCGTTGTACTGGTTGACGTCGCCGCTGGCGCTGAACACGTGGGAAGTGGCGTAGACCGGAACGTCGCCTGCGTACTGGAAGTTCAGGGTCGGTTTGATCTGTTGAGCCTGTTGCGGTGTGGCAGCCAGGAAGATGAATTCGATGTCCTGGCGACGGGACGGCTGGGCGGCAACCTGCGAACCTACAGTGCTTTGCAGGCTCTTGGCGCGACCTTCGCTCTGACGCAGCTGGAACATGTCGGCAATCTGCTGGGCCAGTTGCACCGGCTGATCGACGCGCTCGGTGGCAACGATAGTGCCGCCGTTGGCTTGCCAGTCCTGGCTGAAGGCACGCATCACGCGGTCGCCCCATTCACCTTTCGGAACCATGATGGCGGCGCGGTGCAGGCCGTCGGCACGGGCGCGGCGGGACACTTCGCGGGCTTCGTCTTCAGCGGCCAGGCCGAACTGGAACAGTTGGGCCGGACCTTGATCGCCTTCACTGTAGTTCAAGGCCAGAGTGGTGATGGGCAGTTGCGGGCGAGTGCTCAGCTGTTTGACCAGCGGTTTTTCCAGCGGGCCGACGACCAGCTGCACGCCATCGGCTTGGGCCTTGCGATAGAACTCGTCCAGAGAGGTGAGCTTCGAGCTGTCATAGAATTCGATAGCTGGCGGCTTCTGCCCGGCTTGTTGGGCCTGGTAGTGAGCAGCCATGAAGCCTTCGCGCAATGCCTTGCCAACCGAGGCCAGTGGGCCATCCTGTGGCAGCAGCAGGGCAATTTTGCTCAGGGGCTGGCTGGCCAGTTCCTTGAGTTTGGTCAGAGGCAACGGCAGTTGAACGGCGGCAGGGTGTTTCGGATTGTCCGCGCGCCATTTGTCGATGGCGGCCTGTTGCTGTTCCACGGTGCCGGCGGATTTGACCGCCAGTGCCAGGCTCATCCAGCCACCGAGGTCGTCGGTGGTGTTCGGTTGCAATTGGTCGGTCGGCAACGAGGCGATCAGCGCCCAGATGGCTTCGTGGTTCTTGCTGGCGGCTTCACCGCTGAGCATCGGTGCAATGAAGATCCGCTCGCGCGCGGCAGCCAGGGTCTGGCCGTCGGCTTCAAGGGCGCGGGCACGTACGGTGCCGGTGCGTACTTGCTGCTCTTCCGGCAATTCACCCAGACGCTGCATGCTCGGATGGTTCAGGGCGGTCAGGGCGGCTTTCGGCTGGTTGCGGGTCATGGCCAGTTCCGCGGCCAAAGTGCTGGCGAAAACCTGCTGACCAGGCTTGAGCTGCTCCACGGGTACTTGCTGCAGAATTTGCGCGGATTGGGCGGCATTGCCCTGGCGATAGGCCAGATCCGCTGCGCTCAGGCGCAACAGGGCGGCATCTTCCGGGGATTTGCTTTGGGCGGCCTTTTCCAGCAGTTGCTCGATACTGGCATCCGGGGTCCGTGGGAGTTCGCCAAGGCTGGAGGAGGGCGAGCTGGCGCAAGCAGCCAGCAAGGCAGCGAGGCAGAGGGCAGTGAACAGCCGCAGGCAAGCGATCATGTAAGCGTTCCTGATACTCGATCAAATTAGCGTGGAATTGTACCCAAGCGCTGGCCGGGGCGCGATGTTGCAGGCGTTAATCGATCAATTTAGCTGGTGCAAATGTTGCGCTGCGCCACAAACGACGGCAAAACCAGGTGTTGCCTGTGTCTGTCGCGAGTGCCGCTACGCGCTACAATGGCCGCTTTATCGATCATGAGGTGTGCGCTTTGACTGCTCCAGGTGCTTTGAATTCCGCTGCGGGCTCGCTTTATGTGGTGGCGACGCCCATCGGCAACCTGGATGACATCAGTGCGCGCGCGCTGAAGATCTTGCGCGAAGTCGCGCTGATCGCGGCCGAAGATACACGCCACTCCCAGCGCCTGATGCAGCACTTCGGCATTTCCACGCCGCTGGCGGCTTGCCACGAGCACAACGAGCGCGATGAAGGCAGCCGCTTCATTACCCGTCTGCTGGCGGGCGACAATGTCGCGCTGATCTCCGACGCCGGCACGCCGCTGATTTCCGATCCGGGCTATCACCTGGTGCGCCAGGCCCGCGCCGCCGGGATCAATGTGGTGCCGGTTCCGGGCGCCTGTGCCTTGATCGCAGCGCTGTCGGCGGCGGGGCTGCCGTCCGATCGCTTCATCTTCGAGGGTTTCCTGCCGGCGAAGGCCGTGGGAAGGCGCGCGCGTCTCGAAGCTATAAAGGAAGAGCCGCGCACGCTGATCTTTTATGAGGCCCCGCACCGCATTCTCGAATGCCTGCAGGATATGGAGCTGGTGTTCGGCGCCGAGCGTCCTGCCTTACTGGCGCGCGAACTGACCAAGACCTTCGAAACCCTCAAAGGGCTGCCGCTGAGCGAACTGCGCCAGTTCGTCGAGTCCGACAGCAATCAGCAGCGTGGCGAGTGTGTGGTGCTGGTCGCGGGCTGGTCCGCTCCCGAGAGCGAAGATGCGGTCAGCAGCGAGGCGATGCGCGTGCTCAATCTGTTGCTCGAAGAAATGCCACTCAAGCGTGCGGCAGCCTTGGCGGCGCAAATTACCGGCGAGCGCAAGAACGTTCTCTATCAGGTTGCGCTGGATAAACAGAAGGGCGAGTAAAAACCGACGCAAAGGCATGGCTGAAGGCTTTTAGCGCTTGTTCTTCAGGCGCTCTGCCGTTAACCTGCGCGGCGGAGAGTCGATCGGACAGTCGCTGCCCTCTATGAAAATTAGAGGGGGGAGGAAAGTCCGGGCTCCATAGGGCGAAGTGCCAGGTAATGCCTGGGAGGCGTGAGCCTACGGAAAGTGCCACAGAAAATAACCGCCTAAGCGCTTCGGCGCCGGTAAGGGTGAAAAGGTGCGGTAAGAGCGCACCGCACGTCTGGCAACAGTTCGTGGCTAGGTAAACCCCACTTGGAGCAAGACCAAATAGGGTCCCAAGGCGTGGCCCGCGCTGGGACCGGGTAGGTTGCTAAAGATGTCCAGTGATGGCCATCGTAGACGAATGACTGTTCAAGACAGAACCCGGCTTACAGATCGACTCTCCACCTTTTTCTTTCCTCTGCTTGAATCATTGAGCAGGGTGCCAGTGATAGCAATTTCCCTCCTTTCAGAATCGTCGGCGTAGCACTTTCGTAATACCGAAAAAATCTTACTCTTAATAAATCACCTTAACTTCCGCGCGCAGATCTCTGTGTTAATTGAAGTTATTGGTCGGTTTTCTCTGCCCGATTCTCGTGTCTCCTCCTTTTACGCTCCTAAATCTCAGTTCTGTAAGGGTTTTCCTTTAATGCGCGCCTTGACGGTGCGGTGGGCGCATTCCTATAGTGTGCACAAGTGGCGGAAAGTGGCACGAAGTGGGTTTTTTGAGCGCAAAACGCTAACATTTGGAGAAACGCTGACGTGTTTCGCGGAGCCAATGCAATCAGTCTCGATGCAAAGGGCCGTCTCGCCATGCCGAGTCGGTACCGTGACGAGCTCGATTCGCGCAGTTCCGGTCAGTTGATCGTCACCATTGATGCCGTTGATCCATGTTTGTGTGTTTACCCACTCGATGAGTGGGAAATTATCGAAACCAAATTGCGCGCACTGCCTTCGCTTCGCGAAGAGAACCGCCGTCTGCAACGTTTATTGATTGGTAATGCCGTCGACCTCGAGCTCGATGGCAGTGGTCGTTTTCTGGTTCCGCCGCGTCTTCGTGAATATGCCAAGTTGGATAAGCGCGCGATGTTGGTAGGCCAACTGAACAAGTTCCAACTGTGGGACGAGGATGCCTGGAACGCGGTTGCTGCCGCTGACCTGGCAGCTATTCAACAACCGGGCGCGATGCCTGATGAACTGCGTGATTTGATCCTGTGACTATTGATAGCGGCTTTAACCACATCACCGTACTGCTTGACGAAGCCGTCGAGGCTCTCGCCGTACGCCCTGATGGCTGCTATCTGGATGGCACGTTCGGGCGCGGCGGGCACAGCCGGTTGATCCTCAGCCGGCTCGGTCCGGACGGTCGACTGCTCGGATTCGACAAAGACCCTCAAGCGATTGCCACCGGGCAGACGCTAGCGGCCGAAGACGGCCGCTTTGTCGTTGTGCAGCGCAGCTTTGCCGAGCTTGGATCCGAAGTCGCCCAGCGCGGTCTGCACGGCAAGGTCAGCGGAATTCTGCTCGACCTCGGCGTGTCCTCACCGCAGCTCGACGACCCTGAGCGCGGCTTCAGTTTCCTCAATGACGGTCCTCTGGACATGCGCATGGACCCGTCCCGCGGGATCAGCGCGGCCGAGTTCGTCAACACCGCATCTGCGGAAGAAATTGCCCGCGTGTTCAAGGAATACGGCGAAGAGCGTTTTTCCGGACGCATGGCCCGTGCAGTGGTCGAGCGTCGCGACATCAAGCCGTTCGAGCGCACCGCTGACCTGGCCGAAGTGCTGAAGGTCGCCAATCCTGCCTGGGAAAAAGGCAAGAATCCGGCGACCCGTGCGTTCCAGGGCCTGCGCATTCACGTCAACAACGAATTGGGCGATCTGGAAGCCGGACTCGAAGCCGCCCTGGATTGTCTGGAAGTGGGCGGTCGCCTGGTCGTAATCAGCTTCCACTCGCTGGAAGACCGCATCGTCAAACTGTTCATGCGCAAGCTGGTGAAAGGCGAAGCCGACAACCTGCCGCGCAACCTGCCGGTTCGGCACGTCGCGTTCGAACCGAAAATCAAAATCCACGGCAAAGCGCAGACGGCCTCCGACGCCGAACTCAAAGCCAACCCACGTTCCCGTAGCGCCGTCATGCGTGTCGCGGAGAAGTTGCGGTGAGCAAGCTTTTCGCCAAGCCACTGCCCGGCGGCAGCTTTTTCATGCTGCTGCTGTTCGTTGGCGTGCTCATTTCTGCCATCGGCGTGTCCTACAGCGCGCACTGGAACCGTCAGTTGCTGAACTCGCTTTACAACGAGCTGAGCGTGCGCGACAAGGCGCAGGCCGAATGGGGCCGGTTGATTCTTGAGCAGAGCACCTGGACCGCTCACAGCCGTATCGAAGTGCTGGCCACCGAACAACTGAAAATGCGCATTCCCGGTGCCGCCGAAGTGCAGATGGTGGCGCCATGATGAAACTCGAAGGCGCACTCTTTCCCTGGCGCTTCCGCCTGGTGGTGGGCTTGCTCGGCGTGATGGTGGCTGCGATCGCGTGGCGGATCATCGATCTGCAAGTCGTCGACCGTGACTTCCTCAAAGGTCAGGGCGATGCGCGCAGCGTCCGTCATATTCCTATTCCGGCTCACCGTGGTCTGATCACCGACCGTAACGGCGAGCCGTTGGCCGTCAGTACGCCGGTCACCACCCTGTGGGCCAACGCCAAGGAAATGCAGCTGGCCAAGGAAAAGTGGCCGGCACTCGCCGCCGCGCTGGGACAGGATCCGAAAGCCCTGGCCGAGCGTCTCGAAGCACAAGCCAATAAAGAGTTCATCTATCTGGTGCGCGGGCTGACGCCTGAGCAGGGTCAGGCCGTACTCGATCTGAAAGTACCGGGTGTCTACGGCATCGAAGAGTTCCGCCGTTTCTATCCGGCAGGTGAAGTCACCGCGCATATGGTCGGCTTTACCGATATCGACGACCACGGGCGCGAAGGTGTCGAACTGGCCTATGACGAATGGCTGGCCGGGGTGCCGGGCAAACGGCAAGTGATCAAGGATCGGCGAGGCCGGCTGATCAAGGATGTCCAGGTCACCAAAAACGCCAAGGCCGGAAAGCCCTTGGCGTTGTCCATTGACCTGCGCCTGCAATATCTGGCCAACCGCGAGCTGCGTAACGCGATCATCGAGAACGGCGCGAAGGCCGGCAGCCTGGTGATCATGGACGTGAAGACCGGTGAAATTCTCGCCATGGTCAACCAGCCGACCTACAACCCGAACAACCGTCGCAACCTGCAACCGGCGATGATGCGTAACCGCGCGATGATCGACGTGTTCGAGCCGGGTTCGACCATGAAGGCGATCTCCATGAGCGCCGCCATCGAGACCGGGCGCTGGAAACCGAGCGACAGCGTCGAGGTGTATCCGGGGACCTTGCAGATCGGCAAGTACACCATCAAGGACGTTTCCAAGACCGAAGGTCCGGTGCTGGACATGACCGGCATTCTGATCAATTCCAGTAACGTCGGCATGAGTAAGGTCGCGTTCGATATCGGCGGCGAAACCATCTTCCGTCTGGCGCAGAAACTCGGCCTCGGCCAGGACACCGGCCTCGGTTTCCCGGGTGAGCGTGTCGGCAACCTGCCGAACTACCGCGAGTGGCGCAAGGCCGAGACGGCCACGCTGTCCTACGGCTATGGTATTTCCGTGACCGCGATCCAGCTGGTGCATGCCTTCTCGGCCCTGGCGAACAACGGTCGTCTGGCGCCACTGACGCTGATCAAAACCGACAAGGCGCCGCAGACCACCCAGGTCCTGCCGGAAACCGTCGCGAAAACCATGCAAGGCATGCTGCAACAAGTGATCGAAGCCCCGCGCGGTGTGTTCCGTGCCCAGGTGCCGGCTTATCACGTGGGCGGCAAGTCGGGGACCGCGCGTAAAACTTCGGTCGGCACCAAAGGCTACGCCGAGAACTCCTACCGCTCGCTGTTCGCCGGTTTCGGGCCGATGAACGATCCGCGTTACGCCATCGTGGTGGTCATCGACGAACCGACCAAGGCCGGTTACTTCGGTGGCCTGGTATCGGCGCCGGTGTTCAGCCGCGTGATGTCCGGGACCCTGCGCCTGATGAACGTCACCCCCGACAACCTGCCACCTGTTCAACAAGTCAACGCCACCCCGGTCGTTCCGCTGAAAGCCAATGGAGGGCGCGGCTGATGTCATTGAGTCTGAATAAAATCTTTCCCCACGCCGGCCACGATCTGTTGATCCGTGAATTGGCGCTCGACAGCCGCAATGTCCGCGCAGGCGATCTGTTCCTCGCGGTCCCGGGCGGCAAGTTCGACGGCCGTGCGCACATTGCCGACGCCTTGCAGCGCGGCGCTGCTGCCGTGGCTTATGAAGTCGAAGGCGCCACCGTGCTGCCGATCACCGAAGTGCCATTGATTCCGGTCAAAGGCCTGGCGGCGCAACTGTCGGATATCGCGGGCCGCTTCTATGGCGAGCCCAGCCACCACCTGAACATGGTCGGTGTGACCGGCACCAACGGCAAAACCAGCGTGACCCAACTGGTCGCCCAGGCGCTAGACCTGCTCGGTCAGCACTGCGGCATCGTCGGCACCCTGGGCTGCGGTTTCTACGGCGCGCTGGAAAGCGGCCTGCACACCACGCCGAATCCGATTGCCATGCAAGCGACCCTCGGCGACCTGAAAAAGGCCGGTGCCAAGGCCGTCGCCATGGAAGTTTCGTCCCACGGTCTGGACCAGGGCCGGGTCACCGCGCTGGCCTTCGACGTGGCGGTGATGACCAACCTTTCCCGGGATCACCTGGATTACCACGGCACCATGCAGGCCTACGGCGAAGCCAAGGCCAAGCTGTTTGCCTGGAACGATTTGAAATGCAGGGTGGTTAACCTCGATGACGATTTCGGCCGCCAGTTGGCTGCCGAGAAACGTGAATCGCGACTGATCACTTACAGTCTGCTCGACAGCAGCGCCTACCTTTATTGCCGCGAAGCAACTTTCGACGACGAAGGCGTGCGCGCCACATTGGTAACGCCTCAGGGCGAACACCACCTGCGCAGCACCTTGCTCGGCCGTTTCAACCTGAGCAACGTATTGGCTGCCGTCGGTGCCTTGCTCGGCCTGGACTATGCCCTCGACGAAATCCTCAAGGTATTGCCGAAGCTCGAAGGTCCGGCCGGTCGCATGCAGCGCCTGGGCGGCGGCACTCAGCCTCTGGTGGTGGTCGATTACGCCCACACCCCGGATGCCCTGGAAAAAGTCCTGACCGCTCTGCGTCCCCACGTCAAAGGCCGTTTGCTGTGCCTGTTCGGCTGTGGTGGCGATCGTGATCGCGGCAAGCGCCCGCTGATGGCTGAAGTGGTCGAGCGTCTGGCCGATGGCGTCCTGGTCACCGACGACAACCCGCGTACCGAAGACCCGGCAATCATTTTCGATGACATCCGCGCCGGATTTGCGACTGTGGATAAAGTCACTTTCGTGGCCGGTCGTGGCAAGGCGATAGCCCAGTTGGTCGCTGAAGCTTCGGCCGATGACGTGATCGTCCTAGCGGGCAAAGGCCACGAGGACTACCAGGAAATCAACGGCGTGCGCCACGCCTTCTCCGATCTGGTCGAGGCTGATCATGCCCTGACCGCCTGGGAGGTGGCCCATGCTTAAGGCTCTGAAAGTCAGCGAACTGACCAGTGCGCTCAATGGCCGTTTGATCGGCGCCGATGCCAGCTTCGACGGCGTCAGCATTGACAGTCGCGCTATCAAGCCGGGCCAGTTGTTCGTTGCCCTTACCGGTCCGCGTTTCGACGGTCACGACTACTTGAACGACGTGGCGGCCAAAGGCGCCGTTGCGGCATTGGTCGAGCGCGAAATCAAGGACAGCACCCTGCCGCAATTGCTGGTCAGCGATACCCGTCAGGCGCTGGGGCAACTCGGTGCGTTGAACCGCGCCGCATTTACCCAGCCAGTGGCTGCGATCACCGGTTCCAGCGGCAAGACCACGGTCAAGGAAATGCTCGCGAGCATCCTGCGCACCCGCGGTTCGGTGCTGGCTACCCGTGGCAACCTGAACAACGACCTCGGCGCGCCGCTGACTCTGCTCGAACTGGCACCGGAACACACTGCCGCGGTCATCGAGCTGGGCGCTTCGCGTCTGGGTGAAATTGCCTACACCGTCGGCATGACCAAACCCCACGTGGCCATTCTGAACAACGCCGGGACCGCCCACGTTGGCGAGTTCGGCGGTCCGGAAAAGATCGTCGAAGCCAAAGGCGAGATCATTGAAGGGCTGGCAGCCGATGGCGTCGCCGTTCTCAATCTTGACGACAAGGCCTTCGAAATCTGGAAGAAGCGCGCAGATGGTCGCAAGGTGCTGACCTTCGCTCTGACCAACAGCCAAGCCGACTTTTACGCCAGTGACCTGGCGACCGACGCGCGCGGCTGCCCGTCGTTCAACCTGCACACGCCTGAAGGTGTGGAGCATGTTCAACTGAATCTGCTCGGCACCCATAACGTCGCCAACGCCATGGCCGCCGCGGCTGCCGCCCATGCATTGGGCGTGTCGCTGTTCGGCATCGCCACGGGCCTTGGCGCGGTGCAGCCGGTCAAGGGCCGCACCGTCGCGCAACTGGCCAGCAATGGCATGCGTGTGATCGATGACACTTACAACGCGAACCCCACCTCGATGTGCGCCGCCGTTGATATACTCGCCGGCTTTTCCGGCCGCACCGTCCTGGTGCTCGGGGATATCGGCGAATTGGGCGATTGGGCGCAGCAGGGGCACCGCGACGTGGGCGCATACGCCCGTGGCAAGGTTTCCGCGCTGTACGCCGTCGGACCGATGATGCAGCACGCCGTCGACGCCTTCGGCCCACAGGCTTATCACTTCAGCACGCAGGCTGAACTGATCAAGGCGCTTGGCGCCGAGCAAGACACAAACACCACCATTTTGATCAAAGGCTCGCGCAGCGCAGCGATGGAAAACATCGTTGCCGCACTGTGCGGTTCCAGTTTGGAGAAACATTAATGCTGCTGCTGCTAGCGGAGTATCTGCAACAGTTCTACAAAGGCTTCGCGGTCTTCCAGTACCTGACCCTGCGCGGGATTCTCGGTGTACTGACCGCGCTGGTTTTGTCGCTGTGCTATGGCCCGTGGATGATCCGCACCCTGCAGAACCGTCAGATCGGCCAGTCCGTTCGCAACGACGGTCCGCAATCGCACCTGTCCAAGTCGGGCACCCCGACCATGGGCGGCGCCCTGATTCTGTCTTCGATCGGCGTCAGCACCCTGCTGTGGGCTGACCTGAGCAACCGTTATGTCTGGGTGGTTCTGCTGGTCACCCTGCTGTTCGGCGCCATCGGCTGGGTCGATGACTATCGCAAGGTGATCGAGAAGAACTCCCGTGGTCTGCCGAGTCGCTGGAAGTACTTCTGGCAATCGGTGTTCGGCCTGGGCGCGGCGATCTTCCTTTACATGACTGCCGCCACACCGGTGGAAACCACCCTGATCCTGCCGATGCTCAAGGACTACAGCATTCCGCTGGGCGCAGGCTTCATCGTCCTGACCTACTTCGTGATCGTCGGCTCGAGCAACGCGGTCAACCTGACCGACGGCCTCGACGGCCTGGCGATCATGCCGACCGTGATGGTCGGCGGTGGCCTGGGGATCTTCTGCTACCTGTCGGGTAACGTGAAGTTCGCCGAATACCTGCTGATTCCTTATGTACCGGGCGCGGGCGAACTGATCGTGTTCTGCGGCGCACTGATCGGTGCGGGCCTGGGCTTCCTGTGGTTCAACACCTACCCGGCACAAGTCTTCATGGGTGACGTCGGCGCACTGGCACTGGGTGCCGCGCTGGGCACCATCGCGGTGATCGTCCGTCAGGAAATCGTCCTGTTCATCATGGGCGGCGTGTTCGTGATGGAAACCCTGTCTGTCGTCATTCAGGTCGCCTCCTTCAAGCTGACCGGTCGCCGTGTGTTCCGCATGGCTCCGATTCACCACCACTTTGAACTCAAGGGCTGGCCCGAGCCGCGCGTGATCGTCCGTTTCTGGATCATCACCGTGATTCTCGTGCTGATCGGCCTTGCCACGCTGAAGCTGAGGTAGAACCCGTGTCCCTGATAGCTTCTGACCACTTCCGCATCGTTGTCGGCCTCGGCAAGAGCGGCATGTCCCTGGTTCGCTTCCTGGCGAACCGGGGCGTGGCGTTTGCCGTGGCCGATACGCGGGAAAATCCACCGGAACTGGCCACGCTCAAACGTGACTATCCGCACGTGGAAGTGCGTTGTGGCGAGCTGGATGTAGAGTTCCTGTGCCGTGCCGACGAGCTCTACGTGAGCCCCGGCCTGGCGCTGGCGACTCCGGCCCTGCAGGCTGCAGCTGCCCGTGGCGTGAAGCTGTCCGGCGACATCGAGCTGTTCGCGCGTAACGCGAAGGCGCCGATCGTGGCCATCAGCGGTTCCAACGCGAAAAGCACCGTGACCACCCTGGTCGGCGAAATGGCGGCCGCGGCCGGCAAGCGCGTCGCCGTCGGCGGCAACCTCGGCACGCCGGCGCTGGACCTGCTGCGCGACGACGTCGAGCTGTACGTGATGGAGTTGTCGAGCTTCCAGCTGGAAACCACCGACCAACTCAACGCCGAAGTCGCGACCGTGCTCAACATCAGCGAAGACCACATGGACCGCTACAGCGGCCTGCCGGCCTACCATCTGGCCAAGCACCGGATCTTCCGTGGCGCGAAACAGTTCGTGGTCAATCGCCAGGACGCCCTCAGCCGTCCGCTGATGGGCGAGGGCCAGCCTTGCTGGACCTTCGGACTGACCAAGCCGGACTTCAAGGCTTTCGGTCTGCGTGAGGAAGATGGCGAGAAATACCTGGCCTTCGAATTCCAGAACCTGATGCCGGTGCGCGAGCTGAAAATCCGCGGCGCCCATAATCAGTCCAACGCCCTGGCGGCCCTGGCCCTCGGCCATGCGGTCGGCCTGCCGTTCGATGCCATGCTCTCGGCCCTGCGCAACTTCGCCGGGCTCGAACACCGTTGCCAGTGGGTCCGTGACCTGGATGGCGTCGGCTACTACAACGATTCCAAAGCCACCAACGTCGGCGCCGCCCTGGCTGCCATCGAAGGTCTTGGCGCGGACATCGACGGCAAGATCGTGCTGATCGCCGGCGGCGACGGCAAGGGTGCCGAATTCAAGGATCTGCGTGGTCCGGTGGCCGCCAACTGCCGCGCCGTCATTCTGATGGGCCGTGATTCCGACAAGATCGGTGAAGCCATTGGCGACGCCGTGCCGCTGATTCGCGCAGGCTCTCTGGTCGAAGCCGTTGAACAGTGCCGCGCCGCTGCCCAGCCGGGCGATGTAGTGCTGCTGTCGCCAGCCTGCGCCAGCTTCGACATGTTCAAGAACTACGAAGACCGTGGTCACCAGTTCGTCCGCGCCGTGGAGGATCTGGCATGAGCCTGAAGGGCATCATTAAGCCGTATCCATCACCGCTGATTACCGGACGCGGTATCGATCTCGACTTCCCGATGCTCGCCGGTTGCCTGGCGCTGTTGGGTCTGGGCCTGATCATGATCGCCTCGGCATCGACCGAAGTGGCGGCCGTGCAGTCGGGCAGCCCGCTGTATTACATGATTCGTCACCTGATCTACGTGGTGCTGGGCCTTGGTGCCTGCATCGTCACCATGATGATTCCGATCGCCACCTGGCAGCGCCTGGGCTGGTTGATGCTCATTGGTGCCTTCGGCCTGCTGGTGATGGTGATCATTCCGGGCATCGGCCGTGAGGTGAACGGTTCGATGCGCTGGATCGGCTTCAGCTTCTTTAACGTACAGCCGTCCGAAATCGCCAAGGTGTTCGTGGTGATTTATCTGGCCGGTTACCTGGTACGTCGTCAGAAAGAAGTGCGCGAGAGCTGGATGGGCTTCTTCAAGCCGTTCATCGTGCTGCTGCCGATGGCGGGTCTGCTGCTGATGGAGCCGGACTTCGGTGCCACCGTCGTGATGATGGGCGCCGCAGCGGCGATGCTGTTCTTGGGCGGGGTCGGGCTGTTCCGTTTCTCCCTGATGGTGGTGTTGGCGGTCGGTGCCGTGGTGCTGTTGATTCAGATGCAGCCCTATCGTATGGCGCGTCTGACCAACTTTGCCGACCCTTGGGCCGACCAGTTCGGTGCCGGTTATCAATTGTCCCAGGCGCTGATCGCCTTCGGTCGCGGCGAGTGGCTGGGCGTCGGCCTGGGCAACAGCGTGCAGAAGCAGTTCTACCTGCCGGAAGCCCACACCGACTTCGTGTTCTCCGTCCTTGCCGAAGAACTGGGCGCCGTGGGCTCGCTGTGCACGGTCGCGCTGTTCGTCTTCGTCTGTATTCGTGGCATGTACATCGGCCTGTGGGCCGAGAAAGCCAAACAGTTCTTTGCGGCCTATGTCGCTTACGGCCTGTCGTTCCTGTGGATTGGTCAATTTCTGATCAATATCGGGGTGAACGTCGGTCTGCTGCCGACCAAGGGTCTGACCTTGCCTTTCCTCAGTTATGGCGGCAGCTCGCTGGTGATCTGCTGTGCCTGTCTTGGCCTGCTGCTGCGCATCGAGTGGGAGAGTCGAACCCACCTGGGCAGCGAAGAGATGGAATTCCATGAGAGCGACTTCGCCGAGGAGCCGAATCATGGGCGCTAACGTATTGATCATGGCCGGCGGTACCGGCGGCCACGTATTCCCGGCGCTGGCCTGTGCCCGCGAATTCCAGGCGCGCGGTTACACCGTGCACTGGCTCGGCACGCCGCGCGGCATCGAAAACGAACTGGTGCCGATGTCCGGCATCGAACTGCACCGTATCAACGCCAGCGGCCTGCGGGGCAAGGGCAAGCTGTCGCTGCTCAAGGCACCGTTCATGCTGCTCAAGTCGGTCTGGCAGGCACGGGCGATCATTCGCCAGTTGCAGCCGGTCTGCGTGGTCGGATTCGGTGGTTATGTGACCGGTCCTGGCGGTGTCGCCGCCAAACTGGCTGGTGTGCCGGTGATCGTTCACGAGCAGAACGCCGTGGCCGGTACCGCCAATCGGTTGCTGGTGCCGTTGGCCGCTCGAGTCTGTGAAGCGTTCCCCGACACCTTTACCCTGTCGAGCAGCCGACGGACCACCGGTAACCCGGTGCGCACCGAGCTGTTCCTCGAAACACCGCGAGCCGCCCTGGGCGGTCGCAAGGCGCGTTTGCTGGTCCTGGGCGGAAGCCTGGGGGCAGAGCCGTTGAACAAGTTGCTGCCTGAAGCCCTGTCGCAAGTCGCTCCCGACCTGCGCCCGGAAGTGTTCCATCAGGCCGGCAAAAACCACGATGAAGTGACTGCAGAGCGCTATCGCGCGGCTGGCGTCGAAGCGCAGGTGCAGCCTTTCATCAAAGACATGGCCCAAGCCTATGGCTGGGCCGACCTGGTGGTGTGCCGCGCAGGCGCATTGACCATCAGTGAACTGGCTGCCGCCGGTCTGCCCTCGATGCTGGTGCCCTTGCCCCACGCGATCGACGATCACCAGACCCGCAACGCCGATTATTTGGCCCGTGAAGGCGCTGCCTTCCTGATGCCGCAAAGAACGACCGGCGCAGCGGATCTTGCCGCGCGCCTGACAGAGGTCCTGATGCAACCGCAACGACTGAACGATATGGCCACTGCGGCCCGCCGCCTGGCAAAACCCGATGCCACCCGTAACGTGGTCGATACCTGCCTGGAGGTGGCCCATGGTTGAGAATCAGAAAGCCATGCCACAACCGGAAATGCGCCGCATCCGTCGCATCCACTTCGTCGGTATCGGCGGCGTGGGCATGTGCGGGATCGCCGAAGTGCTGTTGAACCTGGGCTATGAAGTGTCCGGCTCGGACCTTAAAGCTTCACCGGTTACCGAGCGCCTGGAATCCTTCGGCGCGCAGATCTTCATCGGCCACCGCGCCGAGAACGCTGCCGCTGCCGACGTGCTGGTAGTGTCGAGCGCCGTCAACACCTCCAACCCGGAAGTCGCCAACGCCCTGGAGCGCCGCATCCCTGTGGTGCCGCGCGCCGAGATGCTGGCCGAGCTGATGCGCTATCGCCACGGCATCGCCGTCGCCGGTACCCACGGCAAAACCACCACCACCAGCCTGATCGCTTCGGTGTTTGCCGCCGGTGGCCTGGATCCGACCTTCGTGATCGGTGGCCGTCTGAATGCAGCGGGCACCAATGCCCAGCTCGGCACCAGCCGTTACCTGATCGCCGAAGCCGACGAAAGCGATGCCAGTTTCCTGCACCTGCAGCCGCTGGTCGCTGTGGTCACCAACATCGATGCCGACCACATGGCAACCTACGACGGTGACTTCAACAAACTGAAGAAAACCTTCGTCGAATTCCTCCATAACCTGCCGTTCTATGGTCTGGCCGTGGTTTGCCTGGACGACCCGGTCGTGCGTGAAATCCTGCCTCAGGTCAAGCGTCCGACCGTGACCTACGGTTTCGGCGAAGACTGCGACGTGCGCGCCATCAATGTGCGTCAGCAGGGCATGCAGACCTTCTTCACCGTGCTGCGTCCGGATCGCGAGCCGCTGGATGTCTCGGTGAACATGCCGGGCAACCACAACGTACTCAACGCACTGGCGACCATCTGCATCGCCAGCGACGAAGGCGTCAGCGATGAAGCCATCGTCCAGGGCCTGTCGGGCTTCCAGGGCGTCGGCCGGCGCTTCCAGGTCTACGGCGAACTGCCGGTCGAAGGCGGCAACGTGATGCTGGTCGATGACTATGGCCACCACCCGACCGAAGTCGCGGCGGTGATCAAGGCCGTGCGCGGTGGCTGGCCGGAGCGCCGTCTGGTGATGGTCTACCAGCCGCACCGCTACAGCCGCACGCGCGATCTGTACGACGATTTCGTCAATGTACTGGCCGACGCCAACGTCCTGCTGTTGATGGAAGTCTATCCGGCCGGCGAAGAGCCGATTCCGGGTGCCGACAGCCGCAAGCTGTGCAACAGCATCCGCCAGCGCGGCCAGCTCGACCCGATCTACATCGAGCGTGGCGTCGACCTGGCACCACTGGTCAAGCCGCTGCTGCGTGCCGGCGACATCCTGCTGTGCCAGGGCGCCGGTGATGTCGGCGGCCTTGCCCCGAGTTTGTTGAAGAGTCCGTTGTTCACCGGCGCCGTGGCTGCGCCGGTCGAGGGGAAGTTGAAATGACCGCTGCCTACGCCAACCTCGTCTCCACCGTCGCGCCGAAGGATTTCGGCCGCGTCGCCGTGCTGTTCGGCGGCAAGAGTGCCGAGCGCGAAGTCTCCCTGAAATCGGGCAACGCTGTCCTCGATGCGCTGCAGAGCGCCGGTGTGGATGCGTTCGGTCTCGATGTCGGCGATGACCTGCTGCAGCGTCTGCTGAACGAAAAGATCGACCGCGCCTTCATCATCCTCCACGGTCGTGGCGGTGAAGACGGCAGCATGCAGGGCCTGCTCGAATGCCTGGGCATTCCGTACACCGGCAGCGGCATCCTGGCCTCGGCCCTGGCCATGGACAAGCTTCGCACCAAGCAGGTCTGGCACAGCCTGGGTATTCCGACGCCACGTCACGCGGTGTTGAGCAGCGAGGCCGATTGTATTTCCGCCGCCGCGGAACTGGGCTTCCCTTTGATCGTCAAACCGGCCCATGAAGGTTCAAGTATCGGGATGGCCAAAGTGACTTCCGCGTCCGAGTTGATCGACGCCTGGAAAGCGGCCAGTACCTATGATTCGCAAGTGTTGGTCGAGCAATGGATTCATGGTCCGGAGTTCACCATCGCCACCCTGCGTGACCAGGTGTTGCCTCCGATTGCCCTGGGCACGACCCACAGCTTTTACGACTACGACGCCAAGTACATCGCCAACGATACCCAGTACCGCATTCCGTGCGGGCTGGACAGTGCCAAGGAACAGGAACTCATGGACCTCACGGCCAAAGCCTGTGAGGCGCTGGGTATCGCCGGCTGGGGCAGGGCGGACGTGATGCAGGACGCCGACGGGCAGTTCTGGTTCCTGGAAGTCAACACCGCACCGGGCATGACCGATCACAGCCTGGTGCCGATGGCGGCCCGTGCCGCCGGTCTGGATTTCCAGCAACTGGTTCTGGCCATTCTCGCCGAAAGCGTTGCCCGCAACGCCGCCGACAAGCAAGAGTCGCGAGGTTAAGACCATGCAAGGCGCACAGTTGAGACATCAGCCTCCCGCTACCGGCCGCAAGCCGGTGCCACGGGGTGCCAGCCGAATGGTGGCCAAAGAGCCGATGTCCGCGCGCCTGCCCAAAGCCAATTTCGGCTTTCTGAAAAGCCTGTTCTGGCCGGTGCTGTTGGTGGCATTGGGGTTCGGTACTTACGAAGGCGCGCAGCGTTTGATGCCGTACGCCGACCGACCGATCACCAAGATTAACGTTCAGGGCGACCTGAGCTACATCAGCCAGCAGGCGGTGCAGCAGCGAATCGCCCCGTACGTGGCGTCGAGCTTCTTCACCATCGACCTTGAGAGCATGCGCACCGAGCTGGAACAGATGCCATGGATCGCCCACGCCGAAGTGCGCCGGGTATGGCCGGATCAGGTGGTGATTCGCCTCGAAGAGCAACTGCCGGTGGCTCGTTGGGGCGATGAGTCGCTGTTGAATAACCAGGGTCAGGCGTTCACGCCGCGTGAACTGGCCAATTACGAACACCTGCCGCAGCTGTTCGGCCCACAACGGGCCCAGCAGCAGGTGATGCAGCAATACCAGGTACTGAGTCAGATGCTCAGGCCGCTGGGCTTCTCCATCGCACGTTTGGAGTTGCGTGACCGAGGCAGCTGGTTTCTGACCACCGGCCCCGGCAGCGCGGGCCCCGGCATCGAGCTGCTGCTGGGACGCGGCAACCAGGTAGAAAAGATGCGCCGTTTCATCGCCATCTACGACAAGACGCTTAAAGAACAGATTACGAACATTGCGCGCATCGATCTGCGCTACGCCAACGGCCTTGCTGTTGGCTGGCGGGAACCTGTAGCGCCTCCGGCAGCCCAACCCGCTGTCGCGAAGAATTAAGAAGAGGCAGGACCCATGGCAAACGTGCAAAGCGGCAAAATGATCGTCGGTCTCGATATCGGCACCTCCAAGGTGGTGGCGCTGGTAGGCGAGGTCGAGGACAACGGCACGCTGAATATCGTCGGAATCGGTACTCACCCCTCCCGTGGCCTGAAGAAGGGCGTGGTGGTGAACATCGAGTCCACCGTGCAGTCGATCCAGCGCGCTATCGAAGAAGCGCAGCTGATGGCTGGCTGCCGCATCCACTCGGCCTTCGTTGGCGTGGCCGGCAATCACATCCGAAGCCTGAATTCCCACGGCATCGTGGCGATCCGTGATCGCGAAGTCAGCTCCGCCGACCTGGAGCGCGTTCTCGACGCCGCCCAGGCCGTGGCGATCCCCGCTGACCAGCGCGTCCTGCACACCCTGCCGCAGGACTACGTGATCGATAACCAGGAAGGCGTTCGCGAGCCTCTGGGCATGTCCGGCGTGCGTCTGGAAGCCAAGGTCCACGTGGTCACCTGCGCCGTCAACGCCGCACAGAACATTGAAAAATGCGTGCGCCGCTGCGGCCTGGAAATCGACGACATCATTCTCGAGCAACTGGCGTCCGCGTACTCGGTACTGACCGACGACGAAAAAGAGCTGGGCGTTTGCCTGGTGGACATCGGCGGCGGCACCACCGACATCGCGATCTTCACTGAAGGTGCGATCCGTCACACTGCGGTGATCCCGATCGCCGGCGATCAGGTGACCAACGACATCGCCATGGCGTTGCGCACCCCGACCCAGTACGCCGAAGAAATCAAGATTCGCTATGCCTGCGCCCTGGCCAAGCTGGCCGGTGCCGGTGAAACCATCAAAGTGCCAAGCGTTGGCGACCGTCCTCCGCGCGAGCTGTCCCGTCAGGCCCTGGCCGAAGTGGTCGAGCCGCGTTACGACGAGCTGTTCACGCTGATCCAGGCCGAACTGCGTCGCAGCGGCTACGAAGACCTGATCCCGGCCGGCATCGTGCTGACCGGCGGTACCGCGAAGATGGAAGGCGCCACTGAACTGGCCGAGGAAATCTTCCATATGCCGGTACGCCTGGGCGTGCCGCATGGCGTGAACGGTCTGGATGACGTGGTGCGCAACCCGATTTATTCCACTGGCGTTGGCCTGTTGATGTACGGCCTGCAGAAACAATCCGATGGCATTTCGTTCTCGGGTATCGGCAGCCGCGACAGCTACAGCAACGAAGAGCCGAAAGGCGCCTTGCTCGATCGCATCAAGAGCTGGGTACAGGGCAACTTTTAAAGCAGCTTCGAGCCGCGAGCTTCAAGCGGCGAGAAAGAGCGGTAGAAGTGACAGGCAGTAAAAGCAGTAGGCGAAAAAAACTAGAGAACGTAAAGGAGAGGGAAAATGTTCGAACTCGTAGACAACATCCCCGCAAGCCCGGTCATTAAAGTTATCGGTGTAGGCGGTGGCGGCGGCAACGCCGTGAATCACATGGTCAAGAGCAACATTGAAGGCGTCGAATTCATCTGCGCCAACACTGATGCCCAGGCGCTGAAGAGCATCAGCGCGCGGACCATCCTGCAACTGGGTACCGGCGTGACCAAAGGTCTGGGCGCCGGCGCCAACCCTGAAGTGGGTCGTCAGGCCGCTCTCGAAGATCGTGAGCGCATCGCCGAGGTCCTGCAGGGCACCAACATGGTGTTCATCACCACTGGCATGGGCGGCGGTACCGGTACCGGTGCTGCGCCGATCATCGCCGAAGTGGCCAAGGAAATGGGCATTCTCACCGTTGCGGTGGTGACCCGTCCGTTCCCGTTCGAAGGCCGCAAGCGTATGCAGCTGGCCGACGAAGGCATTCGTCTGCTGTCCGAAAGCGTCGACTCGTTGATCACCATTCCCAACGAGAAGCTGCTGACCATCCTGGGTAAAGACGCAAGCCTGCTGTCGGCTTTCGCCAAGGCTGACGATGTACTGGCCGGTGCCGTTCGCGGTATCTCCGACATCATCAAGCGTCCGGGCATGATCAACGTCGACTTCGCCGACGTGCGTACCGTGATGAGCGAAATGGGCATGGCGATGATGGGTACCGGCTGCGCAAGCGGTCCGAACCGTGCTCGCGAAGCCACTGAAGCGGCCATTCGCAACCCGTTGCTCGAAGACGTGAACCTGCAAGGTGCACGCGGCATCCTGGTGAACATCACCGCCGGTCCTGACCTGTCCCTGGGTGAGTACTCCGACGTGGGTAGCATCATCGAAGCCTTCGCTTCCGAGCACGCCATGGTCAAGGTCGGTACCGTTATCGATCCGGACATGCGCGACGAGCTGCACGTCACCGTGGTCGCCACCGGTCTGGGCGCGAAAATCGAGAAGCCGATGAAGGTGATCGACAATACCGTTCACACCACCATGGCTCCACAGCCACAACAACAGGCCCCTGTTCGTCAGGAAGCTCCAGCGGTGAACTACCGTGACCTGGACCGTCCGACCGTCATGCGCAACCAGGCTCAGGCCGGTGCTGCGGCTGCCGCGAAGCTGAATCCGCAAGATGATCTGGACTACCTGGACATCCCGGCTTTCCTGCGTCGTCAGGCCGATTGATGAAATGTATCAGGGCTATGAAGGTGATTGGTGTTCAGCAAAGGCGTGGTCTGCTATCATCGCCAGCCTTTGTTGATACCAGTTCGCAAATTGCGCTGAAGCGGCCCAAGCCATGATTAAACAACGCACACTGAAAAATATTATCCGTGCCACAGGTGTAGGCCTGCACTCCGGGGAAAAGGTTTACCTGACCCTCAAGCCTGCACCGATCGACACCGGAATCGTCTTTCGCCGTGCCGACCTCGATCCTGTGGTCGAGATCCCGGCTCGTGCAGCCAACGTCGGCGAGACAACCATGTCGACGACGCTGGTCAACGGTGACGTGAAAGTGGACACGGTGGAGCACTTGCTCTCGGCCATGGCTGGCCTGGGCATCGATAACGCCTACGTCGAGCTCTCCGCGTCCGAAGTCCCGATCATGGATGGTAGCGCTGGACCCTTCGTATTTCTGATTCAGTCGGCTGGCCTGGAAGAACAGGACGCAGCCAAGAAGTTCATCCGCATCCTGCGGGAAGTGACAGTGGAAGACGGCGACAAGCGCGCCACTTTCGTCCCTTTCGACGGGTTCAAGGTGAGCTTCGAGATCGATTTCGATCACCCGGTTTTCCGTAACCGCACACAAAGTGCAAGCGTGGATTTTTCCAGCACTTCGTTCGTAAAAGAAGTCAGCCGCGCCCGTACCTTTGGTTTCATGAGTGACATCGAGTACCTGCGCAAGCACAACCTCGCACTCGGCGGCAGCGTTGAAAACGCGATCGTGGTTGACTCCGATGGCGTACTGAACGAAGACGGCCTTCGCTATGAAGACGAATTCGTGAAGCACAAGATTCTCGATGCAATTGGTGACCTCTACCTGCTGGGCAACAGCCTGATTGGTGAGTTCAAGGGCTTCAAGTCCGGCCACGCACTGAACAACCAGCTGCTGCGCAAGTTGATTGAGCAGACAGATGCCTGGGAAGTCGTGACGTTTGAAGACGCCAGCACTGCACCGATCTCTTACATGCGCCCTGTTGCGGCCGTGTAAGTAAAAAACCTCTCTAGTTTTTTAAAGGCTGCCTTCGGGTGGCCTTTTTTTATTTCCGAAATTTGGTCTCGACCCCCTGTAGGAGCGAGCATGCTCGCGATGGAGGACGGAACACCGCGGGGCATCAGGTTTCCCACGTTATCGTTGGAGACCATCGCGAGCATGCTCGCTCCTACAGGGGTCAAGGTAGGCTGAATACCTGATTACGCCCTCCATCCTTGGCCTGGTACAGCGCCTTGTCCGCTGCAAACAGCAGCTGCTCAAGACTGATATCACTGGCGGTGGTCCAGGTACTGATGCCGATGCTCACTGTCATGGGCCGTTCATCACCGGCTACCACCGGCAATTCTTCGACCTGTTCTCGAATGCGCTCGGCGATCTGCCGGGCGCCGTCGTTGTCGGTTTCCGCCAGGATCACCGAAAACTCCTCGCCCCCATAGCGGGCCACCAGGTCGGTCGGGCGGTGGACGTTGGCGCTGATGACCTCGGCCAGCGAGCGCAAGGCTTCATCGCCTGCCGGGTGACCATGACGGTCGTTGAAGGCCTTGAAGTGGTCGGCATCGATCATCAGCACCGACATTGGTTTGCCGGAGCGCTGTGCGCGGAACCATTCATGGCGCAGGGTCTGATCGAGGGTCCGACGGTTGGCCACGCCGGTCAGCGCGTCAGTGGCCGCCAGTTGTTCAAGCTCCTTCTCGATGCAGTGGCGCAAACGCAGTTCGCGGCAGAGCAGCCAGGTCAGCCACAACAACGCCAGACACAGAACCCCGGTGGCGCCGCTGATGACAATCGCCGTGCGTTTCCAGGCTGCGAACACTTCATCGCCGGACAGGGCGACGATTACCGTCAGCGGCAAGTTGCCGACCCGGCTGAAGGTATACAGCCGTTGCCGCTGGTCAACGCTCGACACACTGTCAAAGCTGCCGCTGCGCTCCCGCAGCATACGCACGACGTTGGGCCGGCCGGCATAGCTCTTGCCGATCGAGCTGCCTTGCAGAAAAGGCTTCTGTGCCAGCAGCAAGCCGTCGTCATTGATGATGGCCAGGGTGCTGTCGGTGCCGATGTCCAGGCTGTTGAACAACTGCTCGAAGTACTCCAGACGCATCGAAGCCACCGCGACGCCCAGGAACTCACCGCTCGCCGAGGATACGCGCCGGCTGAAACTTATTTGCCATTCGTCGTTGAACTCGCAGTCGCAGCGGGTCTTGTACGGGCGGCTGATGAACAGGCCGACGTCACGATTGAAGGCATGGGCGAGGAAGTATTCCCTGTCGGCGAAGTTGCCCGGCTTGGGCTCGATCAATGAGGAGTCGGCGAGCACCTCGCCATGCTTGTCGAGCAACAGGATGTCGCTTTTGAAGCGCGCAGTGGCGGAGCGGTCGAACAGCACCAGTTGGCGAACCTGCGCCGACACCTGCTTCAGATCATCCCTGTGCGCGGCGGCGATCAGGCCTTGCAGGGTCAGGTCGTAGAGTTCCACCGTGCGCAGCACATCGGCGTCGATCAGTTGCGCGATGGTGGTCGCGCTGCGGGTGGCGGTCTGATGAGCGTTGGCGTGTTCGCGAATCAGCAGAAAGGTGACGATGGCGATAATCGCGATGACGGTCAGGCTGCTGCCGAGAATCACCAGAAGCTCGGGCCGCCCGGCGCTGCTTGCACGTTGAGGGGTACGGCGTACGGTCATGGGGCACAGGTCTGCGGGAGTGACTGACTAAGCGTAGCCCCATACCCCGATCCCTGTAGGAGCGAGCATGCTCGCGATGGTGGTCAACGATAACCCGGGGCATCAGGTTTCCAGCGTTATCGTTAACAACCATCGCGGGCAAGCCACGCTCCCACAGGTAATACGTCGTCCATGGGGCAACGCGAATCGTTGCGATGACTGTAATAACAAACGAAAAAAAGGCCGCTGGTGAGGGCGGCCCTGGTGACAATTTTCACGGGAAGAGCCGTGAAAATGTCGGGGGAAACTGGTGCGATGTGCGGGGATCAGCTGTCCTTCAGGACTTCGCCCCGAGACTGGGAGCTGGAGGCCTGCGGGGCTTGAGTGGCTTGCTGAGCCTTGGCCGTCATCTCGGTCTGGTGCTCTTCGTAAGCGGCGGCGCGTGCGGCGTTCTGGGCGACGAACGCTTGCGACTCTTCAGCCATGACGAAAGGAGAAGCGATCAACGAGGACAAAACGAAAGCGCTGGCAATACCCATACTGTTGGACATCTTTAAAACCTTCTTGCTTGGCAAGTGCTGTTTGGTGCGAGCAAAGATAAGGATGTCGGCCGATGGGAAAAAGAGCGGATTCATGAAAGGACTGTTACGTGAAAAGCAAAGATCGCAGCCTTCTCAAACCGGCAAATGAATCCCGAAGGTATTCATCCCGTGGTCACTGCGCACGAACACATCCCCGCCATGCATCAACGCGATCGCCTTGACGATCGCCAGCCCCAGGCCGTGGTTGTGCCCGCTATTGCTGCGCGAGGCATCGACCCGGTAGAAACGCTCGAACAGCCGTGACAGGTGTTCGTTGGAGATCGGTGAACCCGGGTTGGCCACGCCGATGCTGATCCGATGCTCCTCGGCCTGGATTTGCACCTGAATCACCTGGCCCGGCTCGGTGTGCTGCACCGCATTGTTCAGCAGGTTGATCAGCGCCCGCCGTAGATGGGCGATCTCGATTTCCACCTGGGCATCGCCGCTGACCTGCACCTGAACCTGGGCATCTTCGAGGATGAAATCCAGGTACTCCAGGGTCGTCGCCACCTCATCGGCCAGGGACGTGGAGGTGAGTTTGGTCGCCTTGCTGCCCTGGTCCGCGCTGGCCAGAAACAGCATGTCATTGATGATCGAGCGCAGCCGCTCCAGCTCCTCGAGGTTCGATTGCAGGACCTCGAAATAATGTTCCGCCGAACGCCCCCGGGTCAGCGCCACCTGGGTCTGGCCGATCAGGTTGGTCAATGGCGAACGCAGTTCATGGGCGACGTCGGCGTTGAAGGATTCAAGCCGCGAGTAAGCCTGTTCGACCCGCTCAAGAGTGGCGTTGAACGAGTTGACGAACTGATTCAATTCCGGCGGCAACGGCGACAGTCGCAAGCGTCCGGAACGCAGCGGCGGCGCCAGGCGCTGGGCCTCCTGGGACAGTTTGATCAGCGGCTTGAGGCCGATCCGCGCCACCCAGTAACCCAGGGCCGAGGCCAGCAGCACGCCGACAATCGCCAGGCTGATCAGTGCGATCAGCAACTGATGCTGGGTGTGGAAAAACGTCTCGGTATCGATACCGATCATGAAGCGCAGCGGCGGTCGTTGGTCCTTGGCCGGGAACTGGCTGACCAGCACTTTGAGCGGGTAGGGCTGACCGGGCAGGGACATGTCGCGCATGCCCAGCGGGCCTTGGGCAAACTCGCGGATCTGCGGCGTGAGGTTGCCGTATTCGTAGTGAGGATCTCCGCTGGTGATCCAGAAACTGATGCGCTTGTCCTCTTCGCCGAGCAGCTTGAGCTTGTTGTTGATCTTCACCCAATGCTCCGGCGTGCCGTAGCGCCCGACCGTGGATTCGAGCACGCTGTAACGCGCATCCAGCTCTGCTTCGGGCAGCAGGCCCAGGCCCTTGTCGACCTGCTGGTACAGCGCCCAGCCGATCAACAGGAACACCAGCAGCGCCACCAGGGTGAACATGCCGCTCAGGCGCAGGGCGATGCTGTTACTGGACACCACGGCTCTCCAGCACATAACCCATGCCACGGATGGTGTGCAGCAGTTTTTCATCGAAGGGGCCGTCGAGCTTGGCCCGCAGACGCTTGATCGCGACTTCGACGACATTGGCGTCGCTGTCGAAATTGATGTCCCAGACCATCTCGGCGATGGCGGTTTTCGAAAGGATTTCACCCTGACGCCGGGCCAGCACGCTGAGCAGCGAGAACTCCTTGGCGGTCAGGTCCAGGCGGGTGCCGGCGCGGGTGGCCTTGCGGCTGATCAGATCTATCCACAGGTCGGCGATGCTCACCTGCACCGGTTCGTGGCCGCCGCTGCGACGGGTCAGCGCCTGCAGGCGGGCCACCAGTTCGAGGAAGGAAAAGGGTTTGCCCAGGTAGTCGTCGGCACCGTCGCGCAGGCCCTTGATGCGATCTTCGACGCGCTCGCGGGCGGTGAGCATGATCACCGGTGTCTGTTTGCGCGCACGCAGCGCGCGCAGTACGCCGAAGCCATCGAGGCCCGGCAGCATCACGTCGAGGACGATCACCGCGTAGTCGCTTTCCAGCGCCAGGTGCAGGCCTTCCACGCCATCGCGGGCCAGGTCCACGGTGTAACCCTGTTCCGTCAGGCCGCGGTGCAGATAGTCCGCGGTTTTTTCTTCGTCTTCGATAATCAGGACACGCATGACCCCGCCTCAGTCTGTGGTCGCCAGCGCCGGTACGGGCGTGGTTTTGGGCCGATGAAATAGCCGCTCGAGCCATAAGTATATGACTGGCGTGGTGAACAGCGTCAGCGCCTGGCTAACCAACAGGCCGCCGACCACCGCGATCCCAAGCGGTTGGCGCAGCTCGGCGCCGGTGCCGTAGCCGAGCATCAGCGGCAGGGCGCCGAGCAGGGCGGCGAGGGTGGTCATGATGATCGGCCGGAACCGCGTGAGACAGGCCTGGAAGATCGCGTCCTCCGGAGACAGGCCGCCCTTGCGCTGCGCCTCCAGGGCGAAGTCGATCATCAGGATGCCGTTCTTCTTGACGATACCGATCAGCAGCACCAGGCCGATCAGCGCCATGATCGAAAAGTCCTGGCCGCAAATCCACAGCATGATCACCGCACCGAGTCCCGCCGCCGGCAGGGTCGAGATGATGGTCAGCGGGTGCACGAAGCTCTCGTAGAGCACGCCGAGAATGATGTACACCGCCACCAGCGCCGCGAGGATCAGCCATGGCTGACTGGCCAGCGAACTCTGGAACGCCTGGGCCGCGCCCTGGAAGTTGCCGCTGATCGCCACCGGCATGCCGATGTCGGCCTTGGCCTGGTCGAGCATGATCACCGCATCGCCCAGCGCCACGCCGGGGGCGAGGTTGAACGACAGGTTGGCGGCCGGGAACATGCCGTCGTGGGCGATGGACAGCGGGCCGACGGTGGGCGCATCGAAGCGAGCCAGCGCCGACAGCGGCACCATCTCGCCACTCAGCGGCGAGCGCAAATAGAAGTAGTTGAGGCTTTCGGCCTTGCCGCGCTGTTTGGTGTCCAGTTCCAGAATCACGTTGTACTGGTTGACCTGGGTCTGGAATTCGTTGATCTGGCGTTGGCCGAAGGCGTCGTACAGCGCTTCGTCGACATCGCTGGCGGTCAGGCCGAAGCGCGCCGCGGCGCTGCGGTCGATGCTGATGTGAGTGATGCTGCCGCCCAGTTGCAAGTCGTTGGAAACATCGCGGAACGCCGGGTTGCCGCGCAGTTTTTCCGTCAGGCGCTGAGTCCAGGTGCTCAGCACCGCGCCGTCGTTGCTCTTGAGCACATACTGGTATTGGGCACGGCTCGGGCCGGAGCTGAGGTTGATGTCCTGGCCGGCGCGCAGGTACAGGACGATGCCGGGGACTTTCATCAGTTGCGGGCGAATCCGGTCGATGAACTGACTGGCGGACACATCGCGATCGCCGCGTTTTTTCAGGGCGATCCAGAAGCGGCCGTTGGCGATGGTCTGATTGCTGCCCGAGACGCCGACCGAGTGCGAGAACGTCTGGACCGCCGGGTCGGCCGCGACGATTTCGGCCATCGCCAGGTGTTTTTTCACCATGTCGCCGTAGGAAATATCCGCGGCCGCTTCGGTGGTGCCGAGGACGAAACCGGTGTCCTGCACCGGGAAGAAGCCTTTGGGAATGAAGATGTATCCGCCAACCGCCAGGGCTACCGACAGGCCGAATATGCCGAGCATCAGTTTCTGATGCACCAGCGCGCGGCGCAGACCTTTCTCATACAGGGCCAGCAGGCGTTCGCCGAAGCCCGGTTTAGCGTGGGCATCGTGCACCGGGGCGCGCATGAACAGCGCAGCCAGGGTCGGCGCCAGGGTCAGGGACACCACCACCGAAATCAGAATGGTCGAGGTCGCGGTCAGGGCGAACTCCTTGAACAGCCGCCCGACCACGCCGCCCATGAACAGCAGCGGAATGAACGCCGCCACCAGCGAGAAACTGATCGAGACCACGGTGAAGCCGATTTCCCCGGCGCCCTTGATCGCCGCCTCGCGCATGCCGTCGCCGGCCTCCAGATGCCGGTGAATGTTCTCCACCACCACAATTGCATCGTCGACCACAAAGCCCACGGCGACCACGATCGCCACCAGGGTCAGGTTGTTCAGGCTGAACCCCATGACGTACATCAGGGCGAAACTGGCAACCAGCGAAACGCCGAGCACCGCCGACACAATCAGCGTCGCCGACAGCTGGCGCAGGAACAGCGCCATCACCGCCACCACCAGCATGATGGCGATCAGCAGGGTGATTTCCACTTCATGCAGCGAGGCGCGGATGGTCTGAGTGCGGTCGATCAGGGTCTTGACCTGCACCGAGGCCGGCAGCATCGCTTCCAGGCCCGGCAGTGCGGCCTGAATGCGGTCCACGGTCTCGACGATGTTGGCCCCCGGCTGGCGGAAGATCACCAGGTTGACCCCAGGCTGCGAACCCGCCCAGGCCTGGACGTAGGCATCTTCCGAGCCGTTGACCACCTTGGCCACGTCCTTGAGGTGGACCGGTGCACCGTCCTTGTAGGACACGATCAGTTGGCTGTAGTCCTCGGGATGAAACAACTGGTCGTTGGTGGACAGGGTGGAAATGCTCGACTCGCCGTACAGCGCACCCTTGGCCAGGTTGAGGCTGGTCTGCTGAATCGCCAGACGGATATCGGCCAGGGTCAGGCCGATGGCCGCCAGTTTGTCCGCCGAGACCTGGACGCGAATCGCCGGACGTTGCTGACCGGTGATGTTGACCTGTCCTACACCGTCGATCTGGCTGATCTGACGGGACAGCAGGGTTTCGGTCAAGTCGCTGAGTTCGGGGCCGGGCATCAGCGACGAGTTGACGCTGAGGATCAGCACCGGGCTGTCGGCCGGGTTGACCTTGCGCCAGGTCGGCAGGTTCGGCATGTCCTTGGGCAGCTTGCCGGCGGCGGTGTTGATCGCCGCCTGCACTTCCTGGGCGGCGGTGTCGATGCTCTTGTCGAGGGTGAATTGCAGGGTCAGGTTGGTCGAGCCAAGCGCGCTGCTCGAGGTCATCTGGGTCACGCCGGGAATGGCGCTGAACTGCACTTCAAGAGGCGTGGCTACCGAAGATGCCATGGTTTCCGGGCTGGCGCCGGGCAGTTGCGCCGCCACCTGGATGGTCGGGAATTCCGCTTCGGGCAAGGGCGCCACCGGCAGCCGCGGGAAGGCGATGACGCCCAGCAGCACCAGGGCGAAGGTCAGTAGCACCGTGGCTACCGGGTGGTCGATGCACCAGGCCGATACCGAACCGTGGCCTTTCATTGCGCGGCCTCCGATTGCACCACTTGCGCGGGCTCGGTCAGCACTTGCACGGTGGAACCGGGCTTGAGCCGCGACTGGCCGTCGCTGACCAGTACGTCACCGGGCTTCACGCCCTTGATGATGTTCTGGCCGCTGGTCTGGTAGACCATTTCCACCGGGACCGTTTCCACCTTGTCGCCCTGGACGCGGTAGACGAACGGCTGATCCAGGCCGCGCTGTACGACAGTGGGCGGCACCACCAGCGCATCCTTGTCGAGGGCTGTCTGAATTTTTACCGTCACCAGCAGGCCCGGCCAGAGCTTCTGCGAGGCGTTGTTGAATTCGGCCTTGGCGCGGATGGTCCCGGTGTTGGCGTTGATCTGGTTGTCGATAAGAGTCAGGTGGCCTTCGCCCAGCAGGTTGCCGGTTTCACCGTCGGTATCGGCACCGATGTAGGCCTTGACCGGGGCGTGCTGCGGATCGCTGATCAGGCCCTGCAGGGTCGGCAGCATCTGTTGCGGCAGGGAGAACTCCACGGCAATCGGGTCGATCTGGGTGACGGTGAACAGGCCTTGGGTGTCGGTCATGCGCAGGAAGTTGCCTTCGTCCACCGTGCGAATCCCGACGCGGCCGGTGACCGGGGAGCGAATCTGGGTGTAGGACAGTTGCACCTGAGCAGCGTCAATCGAGGCCTGGTTGCCCTGGGCGGTGGCCTTGAGCTGGTTGACCAGTGCCTGTTGCTGGTCGTAGGTCTGTTTCGAGACGCCGTCGTCGACGCTCAGCAGTTTGTAGCGCTTGAGGTTGACCAGGGCCACTTGCAGTTGCGCCTGGCTCTCGCCGAGCTGCGCCCTAGCCTGGTCGAGGCTGGCGCGGATCGAGCGGTCGTCGATGGTGGCCAGCAGGTCGCCCTTGGTCACCAGTTGGCCTTCCTTGACCATGATTCTGGTCAGGATGCCGTCGATCTGCGGACGGACCACGACGCTGTGCAGCGACAGCACCGAGCCGATGCCGCTGACGTAGCGGGGCACGTCTTTTTCGGCGACGTTGATCACCCGCACGGGGATGGCGTTGGGCGCGGCGAGTTTGGTCTTGGCGGGTTTGGTGGCATACCACAGGCCCAGCGCTGCCAGGAGGATCAGAAGGGCGACGAGCAGGACGGGCTTTTGCTGGATTCGCATTCGGGAGAGGCGCCAGGGCAGGGTTATAGGATTGGTATGTTCCTTTATAAACCTGTTTGGCGGTCAGGAAGGTGACTGCTAACTGACGGCGTTGTCAGTTTTCTCTGCGCTTTGGTCTTGGCGGCCTCTGGGCCGACCAGGGGGGGGGGGATTGGGGGTATATCCATTGCTGCGGTAACGGCGGCTGTCGGTTCCGCCCTGACGGTCGGGTCACTTTTGGCAAACGCCCGGAATGCCGGCCCAGCCAAAAGTAACCAAAAGGTCTCGCCCCGACGTTCGGTCCCTCGCTGGGGCTCGGGATCCCTTCGCTCCGGCATCCATCCGGGGGCATCGCCTCCGGTTTGCTTCGCTGCACCTCCTCTCGATGTGTG
>NZ_JAIQWX010000079.1 GCF_020164475.1 Pseudomonas sp. REP124 | reverse complement strand
GGCTTGCCCGCGAAGAAGCCGACACAATCACCAATTATCTGACGGTACCGCGCAACTCCCCCACCAACACCTGCAACCTGGCAGGCTGCGCCGCTTCCACAGCCACCGCCTCCCCCGCCACCACCGTCACCCGCGACCACAACCGGCGAAACAGCCCCTTGGCCGGATCGCGGCTGAAGAAACTCCCCCACAATCCCTGCAGCGCCAAGGGAATCACCGGCACCGGCGTTTCCTCGAGAATCCGCGTCAGCCCACCCCTGAATTCATTGATCTCACCATCGGCAGTCAATTTCCCTTCCGGGAAAATGCACACCAGCTCGCCTTCCTTCAGATATCGGGCAATGCGGGTGAAGGCCTGTTCGTAGATCTGGATATCTTCCTGGCGCCCGGCAATCGGAATCGCCCCCGCCGTACGGAAAACGAAGTTCAGCACCGGCAGGTTGTAGATCTTGTAGTACATGACAAAGCGAATCGGCCTGCGCACCGCGCCGCTGATCAGCAGAGCATCGACGAATGACACGTGGTTGCACACCAGCAATGCCGCGCCGTCATCCGGGATCAGCTGCAGGTTGCGATGCTCCACGCGGTACATGGAATGGCTGAGCAGCCAGATCATGAAACGCATGGTGAACTCGGGGACGATCTTGAAGATGTAGGCGTTGACGCCGATGTTCAGCAACGACACCACCAGGAACAGTTGGGGAATCGACAGCTTGGCCATGCTCAACAGGATGATCGAGACAATCGCCGAGACCACCATGAACAGCGCGTTGAGAATGTTGTTGGCGGCAATCACCCGCGCCCGCTCGTTTTCGGCGGTGCGCGACTGAATCAGCGCGTACAGCGGCACGATGTAGAAACCGCCGAACACGCCCAGGCCGAGGATGTCGATCAGCACCAGCCAGGTGTGGCCGAAGCCGAGAATCTCGATCCAGCCATGCCCCGCCGCACTCACTGGGATTCCGCCGGAATGCCACCACAACAGCAGGCCGAACACCGTCAGGCCAAACGAACCGAACGGCACCAGGCCGATTTCGACTTTGCGCCCGGACAGCCTTTCGCAGAGCATCGAACCGACGGCGATGCCCACCGAGAACACGGTGAGAATAAGGGTCACCACGGTTTCGTCGCCGTGCATCCACTCCTTGGCGTAGGCCGGGATCTGCGTCAGGTAAATCGCCCCGACAAACCAGAACCAGGAGTTGCCGACGATCGAACGCGACACCGCCGGCGTCTGCCCGAGGCCCAGCTTCAGCGTCGCCCAGGACTCGCTGAAAATGTTCCAGTTCAGGCGCAGTTGCGGTGTCGCGGCCGCCGCCCGTGGAATGCCGCGGCTGGCCAGGTAGCCGAGAACGGCGATGCCGATGATCGCAGTGGAAACCACCGGCGCGTAATGCGCGGAGGACATCATGATCCCGGCGCCGATGGTCCCCGCGAGGATGGCCAGGAAGGTGCCCATTTCCACCAGGCCGTTGCCGCCGACCAACTCGTCTTCATGCAGGGCCTGGGGCAGGATCGAATATTTCACCGGGCCGAACAGCGCCGAGTGGGTGCCCATGGCAAACAGCGCCAGCAGCATCAGCGACAGGTGATCGAACATGAAACCCACAGCACCGACCGCCATGATGGCGATTTCGCCGAGCTTGATCAGACGGATCAGCGCGTCCTTGGCGAACTTTTCCCCGAACTGCCCGGCCAACGCCGAAAACAGAAAGAACGGCAGGATGAACAGCAGCGCGCACAGGTTGACCCAGATCGAGCGGTCACCCTCGATCGCAAGCTTGTAGAGAATGGCGAGGATCAACGACTGCTTGAAAACGTTGTCGTTGAAGGCACCCAGTGACTGGGTCACGAAGAACGGCAGAAAGCGCCGTGTGCGCAGCAGGTTGAATTGCGAGGGGTGACTCATCGTCCATGTGTCCCTGATTGAGGTAGCAGGTGGCGAAGTATAGAGAGCGGCGTGGATACATTAATTGGAACGCTCCACGCCGATCCAGGGCCACACATTACCCAATCTTCGACGATTTTATTTCTTCAATCCTGCAATGCACGGCGAAACGAACAGCTCGCCGCGCCATGCGCCTTGCAACGTGCGCTTGCCGACGATCAGCCACATCACCGCCAGCAGCGCCACTAGCACAAATCCGAAGACATTAAAGAACGTCAGGTGCAGGGTGCTGGCCAGTTTCAGCGTGGTCAGAGAATAGACGCCCAAGGGGAAGGTGAAACCCCACCAGCCGAGGTTGAACGGGATGCCGCCGCGCAGATACTTCAGCGTGATCAGCACGGCCATCAGCATCCACCACAGACCGAAGCCCCACAGCGTGATGCCGGCGACCAGACCCGTTCCGGCGGCGATTTCACCAACGCCCGGCAAGCCATTGGCGGCAAAGATCGCCGGCGCATCGGCGCCCAGCAGCAACATGCCCAGTGCACCGGTGCCGATCGGCCCCAGCGCCAGCCAGCTCGAAGCGGCCATGTTTTCGTGAGGCAGTTTATGCAACGCCATGCGCAGCAGCAGAATCGTCAGGATGCTGAACGCCACCGGCAGAGAGAATGCCCAGAGCACGTAGCTGGTCACCAGCATCACCAGTTGCCCGTGGGCATCGACCAGGTGCGGCGCCAGCAGGCCACCGCTGGCAGCCGCCACTTCCGCGGCCACCACCGGCAGCAACCACACGGCGGTCATCTGATCGATGCTGTGTTCCTGACGGGTGAACATCATGTAGGGAATCAGCACGCCGCAGGCCAGGGACAACGCCACGTCCAGCCACCACAAGGCTTCGGCCAGGGGAATCACGCCCTCGCCCCAGCGCGGCAGGCCGAACACCAGAAAGCCGTTGATGATGGTCGCCAGGCCCATGGGAATGGTGCCGAAGAACATCGAAACCGTGGAATGCCCGAAAATCCGCCGCGCTTCATCGAAAAACATCACCCAGCGCGCCGTGTACAGCGCGGTGAACAACAGGAACAGGCCGATGTTGAACTGCCAGAGGCCTTCGGCAATGGCGTGTAGAACCGGATTGGCCACCGGCAATTGGGCCAGTGCCAGGGCCAGCACCCCGGTGCCCATGGTGGCGGCGAACCAGTTGGGCGTGAACTGGCGAATCACTTCCCTCGGGTGTTGCAGGTGGCGCAGAGGCTTGATGCCGGATTTAGCGGTGTTGGTGCATGTCATGGTGGGCTCCTGTCCTCTGGTGAGGTGGAGCCCATCATAGATCCGAATCGAATATCGATATAACGTGTAATATCTCTATAAGTTATCGGTTTTACAGATAAACGATCAACCTTGGTTCTGCGCGCTTATCGGGTCAACCCGCGCTACTGCAAACCTTCGCGGTACGTTGACGCATCATCGCCAGCAATGCCCCCAGGGAAAGCACGATCAACACCCCGGCATACCCGTCGGTGGTCGCCACCAGGCCCAAGGTGCGCGCCAAGTTGCCGGCCAGCAACGAAGGCAGGCAGAACGCCAGATAGCTGAGGACGTAATAGGCCGACATTAATCCCGCCCGTTCATGGGGCAGCGCCAGCGGAACCAGCGTGCGCACCGTGCCGAGGAAACCGGCGCCGAAGCCGCAGCCAGCGATGAGGGTGCCGATGAAAAACAGTGCAAGGCTGGCGCTGTGGACGCCAATCAGGATCAGGGAGATACCCACCGGCAACGAACTCGCGCCTATGCGCAGCCCAAGGCTGGCTGGGCGATTGCGCAGAGCGAAGATCATCAGAGCGCCTGTCATGGTCAAGGTCGCCACGGTCGCGCCGCCGATCAGGTTCGACGTCGATCCGGTGGCCGCGCGCACCAGCGATGGTGCCAGGGAAGCGAAGAAGCCGCCCAGCGCCCAGGTCGCGGTATTGAGCGCGAGCAAGCGCCACAAGGTGGCTCGCGCCTGCACCGGCACATGCAGGGTCGGCCGAAGCGACGCCCACGCCCCGGGCTGTGGCGAGACGCTTTCCGGCAGGCGCCAGACGTAAACCGCCTGCAGCCCGAAGAGCGCCAGCAGCAGCCAATAGGTCAAATGCAAGGGCGCCGGTGCGAATTCGGCCAGCAATCCGCAACCCAAGCCGCCGATAGCCATGCCCATCAAAGGCGCCACGCTATTGATCAGCGGCCCCTGCTGGCGATCGGTATCGAGCAGCGTCGCACTCAATACCGCGGTGGCCATGCCGGTAGCGAAACCCTGCAGCACCCGGGCGCTGATCAGCCAGGCGACGCTATCGGCATAGATGAACAGCAGCATGGCGACGATGTTGAGCAGCACCGCGGTGAAGATCACCGGCTTGCGTCCCAGGTGATCGGACAGCGAACCGACCGTCAGCAGCGCCACCAACAGGCTGATGGCGTAGACACCGAAGATCAGCGTCAGGATGGCCGCCGAGAATTGCAGCTGCTCCTGATACAGGTGATACAAGGGCGTCGGCGCCGTGGAGGCCGCCAGAAAACTGAGTAGTGTGATTGCCAGAAACCACAGGCTGGCACGATTTGAAGGGGTACTGGACATGGCACACTCCGCAAAAGCTAAATTTTTGCTTTTGCGGAGTGTGCTACCGATTTGCGCTTAAAGCAAATTCTTTGTGTTAAGGTCCGATCCATGGCTTTTCAGGACCGCAGTCGTCTGCGGCGCCACACAGGAAACATGCAATGACCGCTCCCACATTACGCCCCGGCGGGCGCAGCGCCCGGGTACAGGAATCAATTCATACCGCCGTGCGCGAACTCCTCGAAGAGCAGGATCGCGCCAGCGTGACCGTGCCGCAAATCGCCGCGCGCGCGGGGGTCACGCCTTCGACCATCTACCGGCGCTGGGGCGATCTGGCGGCGCTGCTGGCGGACGTCGCCATGGCGCGCCTGCAACCGGAAACCGAATCGACCAACACCGGCAGCCTGCCAGGCGACCTGCGGGCCTGGGCCGAACAGTACCTGGACGAGATGAACTCCGAACCCGGTCGCGGCATGCTGCGCGACGTGCAGGCGAGCCTCAAGCCGGCCTATTGCGCGACGATCATCGGCGGGCAATTGCAGGCCATCCTCAATCGCTATCCGGATCAACCGAACCCGGGAGTGGACCGACTGATCAACCTGATCGCCGCACCGATCGTGTTTCGCATTCTGTTTGCCGAGGCGCCGCTGGAGGTGGAAGAACTGCATCGGTTGATCGACATTGCGTTGAATCAGTGAGGCCGCCATTCGCGAGCAAGCCTGCTCCCACATTGGACCGGTTTTTTCTGACACAACTCGGTCAACTGTGGGAGCGGGCTTGCTCGCGAAGAGGCCGGCCCAGCCACCACAAATCCCCCTGACCTCCCCCTGACTTCCCCTGCGACACCCCACCACGCCACGACCATGGTCGACACTGACTAACCCCAGCCATCGTGCGAGACTGTGCTTGTCCGGGCGGGAGGCCCGGGTGCCTATGGTTATCCGGAGTTCCCATGTCGCTGTCCAGCGGGTTGATTGCCGCCGTCGCCCTGGCCTATATGGCCATCATGTTCGCCATCGCCTTTTACGGTGATCGTCGCAGCGCGCCGTTGCCACCACGGGTGCGCGCCTGGGTGTACAGCCTGTCGCTGGCGGTGTACTGCACCAGCTGGACCTTCTTCGGCGCGGTGGGCCAGGCGGCCGAACAGCTGTGGTCATTCCTGCCGATCTACCTGGGGCCGATCCTGCTGCTCATCGGCGCGCCCTGGGTCCTGCAAAAAATGGTGATGATCAGCAAGCAGGAGAACATTACCTCCATCGCCGACTTCATCGCCGCGCGCTACGGCAAATCCCAGTCGCTGGCGGTAGTGGTAGCGCTGATCTGCCTGGTGGGCGTGCTGCCCTACATCGCCTTGCAGCTCAAAGGCATTGTGCTGGGGGTGAACCTGCTGATCGGTGCCGGCGCCGACGCCATGGGGGTTCGCGCCCAGGACACCGCCCTGATCGTGTCACTTGTGCTCGCTCTTTTCACCATCGTCTTCGGTACCCGCAACCTCGACGCCACCGAACACCACCGCGGCATGGTGCTGGCGATTGCCTTCGAATCCCTGGTGAAGCTGTTCGCATTCCTGGCCGTCGGCGCCTACGTGACCTACGGCCTGTATGACGGTTTCGACGACCTGTTCGACCAGGCCATGCTCGCCCCGCGCCTGGAGGAATACTGGAAGGAAACCATCAATTGGCCGTCCATGGTGGTGCAGACCGGGGTCGCGATGATGGCGATCATCTGCCTGCCGCGACAGTTCCACGTAACGGTGGTGGAAAACATCGAGCCGCAGGATCTGCGCCTGGCCAAATGGGTGTTCCCGGCCTATCTCGCCCTCGCCGCCCTGTTCGTCGTACCGATTGCTTTAGCCGGGCAGATGCTGCTGCCCAGTTCGGTGTTGCCGGACTCTTTCGTGATCAGTCTGCCACTGGCTCAGGCCCACCCGGCCTTGGCGTTGCTGGCCTTTATCGGTGGTGCGTCGGCCGCCACCGGTATGGTGATCGTGGCCAGCGTCGCGCTGTCGACCATGGTCTCCAACGACATGTTGTTGCCGTGGCTTTTGCGCCGCAACAACGCCGAGCGTCCGTTCGAAGTGTTCCGCCAGTGGATGCTGTCGGTGCGCCGCGTGACCATCGTGGTGATTCTGCTGCTGGCCTACGTCAGCTACCGCCTGCTGGGCTCGACCGCGAGCCTGGCGACCATCGGCCAGATCGCCTTCGCCGCCGTGACCCAACTGGCACCGGCCATGCTCGGCGCGTTGTACTGGAAACAGGCCAACCGTCGCGGTGTGTTCGCCGGTCTCGCCGCCGGGACCTTCCTCTGGTTCTACACGCTGATCCTGCCGATTGCCGCCCACAGCCTCGGTTTGCCCCTGAGCAACTTCCCGGGCCTGGCCTGGTTGCACAGCAACCCGTTGAACCTGCCGATCACCCCGCTTACCCAGGGCGTAGTTCTATCCCTGGCCGGCAACTTCACGCTGTTCGCCTGGGTCTCGGTGCTGTCGCGGACAAGGGTTTCGGAACACTGGCAGGCCGGGCGTTTCATCGGTCAGGAAATCAGCGCTCGGCCCAGCGCCCGCTCGATGCTGGCGGTGCAGATCGATGACTTGCTGCAACTGGCGGCCCGCTTCGTGGGTGAAGAACGTGCGCGTCAAAGCTTCATCCGCTTTGCCTATCGTCAGGGCAAAGGCTTCAACCCGAACCAGAATGCCGACAGCGAATGGATTGCCCATACCGAGCGTTTGCTGGCCGGTGTGCTTGGTGCCTCGTCGACCCGCGCGGTGGTAAAAGCCGCCATCGAAGGCCGGGAGATGCAGCTGGAGGACGTTGTACGCATCGCCGACGAAGCCTCGGAAGTCCTGCAATTCAACCGAGCGCTGCTGCAAGGGGCGATCGAGAACATCAGCCAGGGCATCAGCGTGGTCGACCAGTCGCTGAAACTGGTGGCCTGGAACCGCCGATATCTTGAGCTGTTCAACTACCCGGACGGCTTGATCAGCGTCGGCCGGCCGATCGCCGACATCATCCGCCACAACGCCGAGCGCGGCTTGTGCGGTCCCGGCGAAGCGGAAGTCCACGTCGCCCGCCGCCTGCACTGGATGCGTCAGGGTCGCGCGCATACTTCCGAGCGCCTGTTCCCCAATGGCCGGGTGATCGAGCTGATCGGCAATCCGATGCCCGGCGGCGGTTTCGTCATGAGCTTCACCGACATCACCCCGTACCGCGAAGCCGAGCAGGCGCTGACCGAGGCCAATGAAAGCCTCGAGCAGCGTGTAGCCGAACGAACCCGTGAACTGTCGCAGCTCAACGTTGCGCTGACCGAAGCCAAGGGCACCGCCGAGGCGGCCAACCAGTCGAAAACCCGCTTCCTGGCGGCGGTCAGCCACGACCTGATGCAGCCGTTGAACGCCGCGCGGCTGTTCTCGGCAGCGCTCAATCATCAGGACGACGGCCTGTCCGGCGAGGCGCAAAAACTGGTGCAGCACCTGGACAGTTCGCTGCGCTCGGCCGAAGACCTGATCAGCGACCTGCTGGATATTTCCCGCCTGGAAAACGGCAAGATCAATCCCGACATCAAGCCCTTCGCGCTCAATGAGCTGTTCGACACCCTCGGTGCCGAGTTCAAGGCGCTGGCGGCGGATCAGGGCCTGGAATTCCGCGTCCGGGGCAGTGCGCTGCGCATCGAAAGCGATATCAAACTGTTGCGGCGGATCCTGCAGAACTTCCTGACCAACGCTTTTCGCTACGCCAAAGGTCCGGTGTTGCTGGGCGTTCGCCGCCATCAGGGCGAGCTTTCACTGGAAGTTTGGGACCGTGGGCCGGGGATTCCGGAAGACAAGCAACAGGTGATTTTCGAAGAGTTCAAACGCCTGGACAGCCATCAGACCCGCGCCGAAAAAGGCCTGGGTCTGGGTCTGGCGATTGCCGACGGCCTGTGCCGCGTATTGGGACATACCTTGCGTGTGCGTTCGTGGCCGGGGCGTGGCAGCGTGTTCAGCATTCGTGTGCCGCTGGCCAAGGTGGCCGCGGCGTCGCCGGTCAAGGCGGCCGAACTGAACGGCAAATTGCTCGGCGGCGCGCAGGTGCTGTGCATCGATAACGAAGACAGCATTCTGATCGGGATGAACAGCTTGCTGACGCGCTGGGGCTGTCAGGTCTGGACCGCGCGCAACCGCGAGGAGTGCGCAGCGCTGCTGGGCGATGGGCTGCGGCCGCAATTGGCGCTGGTGGACTACCACCTGGACGATGGCGAGACGGGTACGGATTTGATGGCGTGGTTACGTACCCGATTGGGCGAGCCGGTGCCGGGGGTGGTGATCAGCGCCGACGGCAGGCCGGAGACGATGGCTCAGGTGCACGCGGCGGGACTGGATTATCTGGCCAAGCCGGTGCGGCCGGCGGCGTTGCGGGCCCTTTTGAGTAGACATCTACCCCTGTAACCGACGCCCCACCTCCCTGTAGGAGCGAGCACGCTCGCGATGGAGGCACAGGCACCGTGGGGCGCCAGGCAGCCAACGTTATCGTTGACCACCATCGCGAGCATGCTCGCTCCTACAGGTACGGGGGTTATTCGGGTAACTCGACCAACCCGTCGACATCGGTCATCGCCCGCTCCAGCAAATCCGCCGGCAAACTCTTGCTCGCTCGCGCCCCCAGCAACTTGAGCTGCTCGCTGCGACTGACCAGATTGCCCCGCCCTTCTGTCAGCTTGTTGCGCGCCGCACTGTAGGCTTTATCCAGCTGCTGCAGGCGATTGCCGACTTCGTCCAGATCCTGAATGAACAACACGAACTTGTCGTACAGCCACCCGGCGCGCTCGGCGATTTCACGGGCGTTCTGACTTTGCCGTTCCTGCTTCCACAGGCTGTCGATCACCCGCAGGGTCGCCAGCAAGGTGGTCGGGCTGACGATCACGATATTGCGGTCAAACGCCTCCTGGAACAGCGTCGGCTCGGCCTGCAGCGCCGCAGAAAATGCCGCCTCGATCGGTACGAACAACAGGACGAAATCCAGGCTGTGCAGGCCATCGAGCCGTTTGTAATCCTTGCCGGCCAAGCCTTTGACGTGGCTGCGTAGCGACAGCACGTGCTGCTTGATTGCGATCTGGCGGATGCCTTCGTCGTCGGCCGCCACGTACTGCTGATAGGCCGTGAGACTGACCTTGGAGTCGACCACCACCTGCTTGTCGCCGGGCAGGTAAATGATCACGTCCGGCTGGAAGCGCTCGCCGTCCGGCCCCTTGAGGTTGACCTGGGTCTGATACTCGCGGCCCTTTTCCAGGCCGGCATGCTCGAGCACCCGCTCCAGAATCAGTTCGCCCCAGTTGCCCTGGGTCTTCTGGCCCTTGAGGGCACGGGTCAGGTTGGTGGCTTCGTCACTCAGGCGCAGGTTGAGCTGCTGCAGGCGCTCCAGCTCCTTGGCCAGCGAGAAACGCTCCCGGGCTTCGGCCTGATAGCTTTCCTCCACGCGTTTTTCGAATGACTGGATGCGTTCCTTCAGCGGATCGAGCAACTGCCCCAGGCGCTGCTGGCTGGTTTCGGCAAAACGCTGCTCGCGCTCGTCGAAGATTTTCCCCGCAAGCTCGGCGAACTGCGCACGCAACTCGTCACGTGAGCCCTGCAAGTCGTTGAGGCGTTGCTGATGGCTTTCCTGCTGCTCACGCAACTCCGCCTGGAGCGAGGCGGCCTGGGCGTCAAGACGACGCAATTCGGAGTCTTTGCCAGCCCGTTCGATGTTCCAGGCGTGGGAGGCGTCGCGAGCGTCGTCGCGCTCGATCTGCAGCAACTCGACTTCACGGCGCATGGCGGCAAGATCGGCCTGCTTGGCGGCGTTGGCCTGGCCAAGATCGGCGATTTCATCGCGGCCGGCTTCGAGCTGTGCGTTCAGGCCATCCTGCGCCATTTGCGCCATGGCCAGCCGCTCTTCCAGCAACGCCACCTCGGCCTGCGCCGTACTGGTCTTGCGCTGAAGTTGCCAGGCCAGCATCAGTAACGGCAGCGCCGCGCCTGCCAGACCGAGCAATGCGCTGGTCAAGTCCATAGCCATAGCCATTCCTGCAATTGAAATAAAGCCTGAAGGTTAACCAAGGCGCTGGTGCTTTGACAGCTCAGTCTTCGATCCGGCCCAGTTCCTGTTGTGCGCGCTGATCCCCTGCCCGCGCGGCCTGGCGCAGCAGGTCCTGGCCGATTCGGCGGTCCCGGGCGTTGCCGCACTCGCGGCACATCAACTGGCCGAGGCGGCTTTGTGCCGCCACCACGCCCTCACGGGCCGGTTGCTTGAGCAATCGACCGGCGATGTGTTTGACACTGGTGTTTTCGCCCAGTCGTGGGCTGTCCAACAGCCACTCCGCGACGCGCATCGAAAAGCGTTTGGTGGGAGCGCCAGGGGAACTTTTTGCGGGGGAAGAAGTGGAAGGTGTACGAAACTTCATAAAGCACTGTGGGCAGATCGCAGGGCGCGCCACTCTACTCTTTTTTTCTTACAGGTAAAGGTGAAAAATTCCCGGCACGCCCGTGCTAGAGCAAGCGCTCGGGACAATCCACAGAAGCTGTGGATAACTCAGTGGACAACCGCCCCTGAAGCCCCGCAAAGCCCTGTGGAATGGGGCCTGCGCTCAAACTGACGATTTTTTCACCAGTTAAAAAAAGCACTATTTTTCATTGACTTAAATTTTGGTTACAGGCACCCACCGTGCTTGAAGGCTGGATGACAGTGGTGTGACAGACCTCGCAAATAATGTGCACAAGTACCTTCGTGGCGGTTATATCGCCGCACTTTTTTGACGCATTTTTGGATTTTTCCTGGGGATAAGCCCGGGCGAACCCTCCATCCAGGCCACTCCTCGTGCTTGATTCAGCCATACCGCCGGTCGGATAGTGAGCCAATTGAGGGCGTGCAGGCTGTGTCCCTCGCGTTTGGTTCACGGTGCAAAACAAAATTGAAGGTGAGCTTTTTTGCTAGCACACTTCCCTTCCGCAATACAAACCGGTACTATGCGCGCCGTTAGTACCAAGCTGAAAATCAATTCCAGTCGAAAAAAATCCCCCCGTTGAGACTTCCTACACGAAGCCTTGCATCGAAAAAGCGGGATCGACCACCTCGATGGTTTCCAGGTAAATCCTCGCAAGCACTGCCTTTGAATCGAATGCAAAGGGTGTTGCCAGGGCCGCTTACTCTGACCGAACCAACCTGCAAATTGATCAGGATCTTCACCCCGGGCCCAGAACCTTTGCCCTCGATGTGTTGCCTGCCCTCCTAAGTACCTACCTGCCAGCCCAAGCGCGCCAATTTAAAGCGCTTCAAACTGGCTGCTTTGTTCCAGTCGGGTTCTTCGTTCGACCAATGGTGGTCGACGTTACTGGAACGTTTTTATTTTGCACGGCTCTTATCCGTGTCGCTTGTAGGAACACCATGACTATGTCTACTCAAATCCATGCACAGGATGCAATCCGCACCCTCACCAACGCTTTTGCACCAATGAACTGCCTGATCATGGCCGCTCGCAAAGGCTGTTTCAGCTTCACGCTGGTCAACGAACACGGCATCGCCCGTCACAGCGAACGCCTGTACCCCGATCAATACTCCAGCGCCGAACCGCTGCAGGCCGTGATCGAGCGTACCCGTCAGGCCCTGGTCGCCTGATTCGCCAGCAAGGCTGAAACATCAAGGCCCCGCCCTCAAAAGCGGGGCTTTTTGTTGCCTGAGATTTCCCATTTCGCCGTCCAGGGTTAAGCACCAAGGGATATAAGGGTTATAACTGGAAGCTGGAAATATTTTAAAAACAGGCCTTTACGCACTGAATATGACACTACACTTCAACTCAAGCGGCCTGAGCCGCTTGCGGCGAGCCTGAGTCGATCCACTGCTGCCAAGCTCCCCCGTTCAGGCCTCGCCGACCAATTCCTGATTCGAGGGTTTTATGGGTATCGCTGCCAGCGAACTGTGCCGCTATGTGATCCGTCCGACCTTGATCTACCTCGGACGTCATAGCGCAACCGCCGAATCCCTGCTGCTGGGGATCGCCGCCAGCCAGTCGGCCCTGGGTTCAGCGCTGCATGACCGCCGTGGACACGGCCTGTACCGCATCGCCGAACTGCGCCATCAAGCACTCTGGGACCATTACCTGGCGCTCGATCCCGAGCGCGCCAGCCTCGTCCGTGGTCTGGCCAGCCAACACGCCTTCCTCAGTGGCCCGCACCTGGAATTGACCGTCAACCTGCGTTACGCCACAGCCATCGCCTGGCTGCTGGTCGAAGAACAGAAAACTCCTCTCCCCGAAGCCGGTGATCTGTTGGGAATGGCTCGCATCTGGCGCCAGACCTTCCAGCCCCAAGGACGCCTCAAGGACTTTACCGACGCATGGCAGGCCTGTGTTTCACCGCTGAATCAGGTAGCCTGCTGATCGGATCTGGATCCAAAGTTCGCATATCGGGCGTCGAATCTGGTCGGATTGTCCTACAAAACCGCTCTAAATCAAGCGATTCGGCCTATAGCGCCGGGACGAAAATGTTGGTAATTTTCGCCCCGGTGATCACCAGGAGTTCTAATAATGAAAAAAGTAATGCTCAAAACTACCATTAGCCTGGCTGTCGCCATGGCCTCTGCTCAGATTTTCGCAAGCGGCTTCGCCCTCAACGAACAAAGCATCAGCGGTATGGGGACCGGCTTTGCGGGGCGCTCCTCTTCGGCCGACGATGCATCCACCGTATTTGGCAACCCTGCCGGCATGGCTCGCCTGAAACGCGAACAAGTGACTGGCGGTGCTGCATTCATCGACGCACACACTGACATCAGCGATGTCAGCTCCAGCCCGAACGGCGGCACCAACAAGGGTGACATGGTTCCGTTCATGGGCGTGCCGATGGGCTACTACGTCAAGCCAATCGATGACCAGTGGGCATTCGGTTTCGGTGTGTACGCACCGTTCGGCCTGGTAACCGACTACGAGAACGGCTTTGCCGGCCGTTACTTCGGCAGCAAGAGCGAAGTTCAGGTCGTAACCCTGCAGCCTACCGTCAGCTACGCGTTCAACGACAAGGTGTCGATCGGCTTCGGTCCGACCATCAACCGTATCGACGGTAAACTGGAATCGAGCCTGTCGCTGAACCCAGCTGCGCCGGACGGCAACGTCAAGATCAAGGGTGACGACACCGCTCTGGGTTACAACATCGGCATCATGATTCAGGCTCTGGACAGCACTCGCGTCGGCCTGACCTATCACTCGAAAGTGAAGTACAAGCTCGATGGCGACACCAAGGTCAACTACGGCCTGCTCGCTGCACTGGGTCAGAACCCGAACCAGAAGTTCGACGCTTCCCTGGACATCACCACGCCTGAGTCGGTCGACTTCTCCGTGACTCACCAGCTGAACGACCAGTGGACCCTGTACGCAGGCAGCACCTGGACTCGCTGGAGCCGCCTGAAAGAGATTTCCGTCGAGAACGAAGGTGTACCGGCAGCCCTGGCCGCCCGCGGCTTCGGCACCATCACCGAAGAGCAGAACTGGCACGACACCTGGGCGCACGCCATCGGTGCTTCCTACCAGCTGAACAAGCAGTGGGTACTGCGAACCGGTCTGTCCGTCGACCAGTCGCCGACCAACAACGAAAACCGCTCCCCACGCATCCCGACTGGCGACCGTACCGTGTTCAGCCTGGGTGCCGGCTGGAGCCCGACCGACGACCTGACCATCGACGTGGCGTACTCCTACCTGAAGGAAGAGGACGTACGCGTGAACAACAACAATGGCCGCCAGGCCTACAGCGCCAAGTATGAAAACTGGGCGAACGGTTTCGGTGTCGGTGCTACTTACCGCTTCTGATGAAACCGGGCGAGCGTGAAGCGCTCGCCAGCTGAATCAAAAAAGCCCCGGCTCTGCCTCAGAGCCGGGGCTTTTTGCTTCCCGCTTTCCCGCTTTACTGTAGGAGCGAGCATGCTCGCGATGGTGGTCAACGATAACGCGGGCTGCCTGACACCCAGCGGCGTCCTGTAGTCCATCGCGAGCGTGCTCGCTCCTACAGGGTCCGGGTTATGGTTTGGAGGCCAAGGCCTTCTCCACAGCCGCAATGAACTCCGGATCATCCGGCTTGGTGAGGCTGGAGAAATTGGCAATCACCTTGCCCTGCCGATCCACCACGTACTTGTAGAAATTCCACTTCGGCGCACTGCTCTGCTCGGCCAGCACCTTGAACAGATGCGTCGCGTCATCGCCGCGGACTTTCTGCGGATCGGTCATGGTGAAGGTCACGCCGTAGTTCACGTAGCAAACCTTGGCCGTCTCGGCACCGTCCTTGGACTCCTGCTTGAAGTCGTTGGACGGCACACCGATCACTTCCAGCCCCTCCCCTTTGAAACGCTGATTCAACGCCTCGAGGCTTTTGAATTGCGGCGCAAAACCACAGAAGCTGGCGGTGTTGACCACCACCAGCGGCTTGCCGGCGAAACTCTGGCACAAGTCGATGGATTCATTGGCGCGCAGTTTGGGCAACGAGCCCTGCAACAACGCCGGACACTCTGCCGCCTGAGCCAATCCGGTAAACGCCACGAGTAACGCGGGAACAGCCAACCAGCGCATCTGCATATCGGTGCTTCCTTGTAAGGAATCGTCAGGGACGACGTTACTCGCCCTCACGCTTCACTAGCAAATACTCATGCCCAACTGCATCAGCGCCAGCCCGCCCTGATGCCAGCCCCACCACGCCAGGGCCAACAGCAAGGCACAGATCGCCAGGACGGTGATGCGTGGCCAGAGTCGGTTCATGTCGCGCTCATCTGCGATTGCAGGCGCGCCACCGGACGCTCGCGCACCGGCCAGTTCAGGGCGGCGGCCATCAGGCTCAAGAGAATCGCTACCTGCCAGATCAAGTCATAACTACCTGTGCGGTCGTACACCACCCCGCCCAACCAGCCGCCGAGGAACGAGCCGAGCTGATGGAACAGGAACACGATGCCTCCGAGCATGGACAGATTTCGTACACCGAACAAGGTCGCGACGGTGCCATTAGTCAGGGGCACCGTCGACAGCCACAGGAAACCCATGGCCATGCCGAACAGGTAGGCGCTGGTCGTCGTCACCGGTGCCCACAGGAACAGGGCGATCACCACCGCCCGCAGCAGATACAGGCCGGTGAGCAATTTGGGCTTGGACATGCGCCCGCCCAGCCAGCCGGCGGTGTAGGTGCCGAAAATGTTGAACAGTCCGATCAGGGCCAGCACCGTGGTGCCGACGCTGGCCGGCAGATGCTGATCCACCAGGTACGACGGCAGGTGCACGCCGATGAACACTACCTGGAAACCACAGACGAAAAAGCCGAACGCCAGTAGCCAGAACCCCGAGTGGGAGCAGGCTTCGCGCAGGGCTTCGGACAACGTTTGCTCATGCCCCATCGCCGGCAGCGGCTTGTCCTTGAGCATGCTCACCAGCGGCACGATCAGCGCCACCAAAAGGCCCAGCGCCAGCAGCGCGGCGGACCAGCCGAGCCAGCCGATCAAGCCCAGCGTGCCCGGCAACATGGCGAACTGGCCGAAGGAACCTGCGGCACTGGCGATGCCCATGCCCATGCTGCGTTTCTCCGGCGGCACGGCGCGCCCCACTACGCCGAGGATCACCGAGAACGAGGTGCCCGACAGGCCGATACCAATCAACAGGCCGGCACTCAGGGACAGGGTCACCGCCGAATCGGACATGCCCATGAAAATCAGGCCCAGGGCGTACAGCACGCCACCGATGAGCACCACTTTCGCCGCGCCGAAACGGTCGGCCAGTGCGCCGGTGAAGGGTTGCGCCAGGCCCCAGATCAGGTTTTGCAGGGCGATGGCAAAGGCGAAGACCTCACGGCCCCAGCCGAACTCGGCACTCATCGGCGCCAGGAACAGGCCAAAACCATGTCTTACCCCCAGGGACAGCGCCAGGATCAGCGCGCTCCCCAGCAAGACCCAACCGCATGTACGCCACATCGATGTCATTGTTGTTCTCCGATCGCGGGTATATACCCGCTTGATATCGAACGAACCGGCCTCATGCCAGTTCGTCCAGCAACTTCAGTAACAGCTCGCGCTTTTCCGCGCCCAGGCGCTCCGCCAGTCGCTGTTGTGCCGCTTCCCAGGCTGGCAGAGCGGCCTTGAGGCGTTCGGCCCCGGCGTCGGTCAGCTGGACGATGCGGTTGCGCATGTCCTCGCCTTCCACCATTTGCACTAATCCTTCGCCCTCCAGCACCCGCAGATTGCGCCCCAGAGTGCTGCGATCCAGGCCCATGGCCTCGGCCAGGGTGGAAATGCTCGGCTGATCCAGGCGCTGCAGATTGCACAGCAAAGAATACTGCGCGACGTTGATCCCGAAGCCATCGAGAGCGCCGTCGTAGTGCCTGCTGACGCCACGGGCGGCGCGACGCAGGTTGATGCATAAACATTGGGATTCGAGCATGGTGCGTGTATATACCCGTGATTGGAGGATTGCAAATTTATGTTACACGCAAACCCTGTAATCGGACGATTCGAAACGTGCGGAGTGTCAGGGGCCCAGCGTTATCGTTGACCACCATCGCGAGCGTGCTCGCTCCTACAGGGTCAGGGCAATGCCCAGAAGGACTGCGACTTCAAGCAATTCCAGAAGCGCACCCGCCGTGTCGCCGGTGGTGCCGCCCAATCGCCGAATCATCAGTTGCCTGAGCCAGACGAACACCAGCACCGCCAACACCACCGCCACCGCACCAGCAAGCCCCGCAATCAGCACGCAAACCAGCGCACTCACCGCCAGCACCTGCTTGCCCGCCAGACGCGGCAGATGGTCGGCCAGCGCCTGCCCCAATCCACCGGGACGCACATAGGGCGTCGTCAGAAACAACCCCAGCAACGCACTGCGCCCCAACAGCGGAACGATGATCAGGCCCACGGCGTTGTGCTGCTCGATCAACGCCAGCAATGCGCAGAATTTGAGCAACAACACCAACGCCAGCGTGACCACCGCGATCGGCCCGCTGCGTGGGTCTTTCATGATGGTCAGCGTGCGTTCGCGGTCACCGAAGCCGCCGAGCCAGGCGTCGGCGCTGTCGGCCAGGCCATCCAGGTGCAGCGCGCCGCTGAGCAGTACCCAAACCGTCAGCAATAACGCGGCATGCAAGAACAGTGGCGCTCCCAGCAACAGCCAGTTGAGCGCCCAGAGAATCACGCCGAACAGCAGCCCAACCAGCGGATAGAACAGCAACGAACGCCCCAGCTCCTGCGGCGCCGGCATGCCCGGCAGACGAATCGGCAGGCTGCTGAGAAACTGCAAGGCGATCCAGAACGGCAACATGGTCAGAGCACTTCCCTGAGCGAGCCATCGGCCTCGACCGCCAGCGAAACCAGCGCGCCGTGTCCCACTTCGACATTGAGCAACTGTTCACGGGGCAGTCCCCGCGCCTGCGCCAGCAACAAGCGCATGACGCCGCCATGGCTGATCAGCAGCACGCGCTGACCGACATACGCCGCCTGAACCCGCGACACGGCGGCCAGCACTCGCGCGGCAAAATCAGCCACCGGCTCGCCCTCGGGCGGGGTAAACGAATAGGGATCGGCCCAGAACAGGCCCAGGGCCTCGGCATCGGTCTCCATCAGTGCCGCGGCGCTCTGCCCTTCCCACGCGCCGAAGTGCAGCTCTTGCAGGTTCCGGTCGAACTCCAGCGGCAAATCCAGTTGCCCGGCGAGTTCTTCAGCGAACCGCGCACAACGCTGCAACGGCGAGCTGACCAGGCGATCCCACGGACCGCGCTCCGTCACCGCCGCGCGCATCTGCTGCCAACCCTTTTCGGTCAAGGCATCATCGAGGCTGCCGCGCAGGCCGCCGCCGAGTTCGGTCTCACCGTGACGCAGCAGATCCAGGCGCAAGGTCATGCCGGACGGTCCGCGACCGCAGCTTCGGCGAACGTCGCCATCTGCCCGTGCAGGTCGCACGCCAGACGCAGCAACGGCACCGCCAGCGCTGCTCCGCTACCTTCGCCCAGGCGCAGGCCGAGATCCAGCAGCGGCTCGGCGTTCAGGGTTTCCAGAACATGTTGATGCCCCGGCTCGGCGCCACGGTGACCGAACAACAGCCACGGGCGGCACTGCGGATTCAGGCGCACCGCAACCAATGCCGCGACGCTGCAGATGAAACCGTCCACCAGCACGGCGATGCCTTCCTGGGCACAGGCCAGATAGGCGCCCACCAAGGCCGCGATCTCGAAACCGCCCAGGTTGAACAGGGTTAGCAGGGCATCGCCACGCTGAGCACCATGCAAGGCCAGCGCACGCTCGATCACCTGCGCCTTGTGGCTCACGCCCGCCGCATTCAAGCCGGTGCCCGGCCCGGTCAGGTGCACCACCGGGCACTCCAGCAAGGCACAGGCCAGGGCGCTGGCGGCGGTGGTGTTGCCGATGCCCATCTCGCCTCCGATGAACAATTGCGCGCCAGCGGCTTTCGCCCGCAGCGCGCTGTCACGTCCACCGGCCAGCGCCAGCTCACCCTGGGCGACGGTCATCGCCGGGCCCTGGACAAAATTCGCCGTGCCCGGCCCGACGTTCAAATGACGCACTCCCGGCAGGTTCAACGACGGCGTGACCGTGCCCAGGTCGACCACTTCCAGCGACGCATTCAACTGCCGCGCCAGTACGCTGATCGCCGCACCGCCGTTGACGAAGTTATGCAGCATCTGCCCGGTGACTTCCTGGGGAAACGCCGACACGCCCTCGGCCACTACGCCATGGTCGCCGGCAAAGATGGCAATCCAGACCTGCTCCAGCGTTGGCTTGATCTGTCCCTGCAAACCGGCCAACTGCACCGCCACCGACTCCAGCTGACCGAGGGAACCGGCCGGTTTGGTCAGTTGCTGTTGCCGGGCCTGCGCCTGTTCCAACGCCTGGGCGTCGATCGGTTGGCACGGGTGCAGCCACCAGGATTGAGTCATAACGCAGTTCCTTTCAGAGTCAGGGGCAGGCCGGCAACGGTCAGGACGACTCGCTGACAGCGCTCGGCGAGGGCTTGATGCAGCCAACCGGCTTCATCGACATAGCGGCGAGTCAGTTCGCCCAGCGGCACGACACCCATTCCGGTCTCGTTGCTGACAAAAATGATTTCGCCCGGCAGCGAAGCCAGGCATTCGAGCAGCGCGTCGCGCTCGGCGCTGAGGCGCTCATTGTCATCGAGCATCAGCAGGTTGGTCATCCACAGGGTCAGGCAATCGACCAGCAGGCAGTGATCGGCGCGGGCGTTATCCCGCAGAACGCGGGCCAGTTGCACCGGTTCTTCGATCAAGCCCCACTCGGCCGGACGCCGGGCGCGGTGATGGGCGACCCGTTCGTTCATCTCACCGTCCAGGGGTTGGCTGGTGGCGATGTAGGTGACGGCCAGGCCGCTTTCGCTGGCGAGCTTTTCGGCCAGGCGACTCTTGCCGGAGCGGGCGCCGCCGAGGATCAGTTGGAGCATGGGGACATCCTGAAAAAGTTGTAGTGAGGCAACTGGCCTCTTCGCGGGCAAGCCCGCTCCCACAGGGGTTCCGGGTTGGTCAAGGAAATTGGGTACAGCTCAAAAACCTGTGGGAGCGGGCTTGCCCGCGATGAGGCCGGCACAGCCACCTCATATCCCACACAGCTCACGCAACAACCCGGTATCCAGATGCTGCTCCACCAGATCCGCCAACCGCTCGATATCCCGCTCGCGCAACCCGTGGTAATCCACCTCTTGCACATCCCGCAAACCGGCCCAGCGCAACAGCGCGCCACAGGCCGCGGGCGATTCGAACAGGCCATGCAGGTAAGTGCCGAAAATCTGCCCATCAAGGCTCTGCGCACCATCGCAACGCCCGTCATCGAGCTGCACCGCGGCGTGTTCCAGGGCAACGCCGGTGGTCACGCCGGCATGGATTTCATAGCCACTGACTTCAGCGTTCTCCAGGGCCAGACGCCCACGCACATTGCGCAACTGTTTCTCCTGCTCGAGCACCGTGTCAAAGGCCAGCAGCCCCAAACCGGCACTGGAACCCGGCGCGCCTTCGAGGCCCAGCGGGTCGTGCACCTGCTCACCAAGCATCTGCAGGCCACCGCAGATCCCCAGCACTTTGCCGCCGTAACGCAGGTGTCGGGAGATCGCAGCGTCCCAGCCGTTGGCCCGCAGATACGCAAGATCGCTGCGCACGCTTTTCGAGCCGGGAAGGATGATCAGATCAGCCGGAGGGATCGCCTGGCCAGGGCCGATGAATTGCAGGTCGACTTGCGGATGCAGGCGCAGTGGGTCGAAATCGGTGTGGTTGCTGATGCGCGGCAGCACCGGCACCACCACTTTCAGCACCTGCTCGGCCTTGTCGGTCTGGCGCTGGTCGATGCCGTCCTCGGCCTCCAGATGCAAGTCCATCACATAAGGCAGCACGCCGATCACCGGTTTGCCGGTGCGCTGTTCCAGCCAGTCCAGACCCGGCTGCAACAGGGCGATGTCGCCACGAAAACGGTTGATGATGAAGCCCTTGACCCGCGCCTGTTCGCTTGGTGAAAGCAGTTCCAGCGTCCCCACCAGATGCGCGAACACACCGCCCCGGTTGATGTCGGCGATCAGCACCACCGGGCAGTCCACCGCTTCGGCGAAGCCCATGTTGGCGATGTCACCGGCGCGCAGATTGATCTCGGCCGGCGAGCCCGCGCCTTCGACCATCACCAGCGGATAGGCCGCGCTCAACCGCGCATGGGAAGCCAGCACCGCCTGCATGGCGATGGCCTTGTAGTCGTGATAGGCCACGGCGTTCATGGTGGTGACCGCGCGACCATGGATGATCACCTGGGCGCCGGTGTCGCTGTTGGGTTTGAGCAGCACCGGGTTCATGTCGGTGTGCGGCTCCAGAAACGCGGCCTGGGCCTGCACCGCCTGGGCGCGACCGATCTCGCCGCCGTCCGCGGTCACCGCGCTGTTGAGCGCCATGTTCTGCGGCTTGAACGGCACCACGTTCACACCCTGACGCGTGGCCCAACGGCACAGCGCCGTCACCAGCGTGCTTTTGCCCGCATCGGAAGTGGTGCCTTGCACCATCAACGTCGTCATGAAGCGTCCTTGGCAAAGGCCTCGAAGGCAGCGCTCAGACGCGCCCAATCGGTGTCGTCGCCCGGCAGACCGAAACGCAGGCTGCCGGTTTGCGTAAACAGGCGCAGGAGAATGCCGCGCCGGGCCATGAACTCGTACAGTTCCTTGGCGCGATCGGTCACCACCCACTGGAACAAGGCGCAACCGCCCTGGGGTTTGAAGCCGTGCAGGTCGAGCAACGTCGCCAGCCGTTCACTGGCCTCTTCGGTACGCAGCCGTTGCCGCGCATGACCTTCCAGATCACGCAGGCAAGCCTGGCCCAGTACCCGGGTCGGACCGCTCACCGCCCACGGCCCGACCTGCTCGGCGAGCAGCCTGAGCAGCTTGCGCTCGGCCAGCACGAAGCCCAGGCGCACACCGGCCAGGCCGAAAAACTTGCCGAACGAGCGCAGCACGATCAACCCGACCTGATGGGCATATGGCGCCACGCTCAGTTGCGGTGTGTTGTCCATGAACGCCTCGTCCACCACCAGCCAGCCACCGCGCTGGGCCAGCCGCGAATGCCAGTCGAGCAAGCGGCTGGGGCTCAGGCTCAGGCCCGTGGGATTGTTCGGATTGACCACCACCAGCACATCGAGGCTGTCGACGAAGAAGTCGACTTCCTGCTCGACCACTTCGCGCACGATGTAGCCGTTGCGGCGCCAGGCTTCGGCATGTTCGGCGTAACAGGGTGAGAGCACGCCGACCTTGCCGGCCCGGCGCAGGCGAGGCAGCAACTGGATGGCCATTTGCGAGCCGGCCACCGGCAAGGCTTGCAGGGTGCCGTAGTAATCGCAGGCCGCCTGCTCCAAACCGTCGTCGGTTTCCGGCAGGCGCGCCCAGGCTCGCAACGGGATCTCGGGAACCGGAAACGGCCAGGGCGCCAGACCGCTGGACAGATCAAGCCAATCGGCTTCCTCGATGCCGTATTCGAGCGCCGCCTTGCGCAATCGTCCACCGTGTTCAAGCATAGAACTCAGCTCCCACGCAGAGAATCAGCAACCATAACCATACCCCGCGCTGGACCAATTGCCAGCCGCGGTCGATGGAGTCCGCGTCCGCCGGCGCGCCTTCGCCCAGTTGCGGACGTTCGTGCAGCTCGCCGTGATAAATCGCCGGCCCGCCCAGCTCCACACCCAGCGCACCGGCGCCAGCGGCCATCACCGGTCCCGCATTGGGGCTGTCCCAGGTCGGGCCCTGGGTACGCCAGCATTTCAGCGCCAGACGGGTCTTGCCCAGCAGCGCGTAGGTCAGCGCCACCAGACGCGCGGGAATGTAGTTGAGGACGTCGTCGATCTTCGCCGCCGCCCAACCGAAACGCTCGAAGCGCTCGTTGCGATAGCCCCACATCGCATCCAGCGTATTGCTCAAACGATAGAGCACCACCCCCGGCGCGCCGGCCACGGCAAACCAGAACAGGGCGGCGAACACCGCGTCACTGCCGTTCTCCAGCACCGACTCGGTGGCGGCACGGGCGACGGCGGTTTCATCCAGCTCGCTGGTTTTACGGCTGACCAGGTAACTGACGCGCTTGCGTGCTTCTTCAAGATCACCGCCGCGCAAGGCCTTGGCCACGGGCTCAACGTGCTCGCCGAGGCTGCGCATGCCCAGGGCACAATACAGCGCGAGAATCTCCACGATCCAGCCGACATAGGGCGCCCACGAAAACGCGGTGGCCAGCAAGGTCAGTGGCAATACCGCGATTACCCACGCCGTAACGCCGTGGCTGCGCCAGCCGCGACCGCCCGCGTTGAAACGTTGCTCGATGCGCTCGGCAAAACGGCCGAACGCCACCAGCGGATGCCAGCGTTTGGGCTCGCCCAGCAGCGCATCCAGCGCTACGGCGGCGGCACTCAACAACGCCACACTCATGCACGCACTCCCCAATAATTTTCAAACAGCATTTCGTTCAGCGGGCGCTCTTGCGCCCAGCCTTCGAGCACCAGCATCGGCGCCGGATAGAATTCCTCGACCGGGCCCAGGCACAAAATCGCCAATGGTTTGGCACCGGCGGGCAGGCCGAGCAAATCGGCCAGGGCTTGCGGTTCGAACAGCGACACCCAGCCCATCCCCAGCCCTTCGGCACGGGACGCCAGCCACAGGTTCTGGATCGCGCAGGACAAGGAAGCCATGTCCATTTCCGGCAAGGTGCGCCGACCGAAGATGTGCCGCTCGCGATCATCCATCAGAGCGGCCACCAGCAGTTCCGCGCAATCGTTGATGCCTTCGACTTTCAGTTGCATGAATTGGTCACTGCGCTCGCCGAGGGCTTCGGCGGTGCGGATGCGTTCTTCTTCCACCAGATCGCGGATCCTGCCCCGCAGGTCGCGGTCACTGATGCGAATGAAACGCCAGGGCTGCATCAGGCCGACGCTCGGCGCCTGATGAGCGGCTTCCAGCAGACGCCGCAGCAGTTCGGGCTCGACCGTGCCGCCGCTGAAGTGGCGCATGTCGCGGCGTTCGGCGATGGCTCGGTAGACGGCTGCGCGTTCGGCTTCGGAGAAGGTGGCGTCGCTCATGTCCTCTTCGCGAGCAAGCCCGCTCCCACATTTGTTCGTATTTCTTCAGGCAGAACACTATCTACTGTGGGAGCGGGCTTGCTCGCGAAGGCGTCCTCACAGGACGGCGCCAACAACGCGGCCACCGCCGACGGATTGGACGGAAAATAAAAATGCACATACGAGGCCGTCATCCGCCCCTCGCGATATACCGCCTCCGCCCCGCGCCCGCCATTGGGGCTCAGGCCCCGGGCTATCGGGGTCAGGTCGGTGGTGGTCAGCGAATGGTGATAGGTGTGCCCGCGCAGCGATCCTTCCGGCAGCTCAACCGCCTGCAAGGCCAGCGCGGCAAGACGCTTTTGCATCACCGCGTCGCCCGCCAGCAAGCCCACCAGTTCAGCGCGAGTGCCTTCGACATCCGTCAGCGAATCGAGCAGATAGAGCATGCCGCCACACTCGGCCAGCAACGGTTTGCCCGCCTCATGGTGCGCGCGGATGGCGTTGAGCATCGAGGTGTTTTGCGACAGCGCCACGTGGTGCAGCTCCGGATAACCACCCGGCAGATACAGGCTATCGGCCTCGGGCAATTGCGCGTCGCGGATCGGCGAGAAAAACCGCAGTTCGGCACCCATCGCCCGCAGCAAATCGAGACTGGCGCCATAGGTAAAGGCGAAGGCTTCGTCGCGGGCCACGGCAATGCGCACGCCGGCCAGCAACGGCTCGGCAGCGATGACATCCGGCGCGGCAAACTCCACCGCCGGCGGCAGCGCGACTTCGCAACTGCTGGCCAAAGCATCGGCGGCGGCATCCAGGCGAACATCGAGATCGTTCAATTCGCTGGCCTGCACCAGCCCCAGATGCCGGCTCGGCAGTTCGATTCCGGTTTCCCGGGACAAGGCGCCGTACCAACGCAGACCCTCGGTCAGGCTGCCTTCCAGCAACTGCGCGTGACGCAAGGTGCCGACGCGGTTGGCCAGCACTCCGGCAAACGGCAGGTCCGGCTGATAACGCGCCAAGCCCAGGGCCAGCGCGCCAAAGGTCTGGGCCATGGCGGTGCCGTCGATCACGCCGAGGACCGGCACGCCAAAATGCCGTGCAAGATCAGCGCTGGATGGCGTGCCGTCAAACAGACCCATCACCCCTTCGATCAAAATCAAATCGGCTTCGCCGGCGGCTTCCCACAACAGGCGCCGGCTTTCCTGCTCACCGACCATCCACATGTCCAGCTGATAAACCGGCGCACCGCTGGCGCGCTCGAGAATCATCGGGTCGAGAAAGTCCGGGCCGCATTTGAATACACGAACCTTGCGCCCCTGATTGCGGTGCAAACGGGCCAGCGCGGCGGTGACGGTGGTCTTGCCCTGACCGGAAGCCGGCGCGGCGATGAGCACCGCCGGGCAATGACGAGGTGAATTCACAGTTCGACGCCTTTCTGCGCTTTGATCCCGGCCTGGAAGGCGTGCTTGATCATGCCCATCTCGGTGACGGTGTCGGCCAGTTCGATCATTTCCGGCTTGGCGCCGCGACCGGTCACTACCACATGCTGCATGGGCGGGCGGGCCTGCAAATCGCTGAGGACTTGATCAAGATCCAGATAGCCGTGCTTGAGGGCGATGTTCAGTTCGTCCAGCACCACCAGGCCGATGGACGGATCGCGCAGCAGTTCCTGGGACACCGCCCAGGCCGCTTCGGCGGCGGCGATGTCACGCTGGCGGTCCTGGGTTTCCCAGGTGAAGCCCTCGCCCATCACGTGGAAGCGCACTTGCTCGGGAAAACGACGGAAGAACAATTCTTCGCCGGTGCTGTTGCGGCCCTTGATGAACTGCACCACGCCGCACTGCATGCCATGACCCATGGAGCGCGCGAGCATGCCGAATGCCGAGCTGCTCTTGCCCTTGCCGTTGCCGGTCAGCACCAGCAGCAGGCCGCATTCGTTGGGGGAGTTGGCGATACGTTCGTCGATCACGGCTTTTTTGCGCAGCATGCGCGCCAGATGACGTTCGTCACGATCAGAAGATTCGGTCATGGGGGAGCTCTCCGTTGAGGCAGGAATAACGGCGGGCAGGCAAAAGAATAGATAGCGGGAAGCCTGGCATCGCCCACCGTGATGCCATCTGGATGGATCAGGCCGGTCTCCGGGCTCATGAGCGGCTCGCAGCCCGGCTGCGCGCCTTCCCGTGTCGTCGACACAGTGGCTCAAGGCGCAGCTTTCACTCATTTACCGTTGCGGGGGCAGCGCCGGGATCGCGGACCTCGATGCATCGCATCGGCCACTCACCGGCTTCCCTGTTTCACTCTGTCGGCCATGACCACAGAGCACCTGAAACAAGCGGCGAAGGTTAGAGGGTTGGGGGTGGAGCGTCAATTAAAGCCGGGGGCCTGATTCCGGAATATCGACTGCTGCTCAATATTCTGACGCCAATCTTGTGCCACACTGTCAGCAGTGATATCAAAGAGCCATAACTCACGGCAATTCACACCAAAATAAAAAGGTGAGCCCCATGCAAGGCATGATCATCAGCAATCCGAAGCTGGAATTCCTGCGCCCGGTGCTGGAACGCTGGTTTGACTGTATCGATCGCTACAACGCCATCCGTGGCGACAGTGAAACGCCCTACTGGCTCGATGAAAAAGCCAATCTCGGTTTGCTCAGCGCGGCTGCGTGGATGGCCGAGATCATCACCCTGGAACAATCGCCCACCCGCAAGCAGATCGAAGACGGCGAGCGCAACGGTCGCGCGGACCTGTTCATCGCCACGCCCGAAGCCCGCGCGTGGCTGCAGGCGACGCAACGCTGGCCGCGGGTCAACAACCTGAACCTGAGCCAACCGCTGCACGACATCACCACCAGTGCGAAACGGATCAGCTACGCCAGCGACCTGAAACTCGGCTGCCTGTTCGTCGCGCCACAGAAAACCCAGCACAGCGCCAGCCCCGAAGAATTGCAGGACATGGTCGACGACCTGCAAAAGGAACACACCTGCGCCGTGGCCTGGTATTTCCCCTACGCCTATCGCAAGTTGCACAACGAAGCGGGCCACTATCACCCCGGCATCGCCATGCTGCTCAAGGAAGCGCACGGCTGACCGGTTGAACCATCGCGCAACGAAGCTTCTCTACTGAACAGGTCACTGCATTCATAGGGAAGGTCAGCATGCGCAAGCCCCAGCTCGTTCTCGTCCTCGGTTTCGCCTGCGGGCTCGTCGCCTGCGGTGAAACCTCCAGCCTGCAAGTCTCGGATGGCACCGGCCCCGCGCCGAAGCTGCCGGAACCGAACAAGACCCTGTTTCCGACCATGAACATCGCCCCGGCCATCGGTTGGCCGGACGGCTCAAAACCGGTGGCTGCCAGCGGCACCCAGGTCGCCGCCTTCGCCGACGGCCTCGATCATCCGCGCTGGCTTTATGTACTCCCCAACGGCGACATACTGGTGGCCGAAACCAACGCTCCGCCCAAGCCCGATGACAACAAGGGCATCAAGGGCTGGATCACCAAGAAAGTCATGGGCCGCGCCGGTGCCGGAACGCCAAGCCCGAACCGTATCACCCTGCTGCGCGACAGCGACCACGACGGCATCGCCGAAACCCGGACGGTGTTCCTGGAAAATCTCAATTCACCTTTCGGCATGACCCTGGTGGGCAACGACCTGTACGTCGCCGACACCGATCGCCTGCTGCGCTTTCACTATGAAAACGGCGCCACCGAGATCAAGTCCCCGCCCATCAAGGTGGTGGATCTGCCGGGTGGTACGCTGAATCACCACTGGACGAAAAACGTCATCGCCAGCAAGGACGGCAGCAAGCTCTACGTTACTGTGGGCTCCAACAGCAACGTCGGCGAGAACGGTCTGGACAAGGAAGAAGGCCGCGCGGCGATCTGGGAAGTGGATCGCGCCACCGGCAACCACCGCATCTTCGCCTCGGGGATTCGCAACCCAAACGGCCTGGCCTGGGAACCGTCGACCGGCGCGCTGTGGACCGCGGTCAATGAACGGGATGAAATCGGCAGCGACCTGGTGCCCGACTACATCACCTCGGTGAAGGACGGCGGGTTTTATGGCTGGCCGTTCAGCTATTACGGCCAGCATGTCGACGTGCGGGTCGAACCACAGAATCCGCAACTGGTGGCCAAAGCCATCGCCCCCGACTACGCGGTCGGCCCGCATACTGCATCGCTGGGCCTGACCTTCGCCGAAAACAATCGCCTGCCGGCGCAATTCAAGGAAGGCGCTTTCATCGGCCAGCACGGCTCCTGGAACCGCAAGCCGCACAGTGGCTACAAAGTGATCTTCGTGCCGTTCAGTGCCGGTAAACCGGTGGGGCAACCGGTTGATGTGTTGACGGGCTTCCTCAATGACAAGGAGGAGGCAATGGGTCGGCCAGTAGGCGTAGTGATCGACCAGCAGGGAGACCTGCTGGTGGCCGATGATGTGGGGAACAAGGTGTGGCGTGTTTCGGCGGTTAAATAAACCTCAGCCATGTATA
>NZ_JAIQWX010000078.1 GCF_020164475.1 Pseudomonas sp. REP124 | reverse complement strand
CGCCTTCGCCGGCAAGCCGTGCTCCTACAAGCAACTGAACAGTCTGTAGAGTGTTGTTCACTAATGTTCATTGTCAATCGCCGAAGTGTTCAGTTGTTCAGTCCCAACTGTTCATTTGTGTTCAGCATCGAAAGCCAATCGCCCTTAATTTTCAATAATCTTCAGCTTTATCAATAACATGCGATTTCTGGCACGAATGTCGCTATCTAGCTCCGGTCGCTTGACTCCAAAAAATAAAAAAGGCCGAGCCATGTCATTAACCCTGGAGCATGTCAGCCGCACCGTCGAGGGCCAGACCTGGATTGACGATGCGTGCCTCAGTTTCGAACCCGGATCTTTCAACGTTTTGCTGGGACGTACGCTGTCCGGCAAGACCAGTCTCATGCGCCTGATGGCCGGGCTGGACAAGCCCGACAGTGGTCGCGTGCTGATGAACGGCGTCGATGTCACCCAGCGCCCGGTGCGTCTGCGCAATGTGTCGATGGTCTATCAGCAGTTCATCAATTACCCGACCATGACCGTCTTCGAGAACATCGCCTCGCCGCTACGCCAGGCCGGTGTGTCCAACGAGCAGATCCAGAGCAAGGTGCTGGAAACCGCGAAGATGTTGCGCATCGAGAAATTCCTCAAGCGCTACCCCCTGGAACTCTCCGGCGGCCAGCAACAGCGCACGGCCATGGCCCGGGCGCTGGTCAAGGATGCCGAACTGATCCTGTTCGATGAGCCTCTGGTCAACCTCGACTACAAGCTGCGCGAAGAGCTGCGCCAGGAAATGCGCGAGCTGTTCAAGGCGCGCCACACCATCGCCATCTACGCCACCACCGAGCCGAACGAAGCGCTGGCCCTGGGCGGTACCACCACCATTCTTCACGAAGGCCGGGTGATTCAGAGCGGCCAATCTTCTTCCGTCTATCACCAACCACAGACGGTACTTGCGGCTGAGTTGTTCTCCGAGCCGCCGATCAATCTGATGCCCGGGCGTATCGCCGGCAACGAAGTGAGCTTCGCCAATTTCGTTCACTTCCCGTTGAACGTCGACTTACGGCCCGTGGGCGAAGGCGAATTCCGCTTCGGCGTGCGCCCCAGCCATATCTCGCTGGTGCCGAGCAACGACGACGACCTGGAACTGGCGGTGACTGTCGAAGTCGCCGAAATCAGCGGCTCGGAAACCTTTCTGCACGTGCGCAACGAGCATTTCCTGCTGGTGCTGCACCTGCCCGGCGTTCACGAATACGACGTCGATGCGCCGATCCGCATCTACATCCCGACCCATAAACTGTTTGTGTTCGATACGCAGGGGCGCCTGGTTCAGGCGCCGGGCCGGCGTGTCGCGAGGGTTGCCTGATGGCCGAAATCCGTTTGCAGAACCTCGCCCACAGCTACACCAGCACGCCGAGTGGCCCTGAGGATTACGCGATCCGCGAGATGGACCACATCTGGGAGCAGGGCGGCGCGTTTGCCTTGCTCGGCCCGTCGGGCTGCGGCAAGTCGACCTTGCTCAACATCATTTCCGGCCTGCTCAGCCCATCCCAGGGCCATGTGCTGTTCGACGGCAAGGCGGTCAACGACCTGACGCCGGAGAAGCGCAACATCGCCCAGGTTTTCCAGTTCCCGGTGGTCTACGACACCATGACGGTGTTCGACAACCTGGCTTTTCCGTTGCGCAACCAGGGCATGGCCGAGGCGAAAATTCACACCAAGGTCCAGGAAATCGCCGAAGTCCTCGACCTGCAGAACCTGCTGAACAAAAAGGCCCGCAACCTCACCGCCGACGAAAAACAGAAAGTCTCCATGGGCCGTGGCCTGGTGCGTGACGACGTGTCGGCGATCCTGTTCGACGAGCCGCTGACGGTGATCGACCCGCACCTGAAGTGGAAGCTGCGGCGCAAGCTCAAGCAGATCCACGAGCAGTTCAACATCACCATGGTCTACGTCACCCACGATCAGCTGGAGGCCTCGACCTTCGCCGACAAGATCGCGGTGATGTACGGCGGGCAAATCGTGCAGTTCGGTACGCCGCGGGAATTGTTCGAGCGGCCGAGCCATACCTTCGTCGGCTACTTCATCGGCAGCCCCGGCATGAACCTGATCGACGTGCAGCCGCAACCGGGCGGTGTCGGTTTTGCCTCGACTCATCTGCCGTTGTCGGAGGCCATGCAGAAGCGCATCGCCGAGACCACCTGGCAAACCCTGAAAGTCGGCATTCGCCCCGAGTTCGTCCATGTGTGGGAAGAACCCTTCGAAGACGCGCTGCAGGCAAAAGTCGTACACGTCGAAGACCTGGGCACCTACAAGATCATGACCCTCAATCTCGACGGTGTGCCGCTCAAGGTCCGCCTGGCCGAAGACAAACCGGTGCCCGAAGGCACGGCCTACATCAGTTTTCCGGCGCAGTGGCTGATGGTCTATGCCGACGAGTTCCTGCTGCAAACGCAAGCGATCGGGGAGGTGCAGCCATGAACAAGGTGCAGAACAACAAGGCCTGGTGGCTGGTGTTGCCGGTGTTCCTGCTGGTGGCGTTCAGTGCGGTGATCCCGATGATGACCGTGGTCAACTATTCGGTGCAGGACATCTTCGACCAGTCCAGCCGCTACTTCGTCGGCGCCGACTGGTACAAGCAGGTGCTGCTCGACCCGCGCCTGCATGACTCGCTGCTGCGTCAGTTCATCTATTCGGCCTGCGTGCTGCTGATCGAAATTCCCCTGGGGATCGCCATCGCACTGACCATGCCGACCAAGGGCCGCTGGTCGTCGTTGGTGCTGATCGTTATGGCGATCCCGCTGCTGATCCCGTGGAACGTGGTCGGCACCATCTGGCAGATCTTCGGTCGCGCCGACATCGGCCTGCTCGGTTCGGCGCTCAACGGCATGGGCATCAGCTACAACTATGCGGCCAACACCATGGACGCCTGGGTCACGGTGCTGGTGATGGACGTCTGGCACTGGACGTCGCTGGTGGCGCTGTTGTGCTTCTCGGGCCTGCGAGCCATTCCGGACGTGTACTACCAGGCGGCGCGAATCGACCGGGCCTCGGCCTGGGCGGTGTTCCGGCACATCCAGTTGCCCAAGCTCAAGAGCGTACTGCTGATCGCGGTGATGCTGCGCTTCATGGACAGTTTCATGATCTACACCGAGCCGTTCGTGCTGACCGGCGGCGGGCCGGGCAACGCCACGACCTTCCTCAGCCAGACCCTTACCCAAATGGCTGTAGGCCAATTCGACCTGGGGCCGGCGGCAGCGTTTTCGCTGGTGTACTTCCTGATCATCCTGTTGGTGTCCTGGCTGTTCTACACCGCCATGACTCACTCTGACGCCAACCGTTGAGGCCCGCGCCATGAGCAAGAGAAAGCTGATTCCACTGCTGCTGTACATTCTGTTCGTGCTGGTGCCGATCTACTGGCTGTTGAACATGTCCTTCAAGAGCAACACCGAAATCCTCGGCGGATTGACACTTTTCCCACAGGATTTCACCTTGGCGAACTACAAGGTGATCTTCACCGATCCGAGCTGGTACAACGGTTACATCAACTCGGCGTACTACGTGACGCTGAACACGATCATTTCCCTGACCGTGGCGTTGCCGGCGGCCTATGCGTTTTCGCGCTACCGCTTCCTGGGTGACAAGCACCTGTTCTTCTGGCTGCTGACCAACCGCATGGCACCGCCGGCAGTGTTCCTGCTGCCGTTCTTCCAGCTGTATTCCTCGATCGGTCTGTTCGACACCCACATCGCCGTGGCACTGGCGCACTGCCTGTTCAACGTCCCTTTGGCGGTGTGGATTCTCGAAGGCTTCATGTCTGGCGTTCCGAAAGAAATCGACGAAACGGCCTACATCGACGGCTACAGTTTCCCCAAGTTCTTCGTGAAGATTTTCATCCCCCTGATCGGCTCCGGCATCGGCGTGACGGCGTTTTTCTGCTTCATGTTTTCCTGGGTCGAACTGCTGCTGGCGCGCACCTTGACGTCGGTCAACGCCAAACCGATCGCGGCGGTGATGACCCGCACCGTCTCGGCCTCCGGTATCGACTGGGGCGTGCTGGCGGCGGCGGGGGTGCTGACCATTCTGCCGGGCATGCTGGTGATCTGGTTTGTTCGCAACCATGTGGCCAAGGGCTTTGCCCTGGGCCGGGTATGAGGAACTGATGATGGAATGGATGAGCTGGACCGTCCCGACGGCGGCATTTTTCTGCGTGATCGGTTTGATCCTGGTGGTCATGACCACCTGGGAGTTGCGATCGCCGAGCGTCCTTCGGCGAGGTTTTCTGCCGATTGCCACCACTCGTGGCGATCGCTTGTTTATCGGTCTTCTCGGCAGCGCCTACCTGCATTTGCTGGTAATCGGCGTGACCGACTGGAGCATCTGGGTAGCGTTCGCGTTGTCCCTGGTGTGGCTGTTGGTGGTGATGCGTTGGGGCTAGTCGAATCGCTCGGCAATGTTGCTCCGAAAATTAAACAGGAGGTCTCTATGTTCGACAAAAACAATAAGCTGCGACATAGCATTTCATTGGCAGCCCTGCTGGCACTCAGCGGTTTGAGCGCTTCGGCCTGGGCCGATGCTTACGAAGATGCTGCGAAGAAATGGATTGGAAGCGAATTCAAGCCGTCCACGCTGACGGCCGATCAACAGCTGGAAGAACTGAAGTGGTTCATCAAGGCGGCCGAACCGTTCCGCGGGATGAACATCAAGGTGGTGTCGGAAACCATCGCCACCCACGAGTACGAGTCCAAGGTCCTGGCCAAGGCGTTCAGTGAAATCACCGGGATCAAGCTGACCCACGATCTGCTGCAGGAAGGCGACGTGGTGGAAAAGATGCAGACGGTGATGCAGTCGGACAAGAACATCTATGACGGCTGGGTCAACGACTCGGACCTGATCGGTACGCACTTCCGCTACGGCAAGACCGAATCGATCACCGACCTGATGGCCAACGAAGGCAAGAACTTCACCTCGCCGACCCTGGATATCAAGGACTTCATCGGTATCTCCTTCACCACCGCGCCCGACGGCAAGATCTATCAATTGCCTGACCAGCAGTTCGCCAACCTGTATTGGTTCCGTGCCGACTGGTTCGAACGTCCGGACCTCAAGGCCAAGTTCAAGGAGAAGTACGGCTACGAGCTGGGCGTGCCGATCAACTGGTCGGCCTATGAAGATATCGCCAAGTTCTTCAGCGAAGACGTCAAGGAAATCGACGGCAAGCGTGTCTACGGGCACATGGACTACGGCAAGAAAGACCCGTCCCTGGGCTGGCGCTTCACCGATGCCTGGTTCTCCATGGCCGGTGGCGGCGACAAGGGCATCCCCAACGGCTTGCCGGTGGACGAGTGGGGCATCCGCGTGGAGGACTGCCATCCGGTAGGTTCCAGCGTGACCCGCGGTGGCGACACCAACGGTCCGGCGGCGGTGTTCGCCACCACCAAATACGTCGACTGGCTGAAGAAGTACGCGCCACCGGAAGCGGCAGGCATGACCTTCTCCGAATCGGGTCCGGTACCGTCCCAGGGCAACATCGCCCAGCAGATCTTCTGGTACACCGCGTTCACTGCCGACATGACCAAGCCTGGCCTGGCGGTGATGAATGCCGATGGCACGCCGAAATGGCGCATGGCGCCTTCGCCGAAGGGACCTTACTGGGAAGAGGGCATGAAGCTTGGGTATCAGGACGTGGGTTCCTGGACCTTCATGAAGTCCACGCCTGAGAAACAGAAACTCGCGGCCTGGCTGTACGCGCAGTTCGTGACGTCGAAAACCGTTTCGCTGAAGAAAACCATCGTCGGCCTGACGCCGATCCGCGAGTCGGACATCAACTCCCAGGCAATGACCGACCTGGCACCGAAACTCGGTGGTCTTGTTGAGTTCTACCGCAGCCCGGCCCGTGTGCAATGGTCTCCGACCGGGACCAACGTGCCGGACTATCCACGTCTGGCGCAACTGTGGTGGAGCCATATCGCCGAAGCTGCAAGCGGCGAGAAAACCCCGCAACAGGCACTGGACGGACTGGCCAAGGATCAGGACGCGATCATGACCCGTCTGGAACGTTCGAAGGCACAGGCCACCTGCGCGCCGAAAATGAATCCGGAGCGCGACGCACAATACTGGTTCGACCAGCCGGGCGCACCGAAGCCGAAACTGGCTAACGAGAAGCCTCAGGGCGAAACCGTGGGCTACAACGAGCTGCTGAAGTCGTGGGCGGAGGCGCGTAAATAAGGCTCTCAGTGACAAAGTGGAACGGCACCTTCGGGTGCCGTTTTCTTTAAGGGACAATTTTGCGTTTCAGCGATTGGCGCACGGCTTTGAGTGTGCCGGGTTCCAGCGCATTGTTTCCGGCACGCAGCAGACGGCACCGCAGTGGATGGCGCTGGCGTAGCCAACGAACGCTGGCCATGCCGAGACCGTCGCCAATGCTCTGAATCACTTCCGTGTTGTCATTGAGTGAGAGCGTTTCGTCTGCACGTGTGAAGAAGTAGCGATTCACGTGGTAGTGCAATTTCAGGCGCATGGTGCGCACCACTTCTTCGTCCGCGAGCTTTTCCAGTGCATCGTCGGGCATCGATTGCCCGCTCAAGTGCAGTGTCGCCTTCAACCAATGCAGGGCCGCCTGTTTCTGCTGCATGTCACAGCCATTGTTCAGTATCTGGTACAGCGCTTCGGCAGTGGGGGCGCAGGTGCCTTGAGGTACTGCCGACAGGCCTTCACGCAAGGCTCTGTCGCTGGCGCTGAAGTTTTCCGCGAAGGGTACGAGGATCGAGATCATCGTGGTTTTCAGCACCGCTTCGGGATAGCGCCGCTGGTATTGAGCGGCCAACCAGCTTCCCCAGGACACGCCCAGCAGACTGATTTTTTCGAAGCCCAGGTGCCGGCGCAGACCATCGATGTCCTCGACGCAATGCGCGGTGTCGTTCATCCGCAGTTCCCCGGGGGGCATGGAGCGGCCACAGCCGCGCTGGTCGAACAGGATGATGTCAAACATTCGCTCGTCGAAGAGCTCCAGGTGCAGCGGATTGCAATAGCCCCCGGGTCCGCCATGCAGGAAAAAGATCGGTTCGCCACCCGGCGTGCCATACCGTTGCCAAAAGAGCTGATGACCGTCGTCGGTCGGGTAATAGCCGCTGTTCACCATTTTTCACTCCCTGAAAAACGAATGCCCTCTGTAGGAGCGAGCTTGCTCGCGATGGTGGCCGAGGCACCGCGGGGTGCCAGATGCCCAACGTCATCGTTGACGACCATCGCGTTCAAGCTCGCTCCTACAGGAGGGCGGGGCAGCGACTGTATGAACTGAAAGTGGGGTGGTCAAAAATGACTGGACGTTTCAGTGTCGTTGTTTCCGGTGAGTGGAAATATGTACACATCAATGGGTGGTTGACGACGGGGCTGAACAATTTCGGACGTTGTGGGAGTCAGCGAGCCTTTTGCTTCGGCTAACGGGTTAAATGACCTGTATGAAATTTCTGTTTGTTGAGTAGTTCGTTCGTCGCGGGCAGGCTCTTCATGATCCTTTGCGGGTTGTGTGCAGCGAATTTTCCTGTGGTGTTTTCCGGTTCTTCAGACCGATGCACAGAGTTCGATCTGTTGGACCTCCAAAATGCAAAACGGCACCCGGAGGTGCCGTTCTTTGTTGTGCATCAAACCAATATCGCCAACGGCGTGTATCTGGTCATGATCGTGTCCGAAGTCAGAAGCTTCATGGGTTCGGTCATGGCGGTCGCCACGATGAGTCGGTCGAACGGGTCTCGATGATGGGGTTCGAGATCCTTCACCGCTATGGCGTGCTCCGACGTAACCGGCAATTCAATGAATCCACTCTCGAGGCAGTATTGGCGAATTTCTTCCAGATCAACGCTCAGCTTCCCCAAGCCAACCTTGATCGCTATTTCCCAGAAACTCGCGGCGCTGACGTAGATTTCTGCGGCGTTGTTTATGAGCATTCGCGCTTTTTCAGATAACTTCTGATCGTCGGCCAATGCCCAGAGCAGAACATGAGTATCCAGCAAGACCCTCAAGCGTGGTGCCCTTCGAAGGCATCCAGCAAGTCGTCTGGCAGCGCCGCATCGAAGTCCTCGGCAAGGACGAGTTTGCCTTTCATCGCGCCGATTCGTTGACCGCGTGGCCGTTCCACTGGAACCAGGCGGGCAAGGGGGCGGCCGTGTTTGGCGATCGTGATGACTTTTCCTGCGGCGGCGTCATCGACCAGTTTGGATAAATTGTTTTTGGCCTCGGCCAGCGGAACAATGATCATGATTTGCCTCCCGTATTCTGGACAAATATAGCCAGAATTTTTTTGACCTGCAAAGTCGCACTGGGCCTCGGAGCAAATGAGTGACATATGGGTAGTTTTAGCGTTATAGGGTCGCGTTGAAGTCGTTTGTTGGCGGTCCTCTGCCAAAGATTCGAGGCCGTCCATCAATTCATGGAAGATGTCGCGTATCATCATTCCCTCTCCTTTTGGTTACTCCATTCTGAAGCCGCAAACGATAAACCCAATGATCGATTTTCCGCTGTAGGACGAAACTAGCAATTTCGCCAGAGCTTTCGGGAATTGCAGAAGGAGGGGAGGGCAGCAGTAACAAATCCTACAAACGCAAAAACGGCACCCGAAGGTGCCGTTTCTGTTTACTGCCTAAAGTGCCTAGGCGATCAACCCGCCAGACCCGATTGCTGAACAAGGTTCAGCAGCGGCTGTGGATACACACCGAGGAAGAACGCTACGAGAGCGATGGCCAGCAGCATCACGCCGCCTGCCTTTTGTTCCCAGTGCAGCTGTGCATCGTGGCGGCGCAGGTTAGGTTCGATCAGGTACAGGGTGACCATGACGCGCAGGTAGTAGAACACGCCGATGGCGCTACCCAGTACCAGGGAACCGACCAGCCACCATTGGTGCGACTCGACACCGGTGGCGATGATGTAGAACTTGCCGATGAAGCCCGCGGTCAGCGGGATGCCGGCCAGGGACAGCATCATCACGGTCAGAACGGCGGTCAGGTACGGACGGCGCCAGAACAGGCCGCGGTATTCGTACAGGGCATCCGCGTCACGACCGTTGTACGGCGAGGACATCAGGGTGATCACGCCGAAGGCGCCGAGGCTGGTGATCACGTAGGTGACCAGGTACACGCCGATGGCTTCCACGGCCAGACCCTTGCTCGCCACCAGGGCGATCAGCAGGTAACCGAAGTGAGCGATGGACGAGTAACCCAGCAGACGCTTGAGGTTGCTCTGGGTCAGGGCCAGCAGGTTACCGAACAGGATCGACGCGATGGCGATGATGGTCAGTACGTTGCTCAGCACGCCGCTGCTCGCCGCTGGCGAGATCTGGAACAGACGCACCATCACCGCGAACACTGCGACCTTCGAAGCGGTTGCCAGGAACGCCGCTACCGGTGCCGGAGCACCTTCGTAGACGTCCGGGGTCCAGAGGTGGAACGGAACCAGCGACAGTTTGAACGCCAGGCCGATCAGCATCATGCCCAGACCCAGTTGCGCCAGCGAGCTCGGCATGCCGGTGGCCGCCAGGGCCTGGCCGATGCCGACGAAGCTCAGGGAGCCGGCGTCAGCGTAGAGCAGGGCCATACCGAACAGCAGGAACGCGGAACCGGCCGCCGACAGCACCATGTACTTGATGCCGGCTTCCAGCGAACGCTTGTTGAAGAAGGCGTAGGCCACCAGACCGTAGACCGGTACCGACAGCAGCTCCAGACCGATGAACAAGCCGGCCAGGTGTTGCGCGCTGACCAGAACCAGGCCACCGGCGGCGGCCATCAGGATCAGCAGGTACAGTTCTTCACGGTTGCCCGGGTAACCCGAACCGCCATCGCCGAGGTAGGCGTGGGCGAGGGTTACACAGGCGAGGGTGGCGACCAGGATCAGCGCCATGTACAGGCAGGCGAAGGTGTCGATCTGCAGCAGTGGGGTCACGGCCAGTGGCGCGACTTTCAAGGCCGGCAGGATCGACAGCAAAGCCAGGTTCAGACCCGCCACCGACAGCAGGAAGGTCTGGGAGTGGTTGCGGCGCCAGGCGATAGCCAGCATCACCACGATGATCGTGGCGCTGGTGATCAACAATGGCGCAAGCGCAATAAAGTGTTGAATCGTGAATTCCATAGCGCTCTTACCGGGCCGAAGCGAGTTGAGTGAAGGCGGTGCCGAGCCATTGCTGCACGCCATGCATCGTAGCGGCAGAGGTATCGAGGAACGGTTGCGGGTAGACGCCGAGGTAAATCAGCAGCACCGCAAGACCGACCACCATGATCATTTCGCGACCGTCCATGCCATGCAGCACCGCGTCCGATTTGGCCGGACCGAAGTACGCACGGTGGATCATGATCAGCGAGTAAACCGAACCGAACACCAGGCCGGTGGTTGCGATCACGGTGATCCACGGAGCGAAGGAGAAGGTGCCGATCAGGATCAGGAACTCGCCGACGAAGTTACCGGTACCCGGCAAGCCCAAGGACGCGGCTGCGAAGAACAGGCTGAGGGCCGGCAGGTAAGCGATCTTCGACCACAGGCCACCCATTTCACGCATGTCGCGGGTGTGGGTGCGTTCGTACAGCTGACCACTCAGGATAAACAGTGCCGCGGCGGAAACACCGTGCGCGAGCATCTGCATCACCGCGCCCTGCAGCGCCAGTTGGCTGCCGGAGTAGATGCCGATCAGTACGAAGCCCATGTGGGAAACGGACGAGAAGGCGATCAGACGCTTGATGTCGGTTTGCGCGAACGCCAGGAACGCACCGTAGAAGATCCCGATCAGACCCAGGGTCATGGCGATCGGCGCGAACTCGGCCGAAGCGTTAGGGAACAGCGGCAGGGCGAAACGCAGCAGACCGTAAGCAGCGGTTTTCAGCAAGATACCGGCCAGGTCCACGGAACCTGCGGTCGGCGCCTGGGCGTGAGCGTCAGGCAACCAGGAGTGGAACGGTACGACTGGCAGTTTCACCGCGAAGGCGATGAAGAAGCCGAGCATCAGGATGTACTCGGTGGTCGTCGACATCTTGGTTTTCAACAGATCGGCGTAGTTGAAGGTAATCACGCCAGTGTCGTTGAAGTTGACCAGTACCAGACCCAGGATCGCCACCAGCATGATCAGGCCGGAAGCCTGAGTGAAGATGAAGAACTTGGTCGCCGCGTAGATCCGGGTTTTCTTGCCGTCCGAAGAACTGTGACCCCAGAGCGCGATGAGGAAGTACATCGGCACCAGCATCATTTCCCAGAAGAAGAAGAACATGAACAGGTCGAGGGCGAGGAACACGCCGACGACGCCGCCCAGAATCCACATCAGGTTCAGGTGGAAGAAGCCAACGTGACGTTGAATCTCTTTCCACGAGCAGAGTACCGAGAGGACACCCAGCAGACCGGTCAGCAGGATCATCAACAGTGACAGGCCGTCGAGGGCCAGGTGCACATTGATGCCGAAGCGCTGGATCCAGACGTGTTTGAATTCAATCACCCAGGTCGGATCGGCACCCGGTGCCGGAGCAAACGAATAGTCGCCATGGGCCCACAGCCAGAGGCCGAGAGCGAGTTCCAGGGACATGGTCAACAGCGCAATCCAGCGGGGGAGGGTGGCGCCGAAGCGCTCACCCATCCAGCACAGCAGGCCGCCGATGAAGGGGATCAGGATTAGCCAAGGCAGAATCATGACGGGCTCAATTCCTTTCGCAAGTTCGCAAGGTTCATATCAGACCGCTACCAGCACGACGGCGCCAATTACCAGCACGGCACCAGCAGCCATCGAGGCGGCATACCAACGCAGTTGACCGGTCTCGGTACGGCTCAGGGCGGTGTGACCGCCTTTGGCCATGCGCGGGATCAGACCGATGGTCTGGTCGAGCGGGTCTTTGCGCAGGATGTGGCTGATCGCCAGGTATGGCTTGACGAACAGTTTGTCGTAGATCCAGTCGAAGCCCCAGGCAGCGAACCACCAGGCCGACAGGATACGGCCGATGCCGCTGTTGGCGACGGCGGTCACGAAGCGACGCTTGCCCAGGAACAGCAGCGCGGACAGCAGGATACCGGCCAGGGCGATGGCGCCCGAAGCGATTTCCAGGCTGTGCTTGGCTTCGCCGCCGGCATGGCCGACGCTTTGTGGCAGCACGCCATGCAGTGGCGGAACGATCATGGCGCCGACGAAAGTCGACAGCACGATCAGCACCGACAGTGGCAGCCAGTGGGCAATGCCGTGACCGGCGTGGGCTTCGGTCTTCGCTTCACCGTGGAACGCGATGAAGATCAGGCGGAAGGTGTAGAGCGAGGTCATGAACGCGCCGACCAGACCTGCGTAGAGCAGACCGTGGTTACCGCTGGCAAACGCTTCCCAGAGGATTTCGTCCTTGGAGTAGAAGCCTGCGGTCACCAGTGGCAGGGCCGCCAGGGCCGCACCGCCGACGATGAAGCTGGCGTAGGCCAGCGGCAGTTTCTTCCACAGGCCACCCATCTTGAAGATGTTCTGCTCGTGGTGGCAGGCAACGATCACCGCACCGGAAGCAAGGAACAGCAGGGCCTTGAAGAAGGCGTGGGTCATCAGGTGGAAGATCGCGCCGTCCCAGGCGCCAACGCCCAGGGCCAGGAACATGTAGCCGATCTGGCTCATGGTCGAGTAGGCGAGGATACGTTTGATGTCGGTCTGAACCAGGGCTGCGAAACCGGCCAGGACCAGCGTCACGCCACCAACGATGCCGACCAGGTGCAGGATTTCCGGCGCCAGGGTGAACAGGCCGTGGGTACGGGCGATCAGGTAGACACCGGCGGTCACCATGGTCGCGGCGTGGATCAGAGCCGAAACCGGGGTAGGACCGGCCATCGCATCCGCCAGCCAGGTTTGCAGTGGCAGCTGCGCGGATTTACCGACAGCACCACCGAGCAGCATCAGAGTCGCCAGAACCATCCAGGTGTCGCCAGCCTGGAATTTCTGCGGTGCCAGCACCAGCAGTTCCTGAACGTTCAGCGTGCCCAACTGGGCAAACAGAATGAACAGGCCGATGGCCATGAACACGTCACCGATACGGGTCACGATGAAGGCTTTGAGTGCGGCGTTACCGTTGTTGCGGTTGCTGTAGTAGAAACCGATCAACAGGTACGAGCACAGGCCTACGCCTTCCCAACCGAAGTACAGGAACAACAGGTTATCGCCCAGGATCAGGAACAGCATGCTGGCGATAAACAGGTTGGTATAAGCGAAGAAACGCGAGTAGCCGTTTTCACCGCGCATGTACCAGGAAGCGAACAGGTGAATCAGGAAGCCGACGCCAACCACCACACCGAGCATGGTCACGGACAGACCATCCAGGTACAGGGCGAAGTTCGGCGTGAAGCCTTCCACTGCCATCCACTGCCACAACACCTGGGTGTAGTGACCGCCTTCCGGCGGGGCGACGTTGAATTGCCAGATCACGTAAGCGGTGACGATCGCCGACAGGCCGATGGAGCCGACGCCGATCAGGGCCGCGAGGTTTTCCGAGATGCGTCCACGGGAGAACGACAGCAGCAGGAAACCAATGAGAGGGAATACGAAAGTCAGAAAGAGTAGGTTCATCCGCGCATCTCACTGGCAGCGTCGATATCGAGCGTGTGGAAGCGGCGATACAGCTGCAACAGAATCGCCAGGCCAATACTGGCCTCGGCGGCTGCAAGGCTGATCACCAGGATGAACATTATCTGTCCATCCGGCTGCGCCCAGCGGCTGCCGGCAACGATGAACGCCAGTGCGGAGGCATTCATCATGACTTCCAGGCTCATCAGCACGAAGAGAATGTTGCGGCGGACCATCAGGCCGACCAGACCGAGGCAGAACAGGATGCCGGCGACCGCCAGACCATGCTCCATAGGGATAGCAGGCATCGTCATTGCTCCTTGGCTTCGTTGCGGCCCAAGTGGAATGCCGTGACGGCTGCGGCGAGCAGCAGCATCGAGGCGAGTTCGACCACCAGCAGGTAAGGACCGAACAGGCTGATGCCCACGGCCTTGGCGTCTACGGTGGTGTGGCCGACAGCCTGACCGCTCTGGTGGGAGAACAGCACATACAGCAGTTCAACCAGCAGCAGCGCGGCGAGGGCGACCGGGCCGCCCCAGATACCGGGCTTGAGCCAGACGCGCTCCTGCTGAACCGAGGCCGGGCCCAGATTCAGCATCATCACCACGAACACGAACAGCACCATGATGGCGCCAGCGTAGGCGATCACTTCCAGGACACCGGCAAACGGTGCGCCGAGGGCGAAGAACGTCATGGCCACGGCGATCAGTGAAATGATCAGGTAGAGCAGGGCGTGCACAGGGTTGGTGTTGGTGATCACGCGGAGCGTGGACACCACAGCGATACCCGATGCGAAATAGAAAGCGAATTCCATCTTTCTTCCTTAAGGCAGCAAGCTCTTCACGTTGATCGGTTCGGCTTCGTTCTGCGCGGTGCCTTTCGGCTTCCCGGCAATCGCCATACCTGCAACACGATAGAAGTTGTAATCAGGGTTTTTGCCGGGGCCGGAGATCAGCAGATCTTCTTTCTCGTAAACCAGGTCCTGACGTTTGAACTCGGCCATTTCGAAATCCGGCGTCAGCTGGATCGCGGTGGTCGGGCAGGCTTCCTCGCAGAGGCCGCAGAAAATGCAGCGCGAGAAGTTGATGCGGAAGAAGTCCGGGTACCAGCGACCGTCTTCTGTTTCAGCTTTCTGCAGCGAGATGCAACCGACCGGGCAAGCCACGGCGCACAGGTTGCAGGCTACGCAACGCTCTTCGCCGTCGGGGTCGCGGGTCAGGACGATACGGCCACGATAGCGCGGCGGCAGGTAGACCGGTTCTTCCGGGTACTGCAGCGTGTCGCGCTTGCGGAAGGCGTGGCCGAAAATCATCACCAGGCTGCGAAGCTGGGTGTAGAGGCCATGCACGATGTCAAAAATGTACTTCATGATTCTCTATCCTCACTGAGCCGCGACGGCGGGCGTGTTGAGCAACACGATCGCAGCGGTCACCAGCATGTTGACGAGGGTCAGCGGCAGGCAGAACTTCCAGCTGAAATCCATCACTTGGTCATACCGTGGGCGCGGAATCGAAGCGCGCAGCAGGATGAACAGCATGATGAAGAAACCGGTTTTCAGTGCGAACCAGATGAACGGGATCTGCGGCAGGATGCCGAACGGACCGTGCCAGCCACCGAAGAACAGGGTCACCAGCAAGGCGGAGATCAGCACGATGCCGATGTACTCGCCCACGAAGAACATGCCCCATTTCATGCCGGCGTATTCAATGTGGTAACCGTCGGCCAGTTCCTGTTCCGCTTCCGGCTGGTCGAACGGGTGACGGTGAGTCACGGCGACGCCGGCGATGAAGAAGGTCAGGAAACCGAAGATCTGCGGGATGATGAACCACAGGTGCTGAGCCTGGTAGTCGACGATGTCGCGCATGTTGAACGAGCCGACCTGGATCACGATGCCCATCAGCGACAGGCCCATGAACACTTCGTACGACACGGTCTGCGCCGAGGCACGCAAGCTGCCCAGCAGGGCGAACTTGTTGTTGCTCGACCAGCCGGCGAACAGCACCGCGTAGACCGACAGACCGGCCATGGCGAAGAAGAACAGGATACCGATGTTCAGATCCGCCACACCCCAGGTCGGGGTGATCGGGATGATCGCGAAGGCAATCAGCAGGGCGCTCATGGCCACGACCGGTGCCAGGGTGAAGATCATCTTGTCGGCGAACGGCGGGGTCCAGTCTTCCTTGAAGAACATCTTGATCATGTCGGCGGCGATCTGGAACGCACCGAACGGACCGACACGGTTCGGACCGTAACGGTCCTGCCAGAGGGCGAGCAGACGACGCTCGACCCAGCTGAGCAGGGCGCCGCAGACCACCACGGCAAGCAGAATCACCACGGCCTTGAGGACGGCGATGATGATGTCGATCACTTCAGGAGTGAACCAGGTCATTGAGCTGCCTCCTGCAGACCGTCAACGGATTTGCCAAAGATCGCCGGCGGGATGCCGGCGATGCCCGCAGGCAGTGCAACCAGACCTGCGCTCAGTTCTTCGTTGATGCGCAGTGGCAGACGCAGGGTCTGGCCAGCCACGTTCAAGCTCAGCATGGCGCCGTCGTTGACACCCAGACGGTCGGCTTCGGACTTGGCCAGTGCAACGTAGGCGGCCGGAATGCGTTCCTGGACCGGAGCGGCTTTCGAAGAGTTCTCTTCGCTGCCGAACAGGTGGAAGAACGGCACGACCTGCCAGGTACCCTGGGCCGGGTTGAACGGACGCGGAACGCTGGCGAACCAGTTCAGCGAGTCACCGGTGCTTTCGATCAGGCGGGTGCCCGGGTCGCCAGCGCGGATGTGACCACCGACTTCGTCCTGGAACTTGTTCCAGGCTTGCGGCGAGTTCCAGCCCGGAGACCAGGCGAATGGCACTTGCTGACGTGGTTCGGCCGAACCCGAGTAACCTTCCATGGAGAAGGCGAACGCGGTGTCCTTGTCCTGCGGGGTACGCGGTTCGTGCACGCTGATGTCGGCGCGCATGGCGGTACGACCGGAGTAGCGCAGCGGTTCACGGGCCAGTTTCAGACCCTTGATGCGGAACGCGGCGGACGGTGCGGCGTCGACGATGGCGGCCAGCTGTGGAGTGCTGGAGGCGACCGCGGCGGTGACGTGGTCCAGTTGGGTCCAGTCGATCGCCTGGTTCAGCAGGGTGGCGCGCAGGGCATGCAGCCAGCGCCAGCCTTCGTGGACCAGGATGCTGGCGTCCATGTATTGCGGGTCGAAGACCTGGAAGAAACGCTGGGCGCGGCCTTCCTGGCTGACCAGGGTGCCGTCGCCTTCAGCGAAGCTGGCGGCTGGCAGGACCAGGTGCGCGCGGTCGCTGGTGGCAGTCTTCTGATGGTCGGCGACGATCAGCACTTTCGCAGCGTTCAGGGCTGCGTCGACGCGAGCCTTGTCGGTACGGGTGTACAGATCGTTTTCCAGAACGACGATGGCGTCAGCCTTGCCGTCGATGACCGCTTGCAGCGCGGCGTCGACCGATTCGCCACCGAGCATGGCCAGGCCGAGGCTGTTGGCTTCCGGCACGATCAGGCTGATGGAACCGTTCTTCTCGCGCAGCTTCAGGGCTTTCGCAATGTTGGCGGCAGCCTCGATCAGCGCTTTGGAGCCCAGGGAAGTACCGGCGATGATCAGCGGACGCTTGGCTGCGAGCAGAGAGTCGGCGATGCGCTTGGCCAGTTCCAGAGCTTCGGCGTCCAGGCCTTCGACGGCAGGCGCGCTGGCGTCAAGGGCGTGAGCCACGGCGAAACCGATGCGGGCCAGGTCGTCGGGAGCGGCGTGAACGCATTCTTCGGCGATGTCGTCGAGCTTGGTTTCAGCCAGGCTGGCGATGAACAGCGGGTTCAGTGCGTGCTGACCGATGTTCTTCACCGCGGCGTCGAGCCAAGGCTGAACGCGCATGGCGTCGGCCATGTCTTCGGCCTTGCCCTTGACCGACTGACGCAGGGCCAGGGCCATGCGCGCTGCGGTCTGGGTCAGGTCTTCACCGAGGACGAACACGGCGTCGTGATCCTCGATGTCGCGCATGTTCGGTACTGGCAGCGGGCTGTCTTTCAGCACTTGCAGGACCAGACGGATGCGTTCCAGTTCGGACGCTTCGATACCGGAGTAGAAGTGCTCGGCGCCGACCAGCTCGCGCAACGCGTAGTTGCTTTCGAGGCTGGCGCGGGGCGAACCGATACCGACGATGTTGCGACCGCGCAGCAGGTCGGCGGCTTTATCCAGGGCTTCGTCCAGGCTCAGCTTGGCGCCGTTGGCCAGCAACGGCTGACGTGGACGGTCGGTGCGGTTGACGTAGCCATAACCGAAACGGCCACGGTCGCACAGGAAGTACTGGTTCACCGAACCGTTGTAGCGGTTTTCGATGCGACGCAGTTCGCCGTAACGCTCGCCCGGGGAGATGTTGCAACCGCTGGAGCAGCCATGGCAGATGCTCGGCGAGAACTGCATGTCCCACTTGCGGTTGTAGCGCTCGGAGTGAGTCTTGTCGGTGAACACACCGGTCGGGCAGACCTCGGTGAGGTTGCCGGAGAACTCGCTTTCCAGGGTGCCGTCTTCAACGCGACCGAAGTACACGTTGTCGTGAGCGCCGTAGACGCCCAGGTCGGTACCGCCAGCGTAGTCTTTGTAGAAGCGCACGCAGCGATAGCAGGCGATGCAGCGGTTCATTTCGTGAGAAATGAACGGGCCCAGTTGCTGGTTCTGGTGGGTACGCTTGGTGAAGCGGTAACGGCGCTCGTTGTGGCCGGTCATTACCGTCATGTCTTGCAGGTGGCAGTGACCGCCTTCTTCACAGACCGGGCAGTCGTGAGGGTGGTTGGTCATCAGCCATTCAACAACACTGGCGCGGAAGGCCTTGGATTCTTCATCTTCGATGGAGATCCAGGTGTTGTCGGTGGCAGGAGTCATGCAGGACATGACGATACGACCACGGGTGTCGTTTTCGTCGGTGTACTGCTTGACCGCGCATTGGCGGCAAGCGCCAACGCTGCCCAAGGCAGGGTGCCAGCAGAAATACGGAATATCGAGGCCTAGCGACAGACATGCCTGTAACAGGTTGTCTGCCCCGTCGACTTCGAGCGCTTTGCCGTCTACGTGGATAGTGGCCATGGTTCAAAGTTCTTCGTTGGCCCGGTGTCAGCGGGCGTGGCTAATGGAATCTTGTTATCCGCACGAATCAACACAGCCGGTAAAGGCGTCATCGCACGAAAAGCGAAGGGCACGGACCCTTCGCTTTTTTAAGCGTTTACGCGCCGACTACGATCGGCTTTGCCAGAGGCGGGACGACGGCGCTTTCAGGCGCGATGCCGGCTTCGAACTCATGGCGGAAGTATTTGATTGCGCTGCCCAACGGCTCCACGGCGCCCGGTGCGTGAGCACAGAAGGTCTTGCCTGGGCCGAGGAAACCGACCAGACCCAGCAGGGTCTCGATGTCGCCGGCACGCCCTTGACCGTTCTCGATCGCCATCAGGAGCTTGACGCTCCATGGCAGACCGTCGCGGCACGGGGTGCAGAAGCCACAGGATTCGCGAGCGAAGAACTGCTCCATGTTGCGCAGCAGGGACACCATGTTGACGCTGTCGTCCACCGCCATGGCCAGGCCGGTACCCATACGGGTGCCTACTTTGGCGATGCCGCCGGCGTACATTTGTGCGTCCAGGTGCTCCGGCAGCAGGAAGCCGGTACCGGCTCCGCCTGGCTGCCAGGCCTTGAGCTTGTAACCGTCGCGCATGCCGCCGGCGTAGTCTTCGAACAGCTCGCGAGCAGTCACGCCGAATGGCAGTTCCCACAGGCCAGGGTTCTTGACCTTGCCGGAGAAGCCCATGAGCTTGGTGCCCATGTCTTCGCTGCCTTCGCGGGCCAACGATTTGTACCAGTCCACGCCGTCGGCGATGATCGCCGGTACGTTGCACAGGGTTTCGACGTTGTTCACACAGGTCGGCTTGCCCCACACGCCAACGGCGGCAGGGAAGGGCGGCTTGGAGCGCGGGTTGGCGCGGCGGCCTTCGAGGGAGTTGATCAGTGCGGTTTCTTCACCGCAGATGTAACGCCCGGCGCCGGTGTGGACGAACAGCTCGAAATCGAAACCGCTGCCCAGGATGTTCTTGCCCAGCAGGCCAGCTGCCTTGGCTTCTTCCACGGCACGGTTCAGGTGCTTGGCGGCGGTGGTGTACTCGCCACGCAGGAAGATGTAGCCACGGTAGGTTTTCAGTGCGCGGGCACTGATCAGCATGCCTTCGATCAGCAGATGGGGCAGTTGCTCCATCAGCATGCGGTCTTTCCAGGTGTTGGGCTCCATTTCGTCCGCGTTGCACAGCAGGTAGCGGATGTTGATGGATTCGTCCTTGGGCATCAGGCCCCACTTCACGCCAGTGGGGAAGCCTGCACCGCCGCGGCCCTTGAGGCCCGAATCTTTCACGGTCTGGACGATGTCGTCCTGAGCCATGTCGGCGAAGGCCTTGCGCGCAGCGGCGTAACCGTTCTTGGCCTGGTACTCGTCGAGCCAGACGGCTTCGCCGTCGTCACGCAGACGCCAGGTGAGCGGGTGAGTCTCGGCCGAACGCTTGATGCGGTTGGCAGGACCGAAGGAAGTCAGGGTCATACGTAGCCCTCGAGCAGTTTGGCAACGCCTGCTGGCTGTACATCGCCAAAGGTGTCGTCGTCGATCATCAGCGCCGGCGCCTTGTCGCAGTTGCCGAGGCAGCAGACCGGCAGCAGGGTGAAACGACCGTCGGTGGTGGTCTGACCCAGGCCGATGCCCAGCTTGCTCTGGATTTCGCTGACCACGGACTCGTGGCCGCCGATGTAGCAGACCATGCTGTCGCAGACGCGAATGATGTGGCGACCTACCGGTTGACGGAAGATCTGACTATAGAAGGTTGCAACGCCTTCGACGTCGCTGGCCGGGATGCCGAGGATTTCGCCGATGGCGTACAGGGCGCCATCCGGTACCCAGCCACGTTCCTTCTGGACGATCTTCAGGGCTTCGATCGACGCCGCGCGCGGATCTTCGTAGTGATGCAGCTCGTGCTCGATGGCCGAGCGCTCGGTTTCACTCAAGGTGAAACGGTCTGTCTGGATAAGCGTGCTGTTCATGCTTAGCGGTCCACGTCGGCCATAACGAAGTCGATACTACCCAGGTACGCGATCAAGTCCGCGACCATGCTGCCTTTGATCACCGAAGGGATCTGCTGCAGATGCGGGAAGCTTGGGGTACGAATCCGGGTGCGGTAGCTCATGGTGCCGCCATCGCTCGTCAGGTAATAACTGTTGATGCCCTTGGTCGCTTCGATCATCTGGAAGGATTCGTTGGCCGGCATGACCGGGCCCCACGAAACTTGCAGGAAGTGCGTAATCAAGGTTTCGATGTGCTGCAGCGTGCGCTCTTTCGGCGGCGGCGTGGTCAGCGGGTGGTCCGCCTTGTACGGGCCTTCCGGCATGTTGCGCAGGCACTGATCGATGATGCGGATGCTCTGGCGCATTTCTTCCACGCGCACGATGCAACGGTCGTAGGCATCGCCATTGGCGGCCAGCGGCACTTCGAACTCGAAGTTCTCGTAGCCCGAGTACGGACGCGCTTTACGCAGGTCGAAGTCGCAACCGGTGGAACGCAGACCGGCACCGGTGACACCCCATTCCAGGGCTTGCTTGGTGTTGTAGTCGGCGACGCCGATGGTACGGCCACGCAGGATGCTGTTGTCCAAAGCGGCCTTCTGGTATTCGTCCAGACGCTTTGGCATCCACTCGACGAAATCCTTGACCAGCTTTTCCCAGCCGCGCGGCAGGTCGTGGGCGACGCCACCGATGCGGTACCAGGCCGGGTGCAGACGGAAACCGGTGATCGCTTCGATCACGGTGTAGGCGCGCTGACGGTCGGTGAAGGTGAAGAACACCGGGGTCATGGCGCCGACGTCCTGGATGTAGGTACCCAGGAACAGCAGATGGCTGGTGATCCGGAAGAACTCGGCCATCATGATGCGGATGACGTCGACCTTCTCCGGCACCTTGATGCCGGCCAGCTTCTCGACCGAGAGCACGTACGGCAGGTTGTTCATCACGCCGCCGAGGTAGTCGATACGGTCGGTGTACGGGATGAAGCTGTGCCAGGACTGACGCTCGGCCATCTTCTCGGCACCACGGTGGTGGTAGCCGACGTCCGGCACGCAATCGACGATCTCTTCACCGTCCAGCTGCAGGATGATACGGAATGCACCGTGCGCCGAAGGGTGGTTCGGACCCAGGTTGAGGAACATGTAGTCCTCGTTCGGGCCGGAACGTTTCATGCCCCAGTCTTCGGGCTTGAAGCGCGCGGACTCTTCTTCGAGCTGCTGCTTGGCCAGGTTCAGGGTGAACGGATCGAATTCGGTGGCGCGGGCAGGGAAGTCCTTGCGCAGCGGGTGACCTTCCCAGGTCGGCGGCATCATGATGCGCGACAGGTGAGGGTGACCTTTGAAGTCGATGCCGTACATGTCCCAGACTTCACGCTCGTACCAGTTGGCGTTCGGCCAGATGCTGGTGACGGTCGGAACGCTGAGGTCGCTCTCGGACAAGGCGACTTTGATCATGACGTCGCTGTTACGCTCGATCGACATCAGGTGATAGAACACGGTGAAGTCGGCGCCGCTCGGCAGCCCTTGACGCTTGGTGCGCAGACGCTCGTCCACGCCGTGCAGGTCATAGAGCATGACGTACGGCTTGGGCAGGTTACGCAGGAAGGTCATTACTTCGACGAGTTTGGCACGGGCAACCCAAAGCACCGGCATGCCGGTGCGAGTAGGCTGGGCGGTGAACGCCTCGGGGCCAAAACGATTGTTCAGTTCGACGACCACATCCTGGTCGTCTGCCTTGTAAGGCGGGATGTACAGAGCACTGCCTGTAGTCATGGTTATTTATCGCTTTCGGTCAACGTAAAGAATGAAGCCAGTTTTTCGTTTCTTTGAAACAGCGGAACTGGATCAGACTTCGTCGGGGCTGCGCAGGTTGGTGACCTGAATACGCTGTTCGCGGCGCTTTTCCTTTTCCGATGGCATGTCGGCGCGATAAACGCCTTGATCGCCAACGACCCAGGAAAGTGGGCGACGCTCCTGGCCAATCGACTCCTGCAACAGCATCAAGCCTTGCAGGAAAGCTTCAGGGCGAGGAGGGCAGCCAGGCACGTAAACGTCCACGGGCAGGAACTTGTCCACCCCTTGAACCACAGAGTAGATGTCGTACATGCCACCGGAGTTTGCGCACGAACCCATGGAGATAACCCACTTCGGTTCGAGCATCTGCTCGTAGAGACGCTGGATGATCGGCGCCATCTTGATGAAGCAGGTACCGGCGATAACCATGAAATCCGCCTGACGCGGTGATGCCCGGATAACCTCGGCGCCGAAGCGCGCGATGTCGTGGGGCGCCGTGAAGGCGGTGGTCATTTCCACGTAGCAGCACGAAAGACCGAAGTTATACGGCCACAGGGAGTTCTTGCGCCCCCAGTTGATCGTGCCGTTAAGCACGTCTTCGAGCTTGCCCATGAAAATGTTTTTGTGGACTTGATCTTCTAACGGATCGGAAACGGTTTCCCGTTGGCCAATCGGATACTGCTCGTTAGGAGCATCGGGGTCGATCCTGGTGAGATTGTATTGCATTGCCAAAGCCTCATTGTTTCAGCTTCGCTTGCCGCTTGCGCCGAGCTTCCGGAGCCCAGTCAAGGGCGCCCACTCGGAATAGGTAGACAAGACCTGCCAACAGAATTGCTATGAAAACGAGAGCTTCGACGAATCCGGTCCAGCCGCTTTCGCGGACGGACACAGACCATGCAAAGAGAAAGAGGGCTTCGATATCGAAGATCACGAAGAGCATCGCGACCAGATAGAATTTGGCAGAGAGCCGCAAGCGGGCGCCACCTGTAGGTAGCATGCCGGACTCGAACGGTTCGTTTTTGCTGCGTCCCCAGGCTTTTGACCCGAGGAGGCTGGATACACCCAGCATGAAGGCACAGAGGCCGATGACGCCTAGAAGGAAAATGGCAAAGCCCCAGTTGTGGGCCATGAGTCCTGTCGCTTCGGGCATGCTGGTAATCCTTAACAGAGAGCAAAGGTCTCTGAGCTTGAAAAGAAACAATGCAGTGACGATATGTCGCAGCAATCAATCCCGCTGATTTTATGGCTAAACACCCTGCAAGTAAAATTCCTATAGCGAAATTATTTATAGGAATAAGGACATCCCCTATCCCCAAACCCCCTGTAGCCCTTGCGTTGCGGGCATTAGCCGATTTTTCGTCAATTATGTTTTGTAGGTAATGTAACGAACATGTTTTTGGCTAAATGATAATTATTATTGTTTGAAGTGGTTTTCAAACTGTTTTATGTGAGGTGCTTCCGAAAGTTGGCTTATATGTGCGTTACAACAAGTAGCGCGGGTGTGAGTTTCGGGCGGTTTTGGTGTGTGCGGTGACGCTGCCTCGGCGCGATTCCTGTAGGAGCGAGCATGCTCGCGATGGAGGTTCAGACACCGCGGGGTGTCAGGACGCCAGCGTCATCGTTGGCGACCATCGCGAGCGTGCTCGCTCCTACAGGGGGGAGGGGGTGGGAAACGTCCTACAGGCCATTCGCGCGCTGACGTGAGATCGGTCTCCATTTTTGTTCTGCAGCGGTTCTCCCGCTGGGCCGCGAACCCGTATTCGGTAATCTACAGCTCGAAAGGCGGTTCAGGAATGAACGCCTGAATATGGAAATTCTGGAGCTGACAGATGCAGCCAGCGACAACCCCGCCCCTTGTCTCCATCCTCCAGAATCGCTCGAAAGGCGCAGCCTTGCTGGTGATCCTGCTTCCGGTCCTTCTGGTGACCATCGATAACACAATTCTCAATTTCGCATTACCTCGAATAGCTGCCGCACTGAATCCGTCTGCTGCCGAGCAATTGTGGATGATCGACGCTTATTCTCTGGTGCTGGCCGGGTTGTTGGTGACCATGGGCGGTGCTGGAGATCGATTCGGGCATCGACGCATGCTTTGTGTGGGGTGTATCGGGTTCGCTGTGGTGTCGACGGGCGTAGTGTTTTCGCAGCAGGCCTGGCATCTGATCGCGGGGCGTGCGGTCTTGGGTTTTTTCGGCGCGATGATCTTGCCCGCGACCCTGGCTCTGATTCGTACCGCATTTGAGGATCGGGAGGAGCGGCGTCTGGCAGTGGCTCTCTGGGCTACGTGCCTGACCTTAGGGTCGGCTTTGGGTCCATTGCTGGGCGGTGTGCTGCTGGAGTATTTCGATTGGCAATCGGTTTTTCTTGTAGCTCTGCCATTCCTGCTGCCAGTGTTGCTCCTCGCACCGATGATTACCGAGTCGCCAAGGCAGTCTGACAGATCGATCGATTATCCGAGCATCCTGCTGAGCCTGGGGGCTATGACCAGTGCGATGCTAAGCCTCAAGCATCTGGCAACCGTTGGCTTCGATGGCCAGGTTGTAATCTGGGCGCTTTGCGGATTGTTGCTGGGCGTAGCGTTTGTCCGTCGCCAGCTAAGGTTGGAACAGCCGCTATTGGATCTTGAGTTGTTTGGCTCTTCAACCTTCAGTGTGTCCATTGCGGTAAACCTTGTGAGTCTGGGTCTGCTGATTGGCTTCATCTTTTTCGCCACACAGTTATTGCAACTGGTCTTCGGGTTGTCCCCGTTGCTGGCCAGCCTGATTCTGGTGCCTGGGCAGATCCTGGCGATTGCAGCGGGCCTTGCCATCGTGCCGATTGCGCAAAAAAATCCATCGGACAGGGTTATCGCGAGTTGCTTGCTACTGGCTGCTGCAGCTTTCGCGATGATGGCGTTGTTTGAAACTACGGCGCTGGTCGTGGGTGTGGCGTTCGTGATTCTCAACGCGAGTGTTGCCGCCATCACCACCGTGTCCAACGACCTTGTATTAGGCGCTGTACCGGCCGAAAGCGCCGGTAGTGCCTCGTCTGTAAGCGAAACGGCTTACGAGGTCGGTGTGGTGCTGGGGACCACGTTGATCGGAGGGGCGGTAGCGGCGCTTTATCGATTGTCCCTGTCGGTACCCGAAGGCGTGCCCGAACATGTAGTGACTGCGGTTGCGACGTTGGGAGGTGCTCACGCCGTCAGCCAGACCTTTCCTGAAGAAATGGCTGCGCAAATTCTGCAGGAAGCTAATACCGCTTTCACGGAAGGCGTGATGACGACCAGCGCCTTCATGGCGGCGCTGATTATGATATTTGCGCTGATTGCATACCGGTTTTTGCGAGTGAAGAAAGAGGATTGTTGAAACAACAACCCATGCACTCGACGAAAAAAAGCCCCGAACCAGTCGGGGCTTCAGATCGTTGGCTTTGCGGTTAGCTTTTACTTGATCCGCAAGGGCCAATACTCGGATGAGCGGTCAATCAGTGGAACTGCTCTTCTTCAGTAGAACCGGTCAGCGCGGTTACCGAGGACGAGCCACCCTGGATCACGGTGGTCATGTCGTCGAAGTAGCCGGTACCCACTTCCTGCTGGTGAGCCACGAAGGTGTAGCCCTTGGCGGCGTCAGCGAATTCCTGCTCTTGCAGCTTCACGTAGGCAGTCATGTCGTTGCGGGCGTAGTCGTGCGCCAGGTTGAACATGCTGTGCCACATGTTGTGAATGCCGGCCAGGGTGATGAACTGGTGCTTGTAACCCATGGCGGACAGTTCGCGCTGGAACTTGGCGATGGTCGCGTCGTCCAGGTTCTTCTTCCAGTTGAAGGAAGGCGAGCAGTTGTACGACAGCAGTTGGTCCGGGTATTCCTTCTTGATCGCTTCGGCGAAGCGACGGGCTTCTTCCAGGTCCGGCTTGGCGGTTTCGCACCAGATCAGGTCGGCGTACGGAGCATAAGCCAGGCCGCGGGCGATCGCCTGGTCCAGGCCAGCGCGTACTTTGTAGAAGCCTTCCAGGGTGCGCTCGCCAGTCACGAATGGCTGGTCGTACGGGTCGCAGTCGGAAGTCAGCAGGTCAGCCGCGTTGGCGTCGGTACGAGCCAGGATGATGGTCGGAGTACCGGCGACGTCAGCTGCCAGGCGGGCAGCGGTCAGCTTCTGTACAGCTTCCTGGGTAGGAACCAATACCTTGCCGCCCATGTGGCCGCATTTCTTCACGGAAGCCAGTTGGTCTTCGAAGTGAACGCCGGCGGCGCCTGCTTCGATCATGCTCTTCATCAGCTCGTAGGCGTTCAGTACGCCGCCGAAACCGGCTTCGGCGTCAGCCACGATTGGCGCGAAGTAGTCGATGTAGCCTTCATCGCCCGGGTTCTTGCCTGCTTTCCACTGGATCTGGTCGGCACGACGGAACGAGTTGTTGATGCGCTTGACCACGGTTGGAACCGAGTCCACCGGGTACAGCGACTGGTCCGGGTACATCGATTCGGCGGAGTTGTTGTCCGCAGCCACTTGCCAGCCCGACAGGTAGATCGCCTGGATGCCGGCTTTGACTTGTTGTACAGCCTGGCCGCCGGTCAGGGCGCCCATGCAGTTGACGAAATCTTTCTCAGGACGGAAGGCTGGCTTGGCACCCTGGGTAACCAGGTTCCACAGCTTCTCGGCGCCCATTTTTGCAAAGGTGTGCTCAGGTTGAACCGAGCCACGCAGGCGGACGACGTCAGCAGCGGAGTAGGTGCGTGTCACGCCTTTCCAGCGCGGGTTTTCAGCCCAGTCTTTTTCAAGGGCTGCAATTTGCTGTTCGCGTGTCAGTGCCATGGAGATAAACCTCGTCGCGTCTTTATGAAAAGTTGTTCTGCGGTGGAATATTCATGCGCTCGCTGACCAGAGACTCGGGTGGTCAGGTCGGTTCGGCGGGGATGGCGACGGGATGAACGATGGGCTCGAGGGGAAGTGAGCAGGTAAAGGCGAAAACTGCGGGCGCATTCGGGCGTCGTGGGCCTTGGTACGAACATCAGTGTGGTGCCGGGTTACCTAAATTACGCTTCCGTCCCTCGGGACAACTTCGTTCCAGTCGGCAACCTCGTCAAACACACCTTGTGGGCGGTACAGACACGAAGCGGTTCGCGGGGGTAGGTGCGAACATCGCCTCGAAGGCCCTTGCCAGGGCCTCTGATTAGCGGGAGCGAGGCCATCATGCCTTCGCTTTTTTGCCCCGTCAAACAATTTGTAGTGCTTTTTTTCAAGCACTACATCTTTGGTCTAATACGACTTGTCAGTCAGTTTTCGGTGTCTCAGTCCAAAGTATCGACTTTCACCCGCAGGGTCATGTCGTTGCGGCTTTGGGTCGAGTAACTGCGGGCCAGGCCCTGTTTATCGGCCTGTGTCTGGCCATTCATGCCGGCCAGCAGGATCCATTCACCCACGCGCCCGGTGACGGTTGTGTCGGTACTTTGGACGTTCACTACATCGGGACGTTCCTGGCTCATACGGTCACGGTTGGTACTGATCGACAGGTGGACGATCTCACCGGTGACGCTGGCAGTGACGTAAAAACCCTGGGTGACGTTGCGGTATTCGGTCTCGCTGCGCAGGTCGCCGTAGGAATCAGTCTGGCTGCTGGTTAGCGGCACGCTCTGGCCGACCTGGATCAGTGCCGGCATGCCGTCGGTGGCCTGGACCTGCTGGATGCCGCCGTCCCTGCTGTCGGTGCTGCGGTTGATGATGCGGACCTGGGGTTTGTTGCCATTGACCGAATAACCCTGGTCGCCCTGGAAGTTGTTTTCGTTGGTGTCGACCGTGATCAGCAGGCGCTTTGGTGCGATATCGAGTTGGCTGATCAGGGCTTTAAGTTCGTCGATCTTGCGCTGATCGGCGTTGACGATGAGTTGATTGCCATAGGCGCTGACCTGACCATCCCTGCCGATGAAATTCTGTGCCACCGGCAACATGTCGGCGCTGGTGTGGTAGTTCAGGGGCACGATTTCGGTGGCCGCCATGACCGAAAAACTGCAGGCCACCAGCAGCGTGGTGAGCAGGGTGCGTAGGGACATATCCGTTATCTCCGCGATGAAAGGTGTTGTGGATGCGAGGGTATCCAGTTTGTCGGCGTCGCGTGGGGCTAATTGAATCGTAGACAGCAAAACGCCCCGGCATTAGCAAATGGCGGGGCGTTTTTGTGGTGTTTCTGAGGGCCTCTTCGC
>NZ_JAIQWX010000077.1 GCF_020164475.1 Pseudomonas sp. REP124 | reverse complement strand
ATAAGTAGCCGTTACCGCAGCAACGGATATGTACACAATAAACCCAATCGCGAGCAGGCTCGCTCCCACAGGAATTGCGTCTTAACCGAAATCAACTCGCCCCCCCCAAAAAACAACATCAACCAAAAACAAACGCGCAAAAAAAAGGGCAACCGAAGTTGCCCAAAATGCCTTGCGTGCTCATTACATCCAGAAAGAACTACGGTTTCTTCCGCTTGTGCGAATCCTTCCAGATAAAAAATCCAAATCCTGCAAAAAACATCAGCATGAGGCTGACGGTCAGCACTCCGGCGATCACCACGTTGTCGAAAAACATGACGCGTCTCCTGCGGTTGCCTTGTTGCGATGGAGATAAGTTAACCAATCGCGCAGGAGGAAATATTGACCGGGATCAATGTTGCCCGGGATCGGGCATAAAGAAGGGAAAAACTGACCTGCATCAATCGATGCAGGGAGGGATCAACGCTTTTTCGGCTTGCTCTTGGACTTGCTCTTCGACTTTTTCTTCGCCGTGCCCAGAGGCATGGCCTGCTCGAACGCCTGGCGCACTTCGTTCAGGCGCTTTTCGTTGAGGTCATGGACACGCTTGGCGCGTTCGGCATTGAGGTCGATCAGCTTGTCGTCTTGGCTCATGGCGTTGGGTGCATCGCTTGAATGAAGTTCAGGTGCCGCGTCAAACGGGCAGAATTGACCCAATAATGCGGCCTGATGGCGGCGCTGACCAGACGCAAGCTCAAATCTCGATATCGACCCACAACCCCTGGCGCGGCTGATCTTCCATCAACGGCGCGACAGGCACGGTGTTGTCGGCGTTGAGTTCGGTGCCGGGAATCGCCAGGTGGGACTCGGGATCCTCATCGGCCTCGCGGCGACGACGCTCGCGTTCCTGCTTTTTGCGCTGCTCCTCGCGCAACAGCAGCACGGCTTCCTCAGGATCGCGGTTTTTAAGGTCGATGGTGCTGTCGGTGGAACTCTCCTGCATCGGCACCACAGGTGCGATGTCCGGGCGCGGGCGAATCGGGTCGTGCTGGGAAGTGACCGGCACGGCACTCAAGGGGAGCATCGGTGGCAGCATAATTTTTAGTCTCCTGTCAGTCAGGATGTCGGCTGCGGTGGAGGCGACTTGAGCCATCGGTCGCAAACTGTGAGCCATTTGGCACTGTTCGGGGCGTCAACGTCTAGGATCTTTTGAGGTCTTGGCGATCAAAGACCACCGCTTACAGCACAGGTATTCCTTTGGTCTTGGAGACCTGATTCCGTTAACATAGCCCGCTTTTTCAAGGTGGGAGTCAGGCAGCATGGCGCAGCAGTATCAACCGGGGCAACGCTGGATCAGTGACAGCGAAGCGGAGTTGGGTTTAGGCACCGTTCTGGCACAGGACGGCCGCTTGTTGACCGTGCTCTACCCGGCCACTGGCGACACCCGCCAGTACGCGCTACGGAATGCGCCCCTCACCCGCGTGCGGTTTTCGCCGGGTGACACCATCACTCACTTCGAAGGCTGGAAACTGACGGTTCGCGAAGTCGATGACATGGACGGCCTGCTGGTTTACCACGGCCTGAACGCGCAGAACGAACCGGTCACCCTGCCGGAAACCCAACTGTCGAACTTCATCCAGTTCCGTTTGGCCAGCGACCGCCTGTTCGCCGGGCAGATCGACCCGCTGGCCTGGTTCTCCCTGCGCTATCACACCCTGGAACACACCAGCCGCCAACTGGAATCCTCGCTGTGGGGCCTGGGTGGCGTGCGTGCGCAACCGATCGCGCATCAGTTGCACATCGCCCGGGAGGTCGCCGACCGTATCGCGCCGCGAGTTCTGCTGGCGGACGAAGTGGGCTTGGGTAAAACCATCGAAGCCGGTCTGGTGATCCATCGCCAGCTGCTGTCGGGGCGCGCCAATCGGGTGCTGATCCTGGTACCGGAAAACCTCCAGCACCAGTGGCTGGTGGAGATGCGCCGGCGCTTCAACCTGCAAGTCGCGCTGTTCGACGAAGAACGCTTCATCGAAAGCGATGCCTCGAACCCGTTCGAAGACACTCAACTGGCGCTGGTTGCGCTGGAGTGGCTGGTGGACGACGAAAAGGCCCAGGACGCGCTGTTCGCCGCCGGCTGGGACTTGCTGGTGGTCGACGAAGCCCACCACCTGGTGTGGCACGAAGACCAGGCCAGCCCTGAATACACGCTGGTCGAACAACTGGCCGAAACCATTCCCGGCGTGCTTCTGTTGACCGCCACCCCGGAACAACTGGGCCAGGACAGCCACTTCGCCCGCCTGCGTCTGCTCGATCCAAACCGTTTCCATGACCTGAACGCCTTCCGCGCCGAGAGCGAAAACTATCGCCCGGTGGCCGAGGCTGTTCAGGAGCTGCTCGAACAGGGTCGCCTGTCGCCCAAAGCACACCAGACCATCAACGGTTTCCTCGGCAACGAAGGCGAAGCCTTGCTGGCCGCGGTCAACGATGGCGACACCGAAGCCAGCGCGCGCCTGGTGCGCGAACTGCTGGACCGCCACGGCACCGGCCGCGTGCTGTTCCGTAACACCCGCGCCGCCGTGCAGGGGTTCCCGGAGCGCAAGCTGCACCCCTACCCGCTGCCGTGCCCGGACGAATACCTCGAACTGCCGCTGGGCGAGCACGCCGAGCTGTACCCGGAAGTCAGCTTCCAGGCCCAGCCGGACGCCAATGAAGAAGAGCGCTGGTGGAAATTCGATCCGCGCGTCGAGTGGCTGATCGACCAGCTGAAAATGCTCAAGCGCACCAAAGTGCTGGTGATCTGCGCTCACGCTGAAACCGCCATGGACCTGGAAGACGCCCTGCGAGTGCGTTCCGGCATCCCGGCTACGGTGTTCCACGAGGGTATGAACATCCTCGAACGTGACCGCGCCGCGGCTTACTTCGCCGACGAAGAGTTCGGCGCACAAGTGCTGATCTGCTCGGAAATCGGCAGTGAAGGCCGCAACTTCCAGTTCTCTCACCATCTGGTGCTGTTCGATCTGCCGTCCCACCCGGACCTGCTGGAACAACGTATCGGTCGTCTGGACCGGATCGGCCAGAAGCACACCATCGAACTGCACGTGCCGTACCTGGAGACCAGCCCGCAAGAGCGTCTGTTCCAGTGGTACCACGAAGCGCTGAACGCCTTCCTCAACACCTGCCCGACCGGCAACGCCCTGCAACATCAGTTCGGCCCGCGCCTGCTGCCGCTGCTGGAAGAGGCTGACGACGGTCAATGGCAAGCGCTGATCGACGAAGCGCGCACTGAGCGCGAGCGTCTGGAAGCTGAATTGCACACCGGCCGTGACCGTCTGCTGGAGCTCAACTCCGGTGGCGCTGGCGAAGGTGAAGCGCTGGTGGAAGCGATCCTGGAGCAGGACGACCAGTTCGCCCTGCCGATTTACATGGAAACCCTGTTCGACGCGTTCGGCATCGACAGCGAAGACCATTCGGAAAACGCCCTGATCCTCAAGCCGAGCGAAAAAATGCTCGACGCCAGCTTCCCCCTGGGTGACGACGAAGGCGTAACCATCACCTACGACCGCAACCAGGCGCTGTCGCGCGAAGACATGCAGTTCATCACCTGGGAACACCCGATGGTGCAGGGCGGCATGGATCTGGTGCTGTCCGGCTCCATGGGCAACACCGCGGTGGCACTGATCAAGAACAAGGCGCTCAAACCAGGCACCGTGTTGCTGGAGCTGCTTTACGTCAGCGAAGTGGTCGCCCCGCGCTCGCTGCAACTGGGCCGTTACCTGCCGCCGGCCGCCCTGCGCTGCCTGCTCGACGCCAACGGCAATGACCTGTCGGCCCGGGTTGCCTTCGAGACCCTCAACGATCAACTCGAAAGCGTCCCGCGCGCCAGCGCCAACAAATTCATCCAGGCCCAGCGCGACCAGCTGACGCCACGGATCAATGCCGGTGAAGACAAGATCTACCCGCGTCACGCCGAGCGTGTGGCCGAAGCTCAGCGTCGTCTGGCAGCAGACACCGATGAAGAACTGGCGCGTCTGACCGCGCTGCAAGCGGTAAACCCGACCGTCCGTGACAGCGAACTGGTTGCCCTGCGCAAACAGCGCGAGCAAGGCCTGGCCATGCTCGACAAAGCGGCACTGCGCCTGGAAGCGATTCGGGTACTGGTGGCGGGCTAACCCCCCTCCCCCGTAATGAAGAAGGCCCGCGCAATGCGGGCCTTCTTTTTTAAAGTCGCAGCCTTCGGCAGCTCCTACCGTGGGACGCGAAACTGCTTTTACGCCGGCACACCCTCAACCTGCGCCGCAGCCACCCCCAACCCATCCTTCATCCGCTTGGCATCGCGCACAAAACAGCGCGAAGCCAGCACCAGAAACACCATGGTGAAAAACAGCGCCACCGGGATCAGGTACATCGCGTCATGCAGGCCGACGGCCTTGAACGCTTCGGTCATTTGCTCGGCTCCCGCCGAGAGCATGGCGGTGTGCGCGAAGTGATCGGACAAGGCCCCCACCACCACCGGACCCAGGCCGCCACCCAGCAGATACAGACCGGCGAAGAACAGCGCCATGGCCGTCGCCCGCAGGCGCGGTTCGACCACGTCCTGAATCGCCGTGTAAACGCAGGTGTAGAAGTTGTACGCAAACAGCCAGCCCACACTGAACACCGCGACGAACACGCCGATCTCGATCCGCCCCGAATGCAGCGCCCAGGCGGTGCACACGGTGGAAATGATCAGGCTGAAGGCGGCGAACAGCAGTCGACCATTGGCCACACGCTGGTGAATCTTGTCCGCTACCCAGCCACCCAGGGTCAGGCCCACCAGACCGGTCACGCCGACGATGATCCCGGTCGCGACCGCTGCTTCCTGCAGCGGCATGAGGAAATAACGCTGCAGCATCGGCACCATGAACGAATTGCAGGCGTAGGTCGCGAAGTTGAAGCACAACCCGGCCAGCACCAGCCACAGGAAGGTCGGCACCGCCAGGACCCGGCGGATCGGCTGATCGACCTTCTCCTGGGACACCTGCACGCTTTCGGCGGCACCGCGCTTGGGTTCCTTGATGTAGAACATGAAGACCGCAAGGATCAGCCCCGGCACGGCGGCGATGAAGAACGGCGCACGCCAGCTGTCGAACGCCTTGACCATCGCACCGATGGTGAAGAACGCCAGCAACAGCCCCAGCGGCAGGCCGAGCATGAAAATCCCCATGGCCCGGGCCCGACGATGCGCCGGAAACAGATCCCCGATCAATGAATTGGCCGCTGGTGCATAGCTGGCTTCACCGATGCCGATGCCCATGCGCACGATCAGGAAGCTCCAGAAACTGCCGACCATGCCATTGACGGCGGTCAACCCGCTCCACGCCGCCAGCCCCCAGCCCATCAACTTGCTGCGCGACCCGGTATCGGCCATCCGCCCCAGGGGCAGGCCGGCGATCGCGTAGACAATGGTGAAGGCGGTGCCGATGATCCCCAGCTGAAAGTCGCTGAGATGCCATTCCATGCGGATCGGCTCGATGATGATGGCGGGAATGGTGCGATCGAAGAAGTTGAACAGGTTGGCCAGGAACAGCAGGAACAGAATGCGCCAGGCATTCGCCGCTTGGGTCGAGTTCTGCATGGGTCCGTCTCTTTTATTGTTATGGGGGCGTCGTTTCCCCGGAATCTGCAATCTAGACAGGCGCGCCAGGACTGTCTGTAATTATTCGTAAGGCTGATACCTGTCCATGGCGAACTCACGCCGCAAGACTCCCCCTATCAGACAGTCGAGGCCCAACGTCCACGGGCCCCAAGCGCCGGAATCGACCGCACGTCCAGCCGCTGAAAAATACCTGTTCACCCCCCTATCCAAGCCGCTGGCGAAGCCTAGAATAGCGACCTTGTCAGCCCCTCCGGCCTCCTCACTCTTCCTTAGATAAATACCCATGTCCGATGTCAGTCCGTGTCTGAATTGCGGTGCCTGCTGTTCCTACTTTCGCGTGTCATTCTTCTGGGGTGAATGCGCTTCGTCCGGAGGGACGGTGCCCGACGATCTCGTCGAACAGATCACCCCCAGCCGCGTCGCAATGCTGGGGACCAACTGCAAACCCGCGCGCTGCATCAGTCTGGACGGGGAAGTCGGCAGCGAAGTGAAATGCACGATCTACGATCAGCGCTCGACCCCTTGTCGGGAGTTCGAGGCGTCCTGGGTCGATGGCCAGGCCAATACCGACTGTGACGCAGCACGAGCGGCATTCGGCCTGCCACCGCTGGAACCCGCCGCACACGGCGTTTAGCAACCAAACGCCCGACCGTTAGCGCCAATCGTTATTGGGTTAATACCAAAATGTTTGGCGCTAAAGTGCCATCACCGCTTGCACCCCGTTCCGGCCCTCTATACTCCTTGCACTCTCCGGTGTCATTGCACCGGTCAAAGGAACGAACGGGGCATCTTATGGAGTGGTTGGGCCTGCATTTCGCTGCCGGGCTGCCAGAAAACGGGCAGGTCATACTCAATTGTGTACATGACCCGTTTCTGGTCCTTCTGGCATTTCTGGTCGCCTGTGCCGGCAGCTTCGCCACGCTGGACATGGCCGAGCGGGTCGCGCATGCCGACAAGGCCGCCTCTCGCCGGCTCTGGCGCTGGGTCGGCGCCGGCTGTCTGGCCGGTGGCATCTGGGCCATGCACTTCATCGGCATGCTGGCCTTCCAGGCCCCCATCAATGTGCACTACCAGCTGCCGGTTACACTTGCCTCTCTGCTGATTGCCCTGATCGCGTCATGGTTGGCGATGCAAACCCTCAGTCGCCCCGCCTTGAGCTTCTGGCATTGCCTGAAAGCGTCGATCTGGGTCGGCCTGGGTATCGCCACCATGCATTACGTGGGCATGTCCGCCCTGCGCTCGCAGGCGGTCATCTACTACCAGCCGATCCTGTTTGCCCTGTCTATCGTGATTGCGATCGGCGCCAGCCTCGCGGCATTGCTGCTGTCGAGTTACCTGCGTAGCGGCACCGGCATGTTCCATCAACTGCTCAAGTACTGCGCCAGCCTGGTGCTGGGCACCGGCATTGTGAGCATGCACTTCACCGGCATGGCGGCCTTCGACCTGGTGCTGCCCGCCGGCAGCGTCCTGACTCAACCAGGGGCGAACAATCACTTTCAACTGGGCCTGACAGTGGCGGTCATCACCCTGCTGATCATCGGCAGCAGCATCAGCGCGGCGCTGGCGGACAAGAAGCTGCAACACAAGGAAAAAGACCTGCAGCGAGTCAACTCCCTTCTGAGCCAGCTGGATCAGGCGCGGGCGTCACTGCAGCAGGTCGCACACTTCGATCCATTGACCAACCTGATCAACCGCCGCGGATTCAACCAGCTGTTTGCCGAAAAGCTCATCGAGAAAACCCACGACGGCGGCATCATGGCCGTGCTGTTCCTCGACATTGACCACTTCAAGCGCATCAATGACAGCCTCGGCCACGACGCCGGAGACGAATTGCTCAAGGTCTTGGCCGACCACATCAAAAGCTCGGTGCGCAGCCACGAAGACGTGGTGGCGCGTTTCGGCGGCGATGAGTTCTGCGTGCTGATCAATCTGCAGGATCGCGAAGAAGCCCGACAACTGGCCCAGCGCATCATGTTGAAAATGAAGGATCCGATCGAGCTGGCCGGGCGGCGCATGGTCATGACCACCAGCATCGGTATCAGCCTGTTCCCCGAGGACGGCACGACCTGTGACGAACTGCTGAAACACGCAGACCTGGCGCTCTATCAGTCCAAAGGCAGTGGGCGCAACGGCCTGAACTTCTTCAGCGCCAACCTCAAGACCCGCGCCACGCTGGAGCTGCAACTGGAGGAAGAGCTGCGCCACGCGTTGCGCGAAGACGCCGGGCTGATGCTCTTTTACCAGCCGATCTACAACCTGAAGACAGGCGAGGTCGGCAAACTTGAAGCATTGCTTCGCTGGCAACATCCGGTCCACGGATTGCTCGCTCCTGACCGGTTCATCCCCCTCGCCGAAGCCAATGGCCTGATCGCCGAGCTGGACAACTGGGTGCTTCACAAGGCCTGCGAGGACTTGGGTGAGCTGTCGAAACAGGGTTGCGAGTCCCTGAAAATCGCCGTGAACTGCTCGCCCCTGAGTCTGGCCCGCGAGGAACTGGCCGGGCAGATCGAGCAGGCCTTGCGCAGCGCCGGGGTGGCGCCGCAACGGCTGGAACTGGAGGTGACCGAAAATGCGTTGATGGGCAATATCGCCGACACCCTGGAACTGCTGCGACAGATCAAGGCCTTGGGCGTGGCGCTGTCGATCGATGATTTCGGCACCGGTTACTCGTCCCTGGCCTACCTCAAGCGTCTGCCGCTCAACACGTTGAAGATCGACCGCTCGTTCATTCAGGAGATTCCCAATTCGACCCAGGACATGGAGATCGTTCAGGCGATCATCGCCATGGCCCATACCCTGCACCTGGAAGTGGTGACCGAAGGCGTCGAGACCTTCGAGCAATATCAGTTCCTCGAAAGCCACGACTGCGATTTCGCTCAGGGCTACCTGCTCAGCCGCCCGGTACCGCTGTCGGAGCTGCTACCGGTGCTGAACGAGATCAACCAGCGCAAGAACCGCTTCTCGCTTACGCCATTGAGTCTGGTTCGCGGTACATCCGCACTAATGTAGAAGGGTCTTTTTCCAGATTCCCCTGGCTGCCATGCAGCCGCATCAGTTGCGCCGCCAGGCCGCTGACCGGTGTCGCCGAGCCCTGTTCACGAGAAAACTTCACCGCCGTGTCCAGATCCTTGAGCAAAGTGCGCACGTGCCATTTCACCGGTTCGAAACGGCTCTCGGCCATTTGCGGGGCAAGGATCTGCAGGGGTTTGGAGTCGGCAAAGCCACCGGCCAGCGCCTCGGCGATCAGGCTGGCATCGACCCCGGAACGCTCGGCCAGCGCCACCACTTCGGCAATCACCAGCGCATTGCAGGCCACGATCATCTGGTTGCAGGCCTTGGTCACCTGCCCTGCCCCGACCGCGCCCATGTGCGTCACGCGCTGCCCGAGACTCAGCAGGACCGGTTTGACGCGCTCGAGATCCGCCGCCTCGCCGCCGACCATGATCGCCAGACTGCCCGCCTCGGCACCGACCACGCCGCCGGACACCGGCGCATCGAGCCAGGCCATGCCGGTGCGGCTGGCAAGTTCCGCCGCCATTTCCCGGGTCGCGGTAGGTTCCAGGCTGGAAAAGTCCACCAGCAACTGACCGCTTTTGGCGCCTTCGACGATGCCCGCCGCGCCAAACACCACGTCACGCACCACCGAAGTGTCCGCCAGGCACAACATCACCACGTCAGCGTGCTGGCACAGCTGCGCGGGGCTCGCGACCTGCCGGGCACCGGCCTCGACCAGTGCCGCGCACTTGGCCGGATTGCGGTTCCACACTGTCAGCGGATACCCCGCCGCCAGCAGGCGCAGGCACATTGGCAGGCCCATCAGGCCAATTCCGGCAAACCCCAACGAAGGTAGCGTTGACATCATTTTGCCTCTTTTCGATTAAAGAACGCCAAATAGTGGCCGATTCATCGTGAGCAGAAAAGGATTTCCCCGAGCGAACCTCAGGCCGCGGCCTCTGACGCTTGGATTAAATACGCGCTGATAAAAGACGCGAGTTCTCATTCCGTGACGGTTCGACGACCCAGTCGTGCGACCAAAACAGCCCAGGTAGATGGCGAACAATGACTTCCAAAAACAATCCGGCCACTGCGGTTTCCGACCTGACCTTGAGCCCTGCGGCAAACACCCCGGTTTCATCGAAGCCATTGCTCCCGTCACGCCCGCTGGGAACCCAGCAATACCTGTATTTCACCGAGACCAACACCGACCGCATACTCGATAACCTCGACGGCCTGCGCGACATGGTGTTCCCGCGCCCACCGCATCTGGAAGTCGACAACGAACAGCACAACGACCAGGAATTCCCGTCGGTGTGCCTGATCGGCCTGGGGCGCTGCGGTTCGAACATTGCGCTGGACGTCGCCGAACTGGTGTACAACGCGCGCAAGTTCTACCTCAACGAATTCAACAACGAAGATCGTCTGTCGCCGGACAAGCGCTACGCCGAAAAGGGCTACAGCCCGGCGCAGTGGATCCGCAACAACCTGCGCCTGATGCCGAACAAGGCCACCAAACCGGTGTTCCTGGTCGAGCCGCTGGTGATGCTGGGCGATCTGGACAAGGACATCGCCGGCCGCATCCGCTTCTCGCGCAAGGGCGAAAAAAGCGGTTTCCTGCGCGACTACAGCAAAATGAAAATCATGGACCTGTCGGAAGTCCATGCCGGTGGCGCCGGTAACGCGCCGATTCTCGGCCAGTACCTGGCCAAGATCATCCTGAACAAGGACACCCAGCGTTTCTCCAGCCCCGACTGGAAAATGATCCACTCGTACCTGATCGACAGCTGCGGCATCAAGGCCAACCAGTCGCGCCTGTACTTCTCGATCTTCAGCGCCGGCGGCGGTACGGGTTCGGGCATGGCCTCGGAATTCGGCCTGGCCCAGCAGCACTCGTACATGAACAAGACGTTCGACACCAAGCCGGTGGACGAGCACGACAGCAAGAGCGGTCACTCCTTCGTCTTCGAGCCGATCTTCACCAGCGGCATCTGCGTCCTGCCGAACATTTCCGACCACCGCAGCGAAATGTCCGAAGCGCTGCACATCAACGCCGGTCGGCTGCTGTGTAAATATCTGTCGGAAGAGTGGGACTTCTCCTACAACTTCGCCAACGAAGACAGCAGCGAAGCCAGCGTCATGGGCCGTATCCGCCCGTGGAACGCGATGATGCTGATCTCCAACGACATCATGCGTTACGCCGAAGAGAACGATGACGGCAACATCCAGAACATTGATGTCAATGCCATGGAAAAGCATGCCAACCAGTACATCTCGCAGCAGATCTTCAACATTCTGACGGCGCAGGCGGTCACCACCGACTACGACCAGAACTATTTCCGACGCGCCGGCATCGATATCGGCGAAACCATTCGCCTGGACGCCAACGACCTGTTCATGAGTCTCGCCGGCCCGGTGGCAATCGCCTACGCCGAGTCCGTCGTCCCGGAAACCCCGGCGCCGACCGGAGACAAGTTCAAGGTGTTCGAGAAAGAACAGCAGCGCCTGAACATCGACGACCTGTTCTTCCGTTCCATCGACCTGCCGCACTTCAACAAGGTCACCCAGGCGATCGAAGGCATCAGCCTGCTGCCGATCGAGTCCAAGCGCTACCGCGCGTCGCTGGAGCAGTACAAGAACTCGGGCTACGACGCCGCGGCGCTGCACGACCTGCATTTCTTCAAGAACTGCTCATCGGTTGTCTCGATCGTCTCGCTGCCCAAGGACTACAAACTGTCCTACATGGACCTGAACCGGTTGAAGACTCACCTCAACAGCCTGTTTCCCAACACCACGCTCAAGCGTTACGCGCTGGTGATCGGCGCCTCGGCCAACCTGTCGCTGACCACCCTGATCGCCAAGAGCCCGTGCCTGTCGGACGATTTCCTGACCCTGATCGTGGCCTTCATCAAGCGCTGCTTCGCCCGTAATCCGTACCGCTTCGATGACACCCTGGACCACTCGATCCTGGACTTCATCATCAGCGAGCAATTCGACGAAGAACGCATCGACGACCTGCTCAACGAGTTCGAGAACCCGGCGAAGATCCTCGATACCAACTGGTACGCGATCAAGCCGATGTACGAGAAGAAATACCGCGAGCTGATCAACGACAAGGACAAGTTCGTCTCGATCAACGACATCCGCCTGTCCCGGGATTGCGTGAAGAAGGCGATCAAGTACCTGCGCGAGATCTACCGTCACCGCATTGGCAAGACCAAGGTCATTTCGCTCAATAACCATACGGGCAAGACCGCTTACTAAGCGGCGCGCCATTCGCGAGCAAGTCGAATCGTCGCACCGCCGCTCCCACATTTGACCGCGCTCCGTCAGGAGGAATGCGATCGAATGTGGGAGCGGGCTTGCTCGCGAAAGCGGTCTGACATCCACCGCTGAACTTACAGATTGTCACCCCGGAAACAATTGAGCAGCCCTCTGGCCACCCCTTCAACTGTTCCCGTTACGTTTACGTCACCGTGAGGCTGTGGCCTTTCTCTACGGCAAGGTGCCATCACGCTACTCGGCTACACACTTTTAGCCGCAGGAATCGCGCACCAACAAGGTGCACACATTCAATCCCCTGCTCTTTCCTGGATCAGGATCCACGGCGAAACCACCACCGCCCACAATTCCGGATCACGCTCGAAAAGATCCAGCGCCCGCGTTTCAGACAGCTTGGCGAGCTTGTCGTCGGCCAACCAGGCAGCCACTTTCTCGCCCTCATCGCTGGCCACGGCTTCGGCGGCGGCGATCAAATCCAGAGTCGGGTCGACCCACAATAGGGCACCCTTGGCGAAGAACGGCTCCAGTTCCTTCCATGAAATAGATGCGGTTTCACCAAGCAGCTTGGCATAGAGGGTGCTAGGTTCTTCGTTCATGGGTCTGTCCGGAAATGAAATTGACGCAATGATAACGTCGGTGGTCTGGCAGAAAAACCCGGTAGCAATTTGCAGTACCGAATGAAAAGAGCAGGAAAGCCAAGGAATGCACGGAATCTGGCTATAAGCCCGTCAATACCCCGCCGCAATTCTGTCTTTTTCTTTCAAATTAGCGACACCCCCAAGTTTTGCCCCCCGGCGCCAGCTTCCCAGGCTGACAATCGGCGCTCTACACTGTACCGGTACAGTTGCCGAGGGGCTTTTCCGGGGAATGTCGTGGACACTGACCCGGTTCTGCTGCCTGAGGCGCCAGGACTATAAAAACTACAACAGTAAGAGTGGAGCACTATGACTAAGGCTACTAAGCAGATTTCCAAACTGTTTGCCGCTATGGTTCTGGCCGGGGTTGCCAGCCATTCGTTCGCAGCTGACACCATCAAGATCGGCATCGCCGGCCCTAAAACCGGTCCTGTAGCCCAATACGGCGACATGCAGTTCAGTGGCGCCAAAATGGCCATCGAACAAATCAACGCCAAAGGCGGTGTAGACGGCAAGAAACTCGAAGCCGTCGAGTACGACGACGCCTGTGATCCGAAACAAGCGGTAGCGGTAGCGAACAAGGTCGTCAACGACGGCGTCAAGTTCGTGGTCGGCCACCTGTGCTCCAGCTCCACCCAACCGGCTTCGGACATCTACGAAGACGAAGGCGTGATCATGATCACCCCGGCTGCCACCAGCCCGGACATCACCGCCCGTGGTTACAAAATGATCTTCCGTACCATCGGTCTGGACAGCGCCCAGGGCCCTGCCGCCGGTAACTACATTGCCGATCACGTAAAACCTAAAGTCGTTGCCGTTCTGCACGACAAGCAACAGTACGGTGAAGGCATCGCCACCGCCGTGAAGAAGACCCTTGAAGGCAAGAACGTCAAGGTTGCCGTGTTCGAAGGCGTCAACGCCGGCGACAAGGACTTCTCCTCGATCATCGCCAAGCTCAAGCAAGCCAACGTCGACTTCGTCTACTACGGCGGCTACCACCCGGAGCTGGGTCTGATCCTGCGTCAAGCCCAGGAAAAAGGCCTGAAAGCCAAGTTCATGGGTCCGGAAGGCGTGGGTAACGATTCCATCTCGCAGATCGCCAAGGACGCTTCCGAAGGCCTGCTGGTAACCCTGCCGAAGTCCTTCGACCAGGATCCTGCCAACGTTGCCCTGGTTGATGCATTCAAGGCCAAGAAAGAAGATCCAAGCGGTCCGTTCGTGTTCCCGGCCTTCTCGGCTGTGGAAGTGATCGCCGAAGGCATCAAGTCCGCCAAGTCCGAAGACACCGCCAAAGTGGCTGAAGCCATCCACAAAGGCACCTTCAAGACTCCTACCGGCGACCTGAGCTTCGACGACAAGGGCGACCTGAAAGACTTCAAATTCGTGGTTTACGAGTGGCACTTCGGCAAACCAAAAACTGAAGCTTCGCCTCAGTAAGGCCTTGCCTGACTGACTGCCCACAAAGCCCACGGCACGCCGTGGGCTTTGTTTTACGAACGTACCTGGGCCGTGCTGGCGTGATCCGCTAGTCTCCCCACCTGAAAATCTCAAAACCGTCATCAGCGGTTCGCTGGCAAAACCCGGATTCGAAGTGGATGCAGATCCACGGGGCCCGGGCGGGAAAATGACTCCACCAGTGAAATGCGTATCAGGTTTTTAGGAGCGCTGTAATGCCTGACATCTATCACTTCTTCCAACAGCTGGTTAATGGTCTGACCATTGGCAGCACGTATGCCCTGATCGCCATCGGCTATACGATGGTTTACGGCATCATTGGAATGATCAACTTCGCCCACGGCGAGGTGTACATGATCGGTTCCTACGTGGCGTTCATCGCCATCGCGGGCCTGGCCATGCTGGGACTCGACAGCGTTCCGCTGTTGATGACCGCCGCTTTCCTGGCGACCATCGTCGTCACCAGTGCCTACGGCTACAGCATCGAACGGATCGCCTATCGCCCCTTGCGCGGCAGCAACCGTCTGATCCCGCTGATTTCCGCCATCGGCATGTCGATCTTCCTGCAGAACACGGTTCTGCTGGCGCAAGACTCCAAGGACAAATCCATTCCCAACCTGATCCCGGGCAACTTTGCCTTCGGTCCAGGTGGCGCACATGAAGTGCTGATTTCCTACATGCAAATCGTGGTGTTCGTGGTGACCCTGGTCGCCATGCTCGGCCTGACCCTGTTCATCTCCCGCTCTCGCCTGGGCCGCGCCTGCCGCGCCTGTGCCGAAGACATCAAGATGGCCAACCTGCTGGGTATCAACACCAACAACATCATCGCCCTGACCTTCGTCATCGGTGCCGCACTGGCGGCCGTCGCGGCCGTGCTGCTGAGCATGCAATACGGCGTGATCAACCCGAACGCCGGTTTCCTGGTCGGCCTCAAGGCCTTCACCGCAGCGGTACTGGGCGGTATCGGCAGCATTCCGGGCGCCATGCTCGGCGGGCTGGTACTGGGTGTAGCGGAAGCCTTCGGCGCCGATATTTTCGGCGACCAGTACAAGGACGTCGTGGCCTTCGGTCTCTTGGTTTTGGTGTTGTTGTTCCGGCCAACCGGCCTGCTGGGTCGTCCGGAGGTTGAGAAAGTATGACTAGGAATCTTAAACAGGCACTGTTCAGTGCCTTGCTGGTGTGGGCTGTCGCCTACCCGGTACTGGGTCTGAAGCTGACCATCGTCGGCATCAACCTGGAAGTCCACGGCACCAGCACCACCACGCTGATCACCATCGCCCTGTGCTCGGTACTGATGTTCCTGCGTGTGCTGTTCGACCAGCAGATCAGCTCCGTCTGGCGTTCGTCGTCCCGGGGTCCGCTGATTCCGGCCAAGGCCAGCAACTTCCTGACCCTGCCGACCACTCAGCGCTGGATCATCATCGCGCTCATTGCCGGTGCCCTGATCTGGCCGTTCTTCGGCTCCCGTGGCGCGGTGGACATCGCGACACTGGTTCTGATCTACGTGATGCTTGGCCTGGGCCTGAACATCGTGGTCGGCTTGGCCGGTCTGCTGGACCTCGGTTACGTCGGCTTCTACGCCGTCGGCGCCTACAGCTACGCGCTGCTGTCGCACTACTACGGTCTGAGCTTCTGGATCTGCCTGCCGATCGCCGGCCTGATGGCGGCCACCTTCGGCTTCCTGCTGGGCTTCCCGGTCCTGCGTCTGCGTGGTGACTATCTGGCGATCGTGACCCTGGGCTTCGGTGAAATCATCCGTCTGTTCCTGCGTAACCTGACCGATATCACCGGTGGTCCGAACGGTATCAGCAACATCGAGAAACCGACGTTCTTCGGCCTGACCTTCGAGCGCAAGGCCGCCGAAGGGATGCAGACCTTCCACGAGTACTTCGGCCTGGAATACAACTCGATCAACAAGGTGATCTTCCTCTACCTGGTCGCGTTGCTCCTGGCACTGGCTGCTCTGTTCGTCATCAACCGCCTGCTGCGCATGCCACTGGGCCGCGCGTGGGAAGCGTTGCGTGAAGACGAGATCGCCTGCCGCGCCCTGGGTCTGAATCCAACCATCATCAAACTGTCGGCCTTTACCCTGGGTGCCAGCTTCGCCGGTTTCGCCGGTAGCTTCTTCGCTGCCCGTCAGGGTCTGGTGACGCCGGAATCCTTCACCTTCATCGAGTCGGCGATCATCCTCGCCATCGTCGTATTGGGTGGCATGGGCTCGCAGCTGGGCGTGATCCTGGCGGCCGTGGTGATGATCCTGCTGCCGGAAATGATGCGTGAGTTCAGCGAATACCGCATGTTGATGTTCGGTGCCTTGATGGTACTGATGATGATCTGGCGCCCTCAGGGTCTGCTGCCCATGCAACGTCCTCACATGGAGCTGCGCAAATGAGCCGCGAGATCCTTAAAGTAGAAAATCTGAGCATGCGCTTCGGCGGCCTGCTGGCGGTCAATGGCGTTGGCTTGAGCGTGAAGGAGAAACAAGTGGTTGCGCTGATCGGCCCCAACGGCGCCGGCAAGACCACCGTGTTCAACTGCCTGACCGGCTTCTACAAGCCGAGCGGCGGCAGCATCAAGCTGGACGGCGAAGCCATCGAAGGCCTGCCGGGCCACAAGATCGCCCTCAAAGGCGTGGTGCGTACCTTCCAGAACGTGCGGCTGTTCAAGGACATGACCGCGGTCGAGAACCTCTTGATCGCCCAGCATCGCCACCTGAACACCAACTTCCTGTCCGGCCTGTTCAAGACTCCGTCGTTCCGCAAGAGCGAACGCGAGGCCATGGAATACGCCGAGTACTGGCTGGACAAGGTCAACCTGCGCGAATTCGCCAACCGTACGGCCGGCACCCTGGCCTACGGTCAGCAGCGTCGCCTGGAAATCGCCCGTTGCATGATGACCCGCCCGCGGATCCTCATGCTCGACGAACCGGCAGCCGGCCTGAACCCCAAGGAAACCGAAGATCTGAAGCAACTGATCAGCGTGTTGCGTGAGGAGCACAACGTAACCGTGCTGCTGATCGAACACGACATGAAACTGGTCATGAGCATTTCCGACCACATCGTCGTGATCAACCAGGGCACGCCTCTGGCCGACGGTACGCCGGAACAGATCCGCGACAATCCTGATGTGATCAAAGCCTACCTGGGGGAAGCGTAAATGCTGCAGTTCGAAAACGTTTCCACCTTCTACGGCAAGATCCAGGCCCTGCACAGCGTCAACGTCGAAGTCCGCCAGGGCGAGATCGTGACGCTGATCGGCGCCAACGGTGCCGGCAAGTCCACGCTGCTGATGACCCTGTGCGGTTCGCCGCGGGCCCACAGCGGCAGCATCCGCTACATGGGTGAGGAACTGGTCGGTCAGGATTCTTCGCAGATCATGCGCAAGAGCATCGCGGTGGTGCCGGAAGGTCGTCGGGTGTTTTCCCGCCTGACCGTGGAAGAAAACCTGGCCATGGGCGGTTTCTTCACCGACAAGGGCGACTATCAGGAACAGATGGACAAGGTCCTCGGACTTTTCCCGCGCCTGAAAGAACGCTTCAACCAGCGCGGCGGCACCATGTCCGGCGGTGAACAGCAAATGCTCGCCATCGGCCGTGCGCTGATGAGCAAGCCCAAGCTGTTGCTGCTCGACGAGCCTTCGCTGGGTCTGGCACCGATCATCATCCAGCAGATTTTCGACATCATCGAACAGCTGCGCAAGGACGGTGTGACGGTGTTCCTGGTGGAGCAGAACGCCAACCAGGCGCTGAAAATCGCCGACCGCGCCTACGTGCTGGAAAACGGCCGTGTTGTGATGCAAGGCACCGGTGAAAGCCTGCTGACCGACCCGAAAGTGCGCGAAGCGTACCTGGGTGGCTGAACCATTGCGGTAAACAGAAAACGGCCTTCGGGCCGTTTTTTTGTGCCTGTCACAGTCCCGATCACAATGATGCCCACTGTGGGAGCGAGCCTGCTCGCGATTGCGGTGGATCAACCGACATCAATGTCGGATCTAAAACCATCGCGAGCAGGCTCGCTCCCACAGGGTCAGAGCCTGTCCAAAGCCTCCCCACTGCGCTTGAACCACCCCATCAAATAATCCGCCAGCACCTGCGTGCGCTTCGGCAACCCACCCTGATACGGGTGCACCAGATACATCGGCATGCTGCGCGTCTGATAGTCGCGCAAAAGCCAGCGCAAGCGACCCTCAGCCAATTCAGTCGGCAGCAGGTAGGACGGCAAACGCGCAATCCCCGCCCCCGCCAGCGCAGCTTTTTTCAGCAGGTTGTAATGGTTACTGGCAAACGGCCCGGAGACCCGCACCCGCAGCAACTCATGCTGCTGGTGATACAGCCATTCCTCGCGGCCGCTGTAGTGGCTGTTGAGCAGACAGCGGTGTTCGGCCAGCGCCTGGGGCGTCTGCGGTTCGCCGTAGCGCTCCAGATAAGCCGGGCTGGCGCAGGTCATTTCGTGCCAGGCCAACAGCGGGCGCGCCACCAGTCGCTGGTCGATGGCGGCATCCGAGCGAATCGCCAGGTCGAAGCCATCCCGGGACAGTTCGCGGTAGTCGTTGCTCAGATCCAGCTCGATCTGGACTTCGGGGTACTTGCTGGAGAACTCCAGCAACAGGCCATCGAAAAACGTTTCCCCCAGCGACACCGGCACGGTCATGCGCACCGGGCCGGCCATGTCGTCCTTCAATCGAGCCAGCGCCTGACGCGCCCGTTCGACCTGGGCCACCAGCGCCTGCGCCTGGGGCAACAACGCCGCGCCGGCCGCCGTCAGGTTCAGACGCCGCGTGGTGCGCTGCAGCAGCACCACGGAGAACTGCGCTTCCAGCTGGCTGATGCGCTTGGACAGCTGGCCCTTGCTGCAACCGAGCTGCTGGGCCGCCAGGGTGAAACTGCCCGCCTCGACCAACACCGCAAACGCCGCCAGATCATCCATCTCGCTCATGGATTGTTTCCAATAGAAAACCAAAGGTTGCCTATTAGCGCGCTTATCAATGGAAAAAACCACTCTAAACTGAAGCCACATTCAACCCACTGGAGCAACGGCAGCATGAAAATCCTTTTGATCGGCGCAGGCGGCACCATTGGCAAGGCCATCGACAAAGAACTCTCCCCACGTCACGAAATCGTCCGCATCGGCCGCACCAGCGGTGATTTCCATGTGGATATCAGCGACAGCGCCTCGATTCGCAAACTGTTCGAACAAACCGGTAAATTCGATGCGCTGATCTGCGCCGCCGGCAACGTGACCTTCGCCCCGCTGGCGGAAATGACCGAGGACAGCTTCGCCCTGGGCCTGAAAGACAAGCTGATGGGCCAGGTCAACCTGCTGCTGATCGGCCGTGAATTCGCCAATGACGGCGCCTCGTTCACTTTCACCACCGGCGTGCTCAGCCACGATCCGATCCGCAGCGGCGCCTCCGCAGCGCTGGTCAACGGTGCACTGGACAGCTTCGTCCGTGCCGCGGCCATCGAACTGCCGCGCGGTCTGCGCGTGAACTCGATCAGCCCGAACGTGCTGGTGGAAGCCATGGATAAATACGCGCCGTACTTCCGCGGCTTCAAACCGGTTCCGGCTGTGGATGTGGCATTGGCCTACGCCAAAAGTGTCGAAGGACTGCAGACCGGTCAGACCTTTCACATCTGATCGCAGTCTTCGGCAGCTCCAACACGAGGGTTGTGATGAACGGTCAGGCTGAGTAACGTGGCGACACTTGTCAGGAGACCCCAAGATGCGTGTTGCCCGTTCCTTAGTCGTTGTTGCCCTGCTCCCCCTGTTCGCGGCCTGCCAGTTGTTCGACGGATCCCGCGAAAGCGCGTCCCATGTGGGCCAGACCCGCATGCAGGGGCAGTTGAGCGCAGCCGATGGCAAACTGCTGTTCCAGCCCTGCGGCGAACAGCGCCGTCTTGTGGTCAACGACACCGGCAACACCAGCGTCCTGCAACAGGCCGCCAGCCTGGCCGATGCACAGGGCAAACTTTTTGCCGATGTGCGCGGTCGGATCGTTGCCGGTTCCGGTGACGGCCAACTTGACCTGGAACAGCTATATCGCGTCGAGCGCTCGGCCAATGCCTGTGCCGATCCCGATTTCAAAAAACTGATCCTGCGCGCTGCCGGCCACAACCCCGAGTGGAGCGTGAACGTCAGCGGCAAGGGCATGGTCATCGACCGCACCGGCCAGCCACCTTTGGCGGTGCCTTATGTCGAAGAACAACTGGGCGATGGCCGATTCAACCTCAGCACCGAAGCCAACAATCAGCACATCGAGTTGTGGGCCGCCCCGCAACGCTGCATCGACAGCCAAACAGGCAGCGTCCAGCACATGAGCGCCGAGTTGCGCATCAACGGCCAGGTGCAGCGCGGTTGCGGGTATTTCGGCGGTTCGCGCGACGACTGATCGTTTAGGCCTCACGGGACCCGGCCTTTGCGGCTTATAATCGCCGGTTTCAAACGCCCTGGCGCAGTTGTGCGCCCCGCGAACCGGATCCCGTCATGTTACGAATCACCGAACTCAAGCTGCCGATCGACCATCCCGATGAAGACCTGCGCGCTGCCATCGTGCAACGCCTGGGCATCGCCAGCGATGACTTGCTCGACTTCACCTTGTTCAAGCGCAGCTACGACGCGCGCAAAAAGTCTTCCGAACTGTGCTTCATCTACACCATCGACCTCAACGTTCGCGATGAGGGCTCGGTGCTGCGCAAGTTCGCCGATGACCGTAACGTCAACGAGGCGCCGGATGTCAGCTACAAGATGGTCGGCCAGGCACCGGCCGACCTGAGCGCACGCCCGGTGGTGGTCGGTTTCGGCCCTTGCGGTATCTTCGCCGGGCTGCTGCTGGCACAGATGGGCTTCAAGCCGATCATCCTCGAGCGTGGTCCCGACGTGCGCCAGCGCACCAAGGACACCTGGGGCCTGTGGCGTAAAAGCGTGCTCAACCCCGAGTCCAATGTGCAGTTCGGCGAAGGCGGTGCGGGGACGTTCTCCGACGGCAAGCTCTACAGCCAGATCAAGGACCCGAAATTCGTCGGCCGCAAAGTCCTGCACGAGTTCGTCAAGGCCGGCGCGCCGGAAGAAATCCTCTACGTCAGCAAACCGCACATCGGTACGTTCCGACTGACCGGTGTGGTGGAAACCATGCGTGAGGAAATCCGTGCCCTGGGCGGCGAAGTGCGCTTCCAGCAGCGGGTGACCGATGTGCTGATCGAAGACGGCCAGCTGGTTGGCGTCGAACTCGATGGCGGCGAGCAGATCCATTCGAAACACGTGATTCTGGCCCTCGGCCACAGCGCCCGTGACACCTTCCGCATGCTCCACGCCCGCGGCGTGTACATGGAAGCCAAGCCGTTCTCGGTGGGTTTCCGCATCGAACACCCGCAATCGCTGATCGACCGCGCGCGCCTGGGCAAGTACGCCGGCCACCCGAAGCTCGGCGCCGCCGACTACAAACTGGTGCATCACGCCAAAAACGGCCGTTCGGTCTACAGCTTCTGCATGTGCCCGGGCGGCACCGTGGTGGCAGCGACCTCCGAGCCCAATCGCGTGGTCACCAACGGCATGAGCCAGTACTCGCGAAACGAGCGCAACGCCAACTCCGGGATCGTCGTCGGGATCAGCCCGGAAGTCGATTACCCGGGCGGCCCGCTGGCGGGCATCGAGTTGCAGGAACGCCTGGAATCCCACGCGTTTGTCCTGGGTGGCAGCAACTACGAAGCACCGGCGCAACTGGTCGGCGACTTCATCGCCGGCAAGCCGTCCACCGAGCTGGGCAGCGTTGAACCGTCCTACAAGCCGGGGGTTGCCTTGGGTGACTTGGCCCTGGCTTTGCCAGCGTTCGCCATCGAAGCCATTCGCGAAGCCTTGCCGGCCTTCGAGAAGCAAATTCGCGGTTACTCGCTGCACGACGCGGTACTAACCGGGATCGAGACTCGCACCTCGTCGCCATTGCGGATTACCCGTAACGAGTCGATGCAGAGCCTGAACGTGAAGGGTCTGTTCCCGGCCGGTGAAGGCGCGGGCTACGCGGGCGGGATTCTGTCGGCGGGTGTGGACGGGATTCGGATTGCCGAGGCGGTGGCGCGGGATATTTTGGGTCTAGAAGCCTGATAAACCCTGGCTGAAGTAACACAAACCCCTGTGGGAGCGGGCTTGCTCGCGAATGCGGAGTGTCAGTCGCCATAGATAGTGCATGACACTCCGCCTTCGCGAGCAAGCCCGCTCCCACATTGGTCCGTTGTTGCCTGAAAGACTTCAGATATTGGCCCGCAAAACACTCTCCGGCAGCGCCTCGCCGCGCTCGACCGTCGCGGCCACCGCCGCCATCAACCCGCTCAACTCATACCCCTCGGCCTTGAGCCATTTCTGATCGTAGTAAGTGGTGGCATAACGCTCGCCGCTGTCACACAGGATCGCCACGATCGACCCCGTCTCCCCCGCTGCAGCCATTTGCTGCGCCGCCATCAAGGCGCCGATCAGGTTGGTGCCGCTCGACCCGCCGACATGCCGCCCCAGGCGCTCGGCCAGGTAATGCATGGCCGCCAGCGACAAGGCATCCGGCACCTTGACCATCGCATCGATCACCTTGGGCAGGAACGAAGCCTCGACCCGTGGGCGGCCAATGCCTTCGATACGCGAACCGTGATCCAGGCGCAGGCTGGCATCGCCGGTCTGGTAGTAATCGAAAAACACCGAACGCTCGGCGTCGGCACACAGCACGCGGGTGCAGTGCTGACGATAGCGTACATAGCGTCCCAAGGTGGCCGTGGTGCCGCCGGTGCCGGGGCTGGAGATCAGCCAGCTCGGCTCGGGATGCTTCTCGAATCGCATCTGCTGGAAGATTGATTCCGCGATGTTGTTGTTCGCCCGCCAGTCGGTGGCGCGCTCGGCGTAGGTAAACTGATCGATGAAATGCCCGTCGTGCTCGCGCGCCAGGCGCTCGGACTCGGCGTAGATCTGCGTCGGGTCATCCACCAGATGCGTCTGGCCACCGTAGAAAGCGATCTGCGCGATCTTTTCCTTGGAAGTGCTGGCCGGCACCACCGCAATGAACGGCACGCCCAGCAAGCGGGCGAAGTACGCCTCGGAAATCGCCGTCGAACCACTGGACGCCTCGATCACTGGCGCGCCAGGCTTGAGCCAGCCGTTACACAGCGCATACAGGAACAGCGAACGGGCCAGACGGTGCTTGAGGCTGCCGGTGGGATGGCTCGATTCATCCTTGAAATACAGCTCGATGCCTGGAAAGCCCGGCAGCGGCAATGGGATCAAGTGGGTGTCGGCGCTACGCTGGAAGTCGGCTTCGATGATCCGGATGGCTTCGCGGGCCCACTGGCGGTTGTCGCTCATGATGATTTTTCTCGTTGGATCGGCAGGAGTCTGACTCAAACGTCAAGCTTAGGAAAAAACCTACATCGCGCACAGGTACAGCTGGGGTTCAATACGCCCGGCAACTGCTAGGCTCAGGTCGCAAGGCCGGAGCGTTCTGTAACGACATATAACAAAAAAGAATATAACTTTTGTTTTAACGTCTAAGGGGACGGGTTAGGGTGTCCCACCTTTTGACCTCGGATGGAGAGCGAACCTTGCCTCTGCGTAGCACTTTCACACGTTTCTTTCAGTTGGAAGCTGCCAGCGGTCTGCTACTGATCGCGGCTGCCGTTCTGGCGCTAATCATCAACAACTCCTCGCTGTCCTGGCTGTACAACGGCCTGCTGGACACGCCGGTGGTGGCGCAGGTCGGCGCGCTGAAGATCGCCAAGCCGCTGCTGCTGTGGATCAACGACGGCCTGATGGCGTTGTTCTTCCTGTTGATCGGCCTGGAAGTCAAACGCGAAGTCCTCGACGGACAACTGTCCAAACCCTCGCAAATCGTCCTGCCCGGCGCCGCTGCCATTGGCGGCATGGTGGTGCCGGCGCTGATCTACTGGTTCCTCAACCGGGATAATCCGGCGGCCCTGGACGGCTGGGCGATCCCCACTGCCACCGACATCGCCTTCGCCCTCGGCGTGCTGGCGCTGCTGGGCAAGCGAGTTCCGGTGTCGCTGAAACTGTTCCTGATGACCCTGGCGATCATCGACGACCTGGGCGCGATCATCATCATTGCGATCTTCTACTCGGGCGCCCTGTCTACCCTCTCTCTGGCGTTGGCCGCAGCCTGCATCGCGGCGCTGATCGGCATGAACCGGCTGGGCGTGGTCAAGCTAGGTCCTTACATGATCATCGGCCTGATCCTCTGGGTCTGCGTCCTCAAGAGCGGTGTGCACGCCACGCTGGCCGGCGTGACCCTGGCCTTCTGCATTCCACTGCGCACCCGCAATGCCGAATCGTCGCCGTTGCTGACCCTGGAACACGCGCTGCATCCGTGGGTGGCCTACGGCATCCTGCCGCTGTTCGCCTTTGCCAATGCCGGCCTGTCCCTGAGCGGGGTGACCGCCGAAAGCTTCACCCATCACGTGCCAATGGGCATCGCGATCGGCCTGCTGCTGGGCAAGACGATCGGTGTGTTCGGCCTTACATGGCTGGCGGTGAAAACCGGCATCGCCGCCCTGCCCCAGGGCGCGAACTGGGGCCAGGTGCTGGGCGTGGCGATTCTCTGCGGGATCGGCTTCACCATGAGCCTCTTTGTTGGATCCCTCGCGTTTGTACCGGGCGCCAGCGAATACGCGGGAATGGACAGGATGGGCATCCTGACCGGTTCAATACTGGCGGCCTTGATCGGTTATGCGGTGACGGCGATGGCGAGCCGCCAGAAAGTGCTGCAACCCGCATAAACCCGGCGATCATTTTCCCGAAGCACAAAAAACCCCGACCAGTTCACCTGGTCGGGGTTTTTCTTTAACCAGCTTTGCGCTTAGTGCGTAACGCGACTTGTACCGTCGACAGTGGCGATACGAACACGCTCGCCCACGCGGAATACTTCGTTTTCCTGAACCTGTTGCACGTAGGCGCGCATGCTGCCGTCGTCTTCGCGCACGGTGATTTCCACGCCTTGGGTACGGGTAAGGCCTTCTTCGGCCGCCGAACCGACCAGACCGCCAGCCACCGCGCCGATGACTGCAGCGACGATGCTGCCGCGACCGCCACCGATGGCGCTGCCGCCAACGCCGCCGACTGCCGCACCGGCCAGGCCGCCAATCGGGGTCTTGGTGCCTTCGATCTTCACCGGGCGCAGGGCTTCGATGGTGCCCATACGAACGGTCTGCACGCGACGCGCTTCGTCACGGGAGTAAGAGTCACCGGTCAGGCTCGATTGGCAACCAGTGAGCAACATCGCCATCGTGGAAAAAGAAGCAACCAGCAGAACAGACTTACGCATAGCATCAACTCCAAAGGACAGGTATCCATTAAACTCCGCGGCTTGACGCCTGTCACGGCATCGCCCGGATAAAACTGCTTTCATTCAGTTTCAGTACAGGCGCTCGCGGATTTCCCACACATTAGCGGTAAATTCGGCAATCTGCGCCGTTGGGCGAGGATTTTCATGGATTACTTCATCATTGTCATCACGACCGTCGCCGGGTTGTACTTCCACTGGTGGCTGTACGTACGGATAAAACGCTGGATGGATCGCGATCTGGCCTTGGCACTGGCTGGCGGAGACGAACGCAAAAAAGCATTCATGCTCCAGCAACTGGCGAACGCTCAAGCGCAAAAGATCAAGCGTCGGGACCTGCCGCAATGGCTGGAGGCCGCTGCGACAGGCTACTCCGATCGGTAGACTGCCTAGGGTGCCAGACGTTCAAGAATCCAGTCGGCGCCCTGCAAACGATAGTTCAGACGATCATGCAGACGGCTTGCGCGCCCCTGCCAGAACTCGATGCGCTTTGGTAACAAACGGTAACCACCCCAGTGCTCCGGGCAGTGCGGCTGGCTGTCGCTGAAACGTTGCTCGGTGTCCTTGAGCAGCGTTTCCAGTTCGGCGCGATCGGCAATCACCCGGCTCTGCGGTGAAGCCCAGGCTCCCAGGCGACTGCCCAGCGGGCGAACCTGGTAATAGGCATCGGACTCTTCAGGGGTCACTTTCACTACCCGCCCTTCAATGCGCACCTGACGTTCCAGGGTCGGCCAGAAAAAAGTCATGGCCGCGAACGGGTTCGCGGCCAGCTGCTGGCCCTTGGCACTGTCATAGTTGGTGAAGAAGGTGAAACCCTGGGCATCCAGGCCTTTGAGCAGCAGGATGCGGCAATGCGGACGACCGTCCTCGTCGACCGTGGCCAAGGTCATGGCATTGGCTTCCACCGGTGCCTGCTCGGTTTTCACCGCATCGGCGAACCATTGATGGAACAGCGCGAACGGCTCGGCCGGGGCTTGCGCCTCGGTCAGGCCATCACGGGTGTAGTCGCGGCGCATATCTGCCAGAGCCTTGGTCATGGCGCATTCCTTTTGGTTAACGAATCACTTCTTTGTGGCGTCGGCGGTGGCGACTTTCTTGCTGTCGGCAGCGGCTTTGGCCGGCGCGGTCTTTTTCGCCGGGGTCGCGGTTTTGGCCGGTGCCTTCTTGGCTGGGACCTTGGCGGCTTTCTTCGCCGGGGCTTTCTTGGCAACCGGTGCAGCAGCTTTCTTCGCATCGGCAGGCGCAGGCGTCACTGGCTTGGCGGCCGGCTTGACGTCCTGGGCTGCGACCATGCGTACAGGCGCCGGTGCCGGCATGTTGTACTTGGCCAACAGCGCGACCATGGTGTCCTGCGGCGTCACCAGCATTTCCACGCGACGGTTCAGGGCACGGCCTTCGTTGCTGTCATTGGCGGCACGCGGAGCGTCACCGCCCATGCCACGCAAGCTCAGGCGATCACGTTGCAGGCCGCTCAGACGGAAGATCGCCGCGACAGATTGTGCGCGTTCCTGGCTCAGCTTGACGTTCGCTGGCGCGGCGCCCGACGTATCGCTATGGCCGAGCACCAGCACGGCAGTCTTGGGGTCAGCTTCGAGGATTTTTGCCACGCGGGTGAACGGGCCCAGGGTTACCGGCAGCAGCATGGCCGGACGGTCCGGGTTGAACGACCCTTCGACCGGCGCGATCACCACCAGCACGTTTTCACGGCGCTCGAGTTGCAGGTTGCTGTCCTTGATCGCGGTGCGCAGGCGCGGCTCATAGTCGTCGAGCCAGGCCTGGGTGACTTTCGGATCCGGCATTGGCACGGCTTTGGCAGCGGCTTTGTCATCGCCGCCAAACGGCCACCACCACTTGCCGCCCGAGTCGGCATTTGCCTTGGCGACTTCAACTGGTTTGGCTTCAGGCTTCACTTCCGGCTTCTTGTCGAGCACTTCGTCGGAGCCGAACGGCCAGTACCAGGGGCTGGAGCTATCAGCCTTCGCGACTGGTGCAACAGCGGGCTTGACCGGTGCAGGAGCTGGAGCCGGTTCTTTTGCCGCAACCTTGTCATTGGAACTGAACGGCCACCAGCTGCCGCCATCTGCATCATTTTTCGGGTTCTGTGCGCAACCGGTAACAGCGATGCACAGTGCCAAGGCGAGGGTTGGTTTGGTTGACATTGGATATCCACAAAAAATGAAGTCAAAAAAAGCAGGCCCGCTACAGCCCGTATAAACGCAGGATTAGAAACTTAAATGGCTGTCAGGTTCCGGATTCCCGACCTGTGAACCGGATTTACAGACAAGTGGCCAGTACCCGAGCGAGCTTTTGCGCGCGCGGATCCATCAAGACGTACGGCCCCAGGGTATTTGTCACAAAACCGAAGGCCACATCGTGCTCGGGATCAGCGAAACCGATGGAGCCGCCTGCGCCAGGATGCCCGAAAGCACGCGGGCCGAGGCCGTAGGTAGCGTTGGGCACATCCGGTTGATCGAGCATGCAGCCCAGGCCGAAACGGGTGCGGGTCAACAGGGTCTTGTCTTCGCCGACGCTGTGCTCGCGGGTCAACTCGTCGAGCATTTCGCCTTCCAGCAGGCTGCCATCGAGCAGACCGGCGTAGAACCCGGCCAAACTGCGAGCGTTACCGTGGCCATTAGCCGCCGGTTGCTGCATGCGCCGCCATTCCGGTTTGTTGGTGCTGGTCAGCACCGAAGGTGGGTTGGTGAAGGCGCGAGTGGTCATGGCCGTCGGCTCACGCATCGTCACCTGCAGCAGGCGCTGGGCCGCAGCATCACCGGCGTTACCCTTGCCCCGGGCAATATGCGCCACGCGATAAAATTCTTCATCGGCCAAGCCGACGTGGAAATCCAGTCCCAAAGGCTTGGCCACCCGAGCCACGATGGAGTCACCCGGCCCGCGACCGTCGACACGCCGCAACAATTCTCCGATCAGCCAGCCGTAGGTGATGGCGGCATAACCATGCCCCTCGCCCGGCGCCCACCAAGGGGCCTCGGCAGCAAGAGCGTCGACCATGGTTTGCCAGTCGTAAAGCGCCTCTGGAGCCAGCAATTCGCGCAACGCCGGCAGACCGGCCTGATGGCATAGCAACTGGCGCAGGGTGATGGATTCCTTGCCCGCAGCAGCGAATTCGGGCCAGTAGCGAGCAACCGGAACATCCAGCTGCAACTTGCCCTCGGCCACCAGTTGCAGCGCAGTCACGGCGGTAAAGGTCTTGGTGCACGAAAACAGATTGGCAATGGTATCGCTGTGCCAAGCCTCGGCGCCGTCCTTATCGGAAGTGCCGGACCACAGATCAAGCACGGTTTCACCACCGACCTTGATGCACAACGCCGCACCACGCTCCTGAGGATCCTCGAACAGCGCCGCAAACGCCTCACGCACCGCCTCGAACTTAAGCTCGTAATGACCCTGAATCTGCACCCGTGACTCCCCGGAAAACGCTCTACAAAGAGGCCCGCATTGTTCCAGCCCTTGAAGGTTTTGGAAACAGGTGCGGGCCGGGCGGTTGTGATCTTCATGTTGATTCGGGTGGGTTTCGTGTGTGGGGGGTGTGTAGGAGCTGACGAGTGAAACGAGGCTGCGATCTTTTAAGATCAAACAATCGCAGCCTTCGGCAACACCTACACGGGACCGCGGCCAGGCCGGCCGGTAGGCCGCCTCGCTTTTGATTTTGAAGTGCCCCGTCGGAAGGCCGAGTGGAGGTTCTGCGCAGTGGGCAACCCGGCATGGA
>NZ_JAIQWX010000076.1 GCF_020164475.1 Pseudomonas sp. REP124 | reverse complement strand
CCCCGAGCCCTCCCCATGACGAATGAATTCAGCGAAGAACAGGCCAGCGTCCTGATCGGCACCGCCGAGAAGATGATCGAGATCTGGAATCGCCTCCCTCCCGAAAAACAGGCCGCCCTGCTCGCCCGCTTCGGCAGCCAGGAAAATGCCTTGGCCGCCCTGGTCACCACACAACTGGTCGCACCCGAAAAGCCCTGAACGAGCCACCCGGCAAATAGTTTTACTTTTTCGCAACCCACGAACGCCAGCGCCGTTATCATAAGCAGCCTATCTAATCCTGCTTTACCGTGGACCCTTCCCCATGTCTGAAAACCAGCGCCCCCTGGCGGTCACGCTGCAAGTTGTCTCCATCGTCCTGTTTACCTTCATCGGCTATCTGAACATCGGCATTCCTCTGGCGGTATTGCCCGGTTACGTGCACAGCGAACTGGGCTTCGGCGCGGTGATCGCGGGGCTGGTAATCAGCGTGCAATACCTCGCCACCCTGCTCAGCCGGCCCTATGCCGGCAAGATCATCGACAACAAGGGCAGCAAGCTGGCAGTGATGTATGGCCTGGCCGGTTGCGGCCTCAGCGGCGTGTTCATGCTGATTTCGGCCTGGACCCAAAGCCTGCCGATGCTCAGCCTGGCCAGCTTGTTCATCGGTCGACTGGTACTGGGTAGTGCGGAAAGTCTGGTGGGTTCAGGCTCGATTGGCTGGGGCATCGGCCAGGTTGGTGCGGCCAACACCGCCAAGGTCATTTCCTGGAACGGCATCGCCAGTTACGGCGCACTGGCGGTCGGCGCGCCTTTTGGCGTTTGGCTGGTCGGGCAACTGGGTTTGTGGAGCATGGGCGTGAGCATTGTGCTGCTGGCGCTGATCGGGCTGCTGCTGGCCTGGCCGAAAACCGCTGCGCCGATCGTCGCTGGTGAACGCTTGCCTTTTATCCATGTACTCGGACGCGTATTGCCTCACGGATGCGGATTGGCGCTGGGCTCCATCGGTTTCGGCACCATCGCCACCTTTATCACCCTGTATTACGCCACCCAACACTGGGACAACGCGGTGCTGTGCCTGAGCCTGTTCGGCGCCAGCTTCATCGGTGCGCGGCTGTTGTTCGGCAACCTGATCAATCGCCTTGGCGGCTTTCGCGTGGCGATTGTCTGCCTGTCGGTGGAAACCCTCGGCTTGCTGCTGCTCTGGCTGGCTCCGGACGCGCATTGGGCGCTGGCGGGTGCAGCGCTGAGCGGCTTCGGCTTCTCGCTGGTGTTTCCGGCGCTGGGGGTCGAGGCGGTCAATCTGGTGCCGGCATCCAGCCGTGGCGCGGCGGTCGGGGCTTATTCGCTGTTCATTGATTTGTCGCTGGGGATCACCGGTCCACTGGCCGGCGCGGTGGCATCGGGCTTTGGTTTTGCGTCGATTTTCCTGTTCGCCGCGCTGGCAGCCGTCAGCGGCCTGACCCTCAGTATCTACCTGTATCGGCAGGCACCGAAACAGCGTGGAGCCCGGGAATCGCGCTAGTAATCAACCTTGCCCCGCCCGGCCTTGATGTTGCCGCGCTTGCTTTTGGCTTCCAGCCGGCGCGTCTTCGAACCCAGGGTTGGCTTGGTCGGGCGGCGTTTCTTTTCGACCTTGGTGGCGCTGAGGATCAGCTCGGTCAGACGCAGCAACGCATCAGCTCGGTTCTGCTCCTGGGTGCGATATTGCTGGGCCTTGATGATCAACACGCCGTCGCTGGTGATGCGACTGTCGCGCAGCGCCAGCAGCCGTTCCTTGTAAAACTCGGGCAAGGACGAAGCCGGGATGTCGAAGCGCAGGTGCATGGCGCTGGAAACCTTGTTGACGTTCTGCCCACCGGCGCCCTGGGCACGGATGGCCGTCAATTCGATCTCGTCATCCGGCAGATGCACGTTGTTGGAAATCACCAGCATGGACAGTCACTACCTCGGCTTTAAGCGCCATCTAAACAAAAATGCCCGCATCTGACGATACGGGCATTTTTTTCAACCAGGGCGTTTATTCCGCTGCTGGCGCTTCCGGCTTGCGGCGCTTGAGCGGAGCCATGCCGTCCTTGCTGACCAGCGACGGAGCCTCGGCCTTCGGACGGTTGGTAGTCTTGCGCTTGTTCGCGGTCTTGGCGGCGACTTTTTTCTTGTCACCCTTGGCGTCGGTCTTTTTCTTCTTCACACCAACAGCCTTGCCCGAAGCCTTGACCTTTTTCGGTCCGCCGTAGGTGCCTTTGACTTCCTTGATGGTGCGGCGCTCGAAGCTCTGCTTGAGGTAGCGCTCGATGCTCGACATCAGGTTCCAGTCGCCGTGGCAGATCAGCGAGATGGCCAGGCCATCATTGCCGGCGCGACCGGTACGACCGATACGGTGAACGTACTCGTCGCCGCTGCGCGGCATGTCGAAGTTGATCACCAGATCCAGGCCGTCAACGTCCAGGCCACGGGCGGCAACATCAGTGGCCACCAGAATCTTCACCCCGCCTTGCTTCAGACGGTCGATCGCCAGCTTGCGATCCTTCTGATCTTTCTCGCCATGCAGCACGAAGGCTTTGTATTCCTGCGCCACCAGACGGCCGTAGATACGGTCGGCCATGGCGCGGGTGTTGGTGAAGATGATGGCTTTCTGGTAAGTCTCGTTGGCCAGCAGCCAGTTAACGATCTGTTCTTTATGCTGGTTGTGGTCAGCGGTGATGATTTGCTGACGGGTGGTTTCGTTCAGCTGGCTGACCGCGTTGAGTTGCAGGTGTTCAGGGTTTTTCAGGACCTTGGCAACCATCTCGCGCAAGCCCGAACCACCGGTGGTCGCGGAGAACAGCATGGTTTGCTGGCGGTTTGGACATTCTTCGACCAGACGCTGCACGTCATCGGCAAAACCCATGTCGAGCATGCGGTCGGCTTCGTCGAGTACCAGCACTTCGACTTCCTTGAGGTCGAGATTGCCGGCATTCAGTTGCTCGATCATCCGCCCTGGCGTACCGATCAGGATGTCCGGCACCTTGCGCAGCATCGCAGCCTGGACTTTGAAGTCTTCGCCACCGGTGATCAGACCGGCCTTGATGAAGGTGAACTGCGAGAAGCGCTCAACTTCTTTAAGGGTCTGCTGCGCCAGCTCGCGGGTTGGCAGCAGGATCAGGGTCTTGATGCTGACACGGATTTTCGCCGGGCCGATCAGACGGTTGAGGATCGGCAAGACAAAGGCCGCGGTTTTACCGCTACCGGTTTGCGCCGTCACCCGCAGGTCACGCCCCTGAAGCGCCAGCGGAATAGCCGCTGCTTGCACAGGCGTTGGCTCGACAAATTTCAGTTCGGCCACGGCTTTGAGCAGGCGTTCGTGCAGGGCGAATTCGGAAAACACGGGTGCTACCTCGAAGAAATGCAAAAAACAGCTGCATAGGGTAACGGTTTCGAGCGCGAAGGCCGAGTTTCTTTGTGCATTCGGCAGCAAACATTCGTCTTTTTGTTACCCAGGTTGTCTTCAACCTAATACAAACTGGCTTAAATGCTCTGATCGTCCGTCGTTTTAATCGTCGGCATGACCGTCCGCTCGTGCCTGGCAGCCTCCTTCCATGTATTCCATCCCGCCAGAGCTGACGGTAATCGATCATGAGTTTTGATCCAGGTGCAAAGCCCAGGATCGATCCATTGCACGATTTCAGTGATGTCTCGATGGAGCTCGAACAGCGGCTGCCACAGCAGCGGTTCATGGTGAAAGCACCGATTTCTCAAATCCCGCGCCTTGTTCAGGCGACTTCGAATGATGTCTGCATTTTTGGAATGTTTCGGGCAATAGTGAAAGACCCGCATCAACGGCCTGGAAAGCTTCACAAATGCCTTGCGGTTGAATAGCGCTGTCCAGAATCCAAAACTCAGCTCAGCTGTAATGTTGTCAGCGCATAGCTTGGTGCCGCGCTTGCGGAGGGCAGCTTGTGCGTCGGTCACTTTTGCATAACTGGCCCGTAGATCCGCATTGTCACCATTGAACTCTTCGTACCAATCATCACGCTTGTACTCACGTTCCATCTCGCGCTGGATTCCATTGCGCAGGGCGACCTCTAGCACATGAAAAATAGAGACAAGAGATTCTGCAATACGCATGTTGTGCACGTAGGCTTGCGCCGCATGGTCCTGATTGCCCTGATAACCTTTGAGGTAACGGCTCATTCTTGGAGTGGAGAGCTTCGCCTCCAATGTTTGCCAGACCATCTGTCCTGGGAACTCCCATGCTGAAAAATGCTGGAAATCCGGGCGATGGTAGCGATGCGAAAGGCAAAAGCCATCTTGCATGATGTAAGCGCATGTCTAAGAACATGCGAAGCGATGTGGGGCACTGGGCCTAAGGGTTGACGTCAAATACGAAGGTGGTACCCTGAGCCCGCAGCCCTAGGAACCTCCACTCCCGTGCGATACGAAACGGTGATGAGACTAGGTTATGTGACGGCCCCGCTTTGCGGGGCCTCCTTGTTTCTGGCTACCGCGATTTGTCGTACGCATCCTCGCCTTTACGCACACCCAACCTACTGATCCACACCGCCAGCAAAATAACCGACCCGCCCAGCACCAGCCGCCCCAATTCCTCATGCTGATTCCAGATCAGCAGGTTCATCAGCAACCCCACCGGCACGTGCAGGTTGTTCATCACCGCCAGCGTCCCGCCATTGACCATGCACGCGCCCTTGTTCCACCAATAGAGCCCCAATGCCGTCGAGACCAGACCGAGAAACAGCAGCACGCCCCATTGCAGCGGTGCTTCGGGCAAAAAGTTCTGTTTGCCGAACAGCAGGAACGCCGGCAGCGCCACCGCCAGCGCGCCCAGATAGAAGTAGCCGAAGCGCCGGTAATGCGGCAGGTCGCTGGGGTGGCGTGCCACCAGGTGTTTGTACAGCACCTGGCCGGCGGCGTAGGTGAAGTTGGCCAGTTGCAGCAGCAGGAAGCCCATGAAGAAGTCAGGGTTGATGCGGTCGAAGCGAATCACCGCCGCCCCTCCGACGGCCACCAGCGCGGCGACCAGGGCCCAGGGATTGAAGCGGCGGTTGAGCGCGTCCTCGATCAGGGTCACGTGCAACGGGGTGAGGATGGTGAACAGGAGCACTTCCGGGACCGTCAGCACGCGGAAGCTCAGGTACAGGCAGACGTAGGTCACGCCGAACTGCAATGCACCGATCAGCAACATGCCGCGCATGAAGGCCGGTTCCACCGAGCGCCAGCGCGTCAACGGGATGAACACCAGCCCCGCCAGCAGCACACGCACCAGCACCGCGAAGTAACTGTCGACATGACCGGCCAGGTATTCGCCGATCAAACTGAAGGAAAACGCCTGGATCAGCGTGACAAAAAGTAGATAGCCCATGCTCGCCTCGTTTTGAATGGCGGCGACGATAGCGGGTTTTGTCCTTTACCGCGAACCCTGTGCCATCACACACACCTTGTAGGAGCCGAGCTTGCTCGCGATGGCGGTGGGTCAGTTGCATTGATGCTGGCTGACACTGCGCTATCGCGAGCAAGCTCGGCTCCTACAGGGGTCTTTGGAGTGAACAAAATCGTGGGCAAAAAAAAGCCCGATCTCGCTAAAGCGTTCAATCGGGCAAGAGCACTCAGGAGCAATAAGTGCAAAGGGAGATTCGATGCGCGTACAGGCTTGAAGGGTTGCGCCAGGTCACTAGACCATCCGGTGATTATCTGGCGATTAACGGGTCAGGCCACTTGGGAAAGCTTGGCGTTCGCCTGGTTCAGGCCCTTCTCCTGGAAGTCGCCACCCAGGTTCATGCCCTCGGCGTGGATGAACGTCACGTCGTGGATACCGATGAAGCCCATGACCTGGCGCAGGTACGGCTCCTGATGATCCGCGGTGCTGCCGGCGTAGATCCCGCCGCGAGCAGTCAGGACGTAGGCGCGCTTGCCGCTGAGCAGGCCCTGAGGACCGGTTTCGGTGTACTTGAAGGTCACACCGGCACGCAGCACGTGGTCGAGCCAGGCCTTGAGCGTGCTCGGAATCGCGAAGTTGTACATCGGAGCTGCCATTACCAGTACGTCGGCGGCCAGCAGTTCATCGGTCAGGTGGTTGGAGCGTTCCAGCGAAGCCTGTTCGATGTCATTGCGCTGATCGGCGGGCTTCATCCAGCCGCCCAACAGGTTGACGTCCAGGTGCGGCACCGGGTTGACGGCCAGGTCACGAACGGTGATCTCGTCCTTCGGGTGCGCGGCTTTCCACTGATTGATGAACGTCTGGGTCAGTTGACGGGAAACCGAGTCTTGCTGGCGGGCACTGCTTTCGATGATCAGAACGCGGGACATGGCTTGTAGGCTCCATCTGAGAATGTTGTAAGTCGATGGAGTGAAGGTTAAACAGTGTCGTATCGATGAAAAAGCGTAAATAACTGCTATAACCAATCGATAAATTCGTTTATAAGCGGAGCATGGCTGGCGAGCCTGCTCCGCTGAAGGTCATTGCGGCTTGCAGGTCATGCTGATGTACAGCTTGATGATCTTGCGATTGAACTTGGCGGAAAGGTCCGCGCTTTTACCGGCTGCCAGATTGACTCTGCGGGTCTTCGGCGACTCGGGACCGTTGCGAAACACCACCGCGCAGTCGGCAGCGGTCTCACCGTAGTTGTTCAGGGTGATCGAGCCCATGTCGTAATCGGTGGCGTAAGTGGTGTAGTCGACCTTCAGGCCATTGAGTTCTTTTTGCACGTCGATCGGGTAAGCGAAAGCAGTCAGCGGCAACATCGCCAGCAACACAGAACAGAATTTTTTCATGCAGCAGTCTCCAATAAGAACTGCGCAGCTTAGGACAACAGGAGCTCATCATGAAAGCGCCCCGCGTGACCCTTGATCAATGGCGAACGCTTCAGGCCGTGGTCGACCACGGTGGTTTCGCCCAGGCCGCCGAGGCACTGCACCGCTCGCAATCGTCGGTCAGCTACACCGTGGCGCGCATGCAGGATCAGCTCGGCGTGCCGCTGCTGCGCATCGACGGACGCAAGGCAGTGCTGACCGAAGCCGGTGGCGTGCTGTTGCGCCGCTCCCGGCAACTGGTGAAACAGGCCAGTCAGCTGGAAGACCTGGCCCATCACATGGAGCAAGGCTGGGAGGCCGAAGTGCGACTGGTGGTGGACGCGGCCTACCCCAGCGCCCGCCTCGTGCGCGCCCTGACCGCTTTCATGCCGCAGAGTCGTGGCTGCCGGGTCCGTCTGCGTGAAGAGGTGCTGTCGGGTGTGGAGGAAGTCCTGCTCGAAGGTGTGGCTGACCTGGCCATCAGCGGCTTCAGCATTCCCGGTTACCTGGGCGCGGAATTGAGCGATGTCGAATTCGTCGCGGTGGCCCACCCGGAACACCCGCTGCACCGACTCAATCGCGAACTGAATTTCCAGGACCTCGAAAGCCAGCTGCAGGTGGTGATCCGCGACTCCGGGCGCCAGCAACCGCGGGACGTCGGCTGGCTCGGCGCCGAACAGCGCTGGACCGTCGGCAGCCTGGCCACCGCCGCGACTTTCGTCGGCAGCGGCCTGGGTTTCGCCTGGTTGCCAAGGCACATGATCGAACGAGAACTCAGGGAAGGTACGCTCAAGCTGCTACCGTTGGATCAGGGCGGCAGCCGTAACCCGAGTTTTTACCTGTACTCGAACAAGGACAAACCGCTGGGGCCGGCCACGCAGATTCTCATCGAACTGCTGCGCACCTTCGACACGGCGCCGCTGGACGCACCCTTCGCCGCCCCTGAACAAGCCTGACACGGAGTGTATGCATGGCCTATTTCGAACACGAAGGTTGCAACCTGCACTATGAGGAATACGGCCACGGCACGCCGCTGCTGCTGGTCCACGGCCTGGGGTCGAGCACCCTGGACTGGGAAAAACAGATCCCCGCGCTGGCTGCGCGTTACCGGGTGATCGTCCCAGATGTGCGCGGCCACGGGCGCTCCGATAAGCCTCGCGAGCGCTACAGCATCGCCGGTTTCAGCGCCGATCTGGTGGCGTTGATCGAGCACCTGAACCTCGGCCCGGTCCACTATGTAGGCCTGTCCATGGGCGGGATGATCGGTTTCCAGCTGGGCGTGGATCAGCCGCAACTGCTCAAGAGCCTGTGCATCGTCAACAGCGCGCCGCAGGTCAAACTGCGCAGCCGCGACGATTACTGGCAGTGGTTCAAGCGCTGGAGCCTGATGCGTGTCCTCAGTCTGCGCACCATCGGCAAGGCGCTGGGTGGCAAATTGTTTCCCAAACCCGAGCAAGCCGAATTGCGACAAAAAATGGCCGAGCGCTGGGCAAAAAACGACAAACGTGCTTATCTCGCCAGCTTCGATGCCATCGTTGGCTGGGGTGTTCAGGAACGACTGTCGAAGGTGTCCTGTCCAACCCTCATCGTCAGCGCCGACCATGACTACACGCCGGTCTCGCTGAAAGAGAATTACGTAAAGCTGCTGCCCGATGCGCGGCTGGTGGTGATCGCCGATTCGCGTCACGCCACCCCGTTGGATCAGCCCGAACGCTTCAACCAGACACTGCTCGAGTTCCTCACCGCAGTCGATACCACTCCAATCAGGATCCCTGACCCATGCTGAAAAAAATCGCCCTCGCCGCCGGCTCCGTACTGTTTGCCGCCAACCTGATGGCGGCAACGCCTGCCAAGGCGCCGCATGTTCTGCTGGAAACCACCAACGGCCAGATCGAAATCGAACTGGACCCGGTCAAGGCGCCGATCAGTACCAAGAACTTCCTTGATTACGTGGACAGCGGCTTCTACAACAACACGATTTTCCACCGCGTGATTCCGGGCTTCATGGTCCAGGGCGGCGGTTTCACCCAGACCATGCAGCAAAAAGACACCAAGGCACCGATCAAGAACGAACACAGCAATGGCCTGGTCAACGTTCGCGGCACCCTGTCGATGGCCCGTACCTCGGTGCCGGACTCGGCCACCAGCCAGTTCTTCATCAACGTCAAGGACAACGATTTCCTCGACCAGGGCGACGGCTATGCCGTGTTCGGCAAAGTGGTCAAGGGCATGGACGTGGTCGACATCATCGTCAACTCGCCAACCACCGTGCGCAACGGCATGAAGGACGTACCGGCTGACCCGGTGTTCATCAAGTCGGCCAAGCGCATCGACTGAGACTAAGCTGGACAAGGATGTCCGAGCCGTTGCCGGCCCTGCCGGCAACGCTCAAACCGTTAAAAGGAGTGCCCGCTCGCGGGTGGAAAACCGATGCTTTATCGCCGTTTTGAAAAGCTGATCGATATCTTTCGCGACGCCCCGAGCGCCGCGCCGCCCAACCGGGTCCTGCCCTTCTACACCTATTACCTCAAACAGGTCTGGCCGAGTTTCGCAGCCCTGTTGGTGGTGGGCCTGATCGGTGCACTGATCGAAGTCGCGTTGTTCAGCTATCTGAGCCGCATCATCGACTTGGCCCAGGGCACACCCAATGCTGACTTCTTCAAGGAACACGGTCTTGAACTGGCCTGGATGGTGGTGGTTGCGCTGATCCTGCGGCCGGTGTTCGTCGGCCTGCATGACCTGCTGGTGCACCAGACCTTAAGCCCCAGCATGACCAGCATGATCCTCTGGCAAAACCACAGTTACGTGCTCAAGCAGAGCCTGAATTTCTTTCAGAACGATTTCGCCGGGCGCATTGCCCAACGCATCATGCAAACCGGCAATTCCCTGCGCGACTCGGCCGTTCAGGCAGTCGATGCGCTGTGGCATGTGCTGATCTACGCCATCAGCGCACTGGTGCTCTTCGCCGAGGCCGACTGGCGTCTGATGATTCCGCTGCTGACCTGGATCGCCGGCTTCATCGGCTCGCTCTACTACTTCGTACCCCGGGTCAAGGATCGTTCGGTGAGGTCCTCTGATGCACGCTCCAAACTCATGGGGCGGATCGTCGATGGCTACACCAACATCACCACCTTGAAGCTGTTTGCCCACACCAATTACGAACAGCAATATGCCCGCGAGGCGATCAAGGAACAAACCGAAAAAGCCCAGATGGCCGGCCGTGTCGTGACCAGCATGGACGTGGTCATCACCAGCCTGAATGGCCTGTTGATCGTCTGCACTACCGGGTTGGCCTTGTGGTTGTGGACGCAATCGCTGATCAGCGTGGGCGCAATTGCATTGGCCACCGGGCTGGTGATTCGCATCGTCAACATGTCGGGCTGGATCATGTGGGTGGTCACCGGCATCTTCGAAAACATCGGCATGGTGCAGGACGGTTTGCAGACCATCTCGCAACCGGTCAGCGTCACCGACCGCGACCAGGCCAAACCGTTGGCCGTGGGCCGGGGTGAAGTGCGTTTCGAGCATGTGGACTTCCACTACGGCAAGCACAGCGGGGTCATCGGCGATCTCAACCTGACCATCCGGCCCGGCGAGAAAATCGGCCTGATCGGCCCGTCCGGCGCCGGCAAATCGACGCTGGTGAATCTGTTGCTGAGGCTCTATGACGTGGAAAGCGGGCGCATCCTAATCGACGGCCAGAACATAGCCGAGGTCAGCCAGGAAAGCCTGCGCGAACGCATCGGCATGATCACCCAGGACACCTCGCTGCTGCACCGCTCGATCCGCGACAACCTGCTTTACGGCAAACCCGATGCTACTGATGCCGAACTCTGGGAAGCCGTTTACAAGGCGCGGGCCGATGGTTTCATTCCGACTCTGTCGGACGCCGAAGGCCGCATGGGCTTCGATGCCCATGTCGGCGAGCGCGGGGTGAAGCTCTCCGGTGGTCAGCGCCAGCGGATCGCCATCGCCCGCGTGCTGCTCAAGGATGCCCCGATCCTGATCATGGACGAGGCGACATCGGCACTGGATTCGGAAGTTGAGGCAGCGATTCAGGAAAGCCTGGAGGCGTTGATGCAGGGCAAGACGGTGATCGCCATCGCCCACCGGCTCTCGACCATTGCCCGGATGGATCGGTTGGTGGTGCTGGAAAACGGCAAGATCGCCGAGACCGGCAGCCACGCCGAGCTGCTCGCGTTGGGCGGATTGTATGCGCGGTTATGGCAGCACCAGACCGGTGGATTCGTCGGAATCGACTGACACCCCGATCCCCTGTAGGAGCGAGCACGCTCGCGATGAACGCCCAGACACCGCGGGCATTCAGACAGTCAGCGTTATCGTTGACGACCATCGCGAGCATGCTCGCTCCTACAGGGTTTCAAGCTTGGCGATAAGGCAACGCCGCCCTCGCCTCTTCCGCATACGCCATCACCCCCACCCGCTCCTGGTTCAGGAAATCCTTCACCGCCGCCTTCAACCCCGGATGGCGCAGGTAGTGCCAGGAATGGGTGATCACCGGTTCAAAACCGCGAATCAATTTATGCTCACCCTGGGCACCGGCATCGAAGCGCTGGAAGCCATTGGCGATCGCATAGTCCATGCCTTGATAGAAGCAGGTCTCGAAGTGCAGGCGATCGAACTCCGCCAGGCATCCCCAGTACCGGCCATAGAAACTGTCACTGCCCACCAGACTGAACGCCATCGCCACCGGACGTGAGCCTTGTTTGGCCAGCACCACGCGGATCGACTGCGGCATGCGCTCGGCCAACAGGCTGAAAAATTCCCGCGTCAGGTAAGGCCTTTGGCGACGCACCGCGTAGGTATTGGCATAGCAGGCGTAGACAAAATCCCACTGCACCTGGGTCAGTTGCCGCCCTTCCAGCCATTCGAATTCAAATCCCTGCCCCGCCACTTGCTCGCGCTCCTTGCGCATCTGCTTGCGTTTGCGCGAGCTCAAGACATCGAGGAAATCCTGAAAATCCCGGTAACCACGGTTCTGCCAGTGGTACTGACAGCCGATGCGCTGCAGCCAACCCGGTTGCTCGGCCAAGGCGGCATCTGTGAATGGGTCGGTGAAATTGATGTGGGCGCTGGAGAGCTGTTCGATCTCCAGATACCCCGGCAGGCTTTTCAGCAGTTCGTAACCGTCCTCGACACTGGCGGCCAGCAGACGTGGTCCGCTGACCGGGCTGAACGGCACGGCACTGAGGAATTTGGGGTAGTAATCGATCCCGGCGCGTTCACAGGCATCGGCCCAAGCGTGGTCGAACACGTACTCGCCGTAGGAATGCCATTTGCGGTAACCGGGCAATGCGGCGATCAGACGATCGCCTTCGACATGCAGCAAATGCTCGGCTTGCCAGCCGCTATGAGGCCCCACGCTGCCGCTCTCCTCCAGCGCACTCAGAAAGGCGTGACTCAGAAACGGCTGGTCCTCGGGCACCAGTGCATCCCAGGTTTCAGGTGCAACCTCGGACAGGCTTTGCAGGCGTTGCAACGGCATCACCATCCTCACTCATTCATGGCGTGAAAGCCCGGCGAGTATCGCCCATCGCCATTCATTGCACACCCAGTAATCCACGACAACGCTCTAGCTCAATAGTTCGAAAGGACTTTGTATCGTCATTGACATGCCATCACATTGCCACCGCTCTGTAATAAACCATCGCGATACTGGCGCCTGTTTTTAGAGCGCCGGGTTATACCCGGTCACTGTTTTCCGTCCATCAATGGTCGGTTGTGCCCTGGATGGCCCAAGCCATCCACTCTCATCTTCGGAGATTGATATGCGTCTTGCTTCCACGAAAACTGCGGCGGCCCTGTGTGGCGGCCTGCTGTTGGCCATGAGTATTCCGGCCAACGCCGCAGTCGACGCCAAACTGCTCGACATGCTCAAGGCTAACGGCTCGATTACCAACGCGCAGTACAGCGAACTGCAAGCCGAACTGGCGCGGGATCAGAAGGAACAGCAAATCGCCCGTCAGGCTCAGCAAGAGACTAACGAGCAAATCGCAGCAACTGCGAAGAAAACCAATGAGCTGAGCACTTTCGACCAGAAACTCGCCTGGGCTGCCAAGACCCAATTCAAGGGCGACGTGCGTTTCCGTCAGGAAAACGTTCACAACGATGGCGTTTCCAACAACAAGGACCAGGACCGTCAGCGCATTCGTGCCCGCCTGGGTGCCTACACCGAAATCAACCCGCAGGTTGATACCGGTATCCGTATCGCCACCGGCAACAACGATGACCCGCGTTCCACCAACCAGAGCCTGGACAACTACTTCGACAAGAAGCAGATCTGGCTGGACCAGGGTTACGTCGACTACCACCCCGACGCGATCAAGAACCTGCACATCGTTGGCGGCAAGATGCCTCAGCAATGGGTGAGCATGGGCGACATCATCTGGGATAGCGACATCAGCCCGGAAGGTCTGTCCGTTTCCTACAAGTACCCATTGAGCGGCAGCACCGAGCTGTTCGGCAGCGCCGGTCACTACACCCTCAAGGACAACGTCGACGGCGACGGCGTGCAGTTCAAGCACGACCTGCGTCTGTACGCCGGTCAGTTGGGCGCGCGCTTTGCGATCACCGACAACCTGAAAATGACCTTGGGCGGCAGCGTCTACGGTTACGACAACGATGACGACATCACCCCGGTTGCCGGCGTGATCCCAGGTCAACTGGCGATCAACGGCAACAGCCCGAACGAACAGTTCAAGCTGTACGAAGGCTTCGGTCAGCTCGACGTCGGCGGCCTGCCGCTGCCACTGTCGTTCTACGGTCAGTACGTGAACAACAAAGACGCCAGCAACGATCAGGACACTGCCTGGCTGTTTGGTGTGAAAACCAAGGTTTACGGCTTCGGCGTGGACTACAACTATCGTGACGTGCAGCGTAACTCGGTGGTGGGTGCCTTCACCGACTCCGACTTCGCCAACGGCTTCACCGGTTCGCGCGGCAGCAAGTTGAAAGTCAGCTACGAGCTGGACAAGAACTTCACCCTGGGTGCGACCTACTTCATGGCGGACTCCGACTACACCAACGCCACACTCAGAGACTCGAAAATCGACACCCTGCAACTGGATGCCGAAGCGAAGTTCTAAAAAAGCAGCGAGGAGCAGCGGCAAGCTTCAAGCTGCAAGTTGAAGAATCACGCGCACAGCTTGCGGCTTGCGGCTCGGAGCTGCTTCTGTACAGCCTCGCGTTGATCTGACGGTCCCCATCATCCGTCCGGCAGATCGACGCGAGGCTGTTTTTTTCTCCCCGCGATACGTCCCCAATCAAGGGTCTCAGACCCGCGCCTGACTCTTGCTCCAGTCGGTCAACAGGCTGTATGCCACCGCCAGCAATGTCGGCCCGATGAACAGGCCGATGAAACCAAACGCAATCAGCCCGCCGAACACTCCCAGCAGCACGATCACCAACGGCAGGTTCCCGCCACGGCTAATCAGGTAAGGCTTGAGCACGTTGTCCACGCCACTGATGATGAAGGTGCCCCAGATGCCGAGGAAAATCGCCATCCCGTAATCACCTTTCCAGGCCAGCCAGGCCGTGGCCGGAATCCACACCAGTGGTGGGCCCATGGGAATCAGGCTGAGCAGGAAGGTCACGATGCCGAGCACCAAAGCTCCCGGTACGCCGGCAATCAGGAATCCGATCAACGCCAGAATCGCCTGGGCGGCAGCCGTACCGATCACACCGTTCACCACCCGCTGCACCGTGCCCGCCACCAGCTCGATGTAATAGCCAGCGCGATCACCGATCAGGCGCTCCAGCAAGCTGTGGACGAAGGCCGCCAGCCGCGGCCCGTCGCGATAGAAAAAGAATACGAAGACAATGCTCAGGGTCAGCTCGAGCACGCCGCCACCAATCTGCGCACTGCGCGCCAGCAGCCAGTTACCGACTTGCCCGAAATAGGGTTTGAGCGAGACCATCATGGCCGCACCCTGCTGGTCGATGCTGTTCCAGATTTCCACCAGGCGCCCGCCTACCAGCGGAATGCCGCCCAGCCATGAGGGAGCTTCCGGCAGGCCATCCATCTGCACATCCTTGATGAACGCCGTGGCATCACGCACATGATCGGCCAGGTTGAATCCCAGCCAGACCAGAGGCGCCGCCACCAACACCATCCAGCCCACGGTCAACAGCGCAGCGGCCAGTGATTCGCGGCCATTGAGCCAGCGGGTCAGCAGGACCATCAGCGGCCAACTGGCGAACGCCAGCACCGCGCCCCAGAACAACGCCGACCAGAACGGCGCCATCACCCAGACACTCGCCCCGAACAGCACCAACAGCAGAATCTGCACCAGCATTCGATCGTTATTGATCATCCATGCCTCTATAAAGATGGCCCCTGGAAAGATGGCCCTGAAAAAAGTGTCCTGAAAGAAGGACCTGAAGAAGCGGGAGAGAATTCCGTCCGCAAAAGAATAGGCGAACGCGCGGAACGCGTTCGCCTTTTGAGCTTATCGCAGCAGCTGAACGTGCAGGCCAGAGCCTTCGACGCTACCGGTTTCCATCCGCGCCGCACGCACGCCCTGCCCGATCAGCGCCTGGCGCCAGGCTTCGGCATTCGGTCCGGAAATACTGACCCGCAAGGTGGCGTCAAGGTTCAGACCACGGGAAATCAGGCGTAGCCAGTTTTCATCCGATGCGTCGGTGAGTGTGGGGAAGTCCAGTTCGCCGGTGCTTTTGAGTTCACGCAGCAACGTGGCGGAGGTGGGTCGCAAATCGCCCAAAGGGGCCGCGGCCTCGAACTGTTCGACATGCAGATAGGCTTTGCGATTGCCACGAGTGATGCTGTAGAGCGCCACCAGGGTGTTGTCCTTCGGCGCCGCCAGCCGCAACAACAGGTAAGCCTGTTCGTTATCGGAGCCGTAGAGCTTGGCGTTACCGAACACCTCGTTGGCCCACAGGCTGCTCTCGCCACAGTCGCGAGCCTGGCACCAGAACAGCAACTGCGCGTCCTGCTTCTGCAAGGCTTCGCGGGCGGCGGTGAAGGCGTCGAGGGCGGAATGTTCCGGCGGCAGCTCGTAGGTCACCGCCGTGGCGTTGCCCCGGGCGTTGACCTGGCCGTCGAAACGCAACTGGCCGCTGATCTTGCGGATCGAACCGAGGGGATAGATTCGCTCCAGTTCCACCGCCGGGCGATAGTCGACGATCTGTGCATCGACCATGCGCGGGACGATCGGCAGATCCTGACTGCCCGGAACATCGGCGGCAAACGACAAGGAACTGAAACCGAGCAGGGCCAGCAGACTGAGAGTTCGCATAGGCAGACTCACCGGATCAGCATGGCTTGGAAACGCTTGACGGCAGTCGCGTCATCGAGAAAGCGCCCCCGGCAGGGCAGGCACGCAATTGAAGCCTTTTGGTCATTCGGCGGCGCAACGGTGAATAGATCCATCATGGTTGTCTCCCATTTCAACCCGCCCAGCCTCGGCAGTTGCCCCGCGCAAGTCAAGGAACGGCGAAGAACCGATTGAAACAGTCTGCGACAAGATCGGCGCCGTGTTCGTCATTCAAGTGCAAATGATGGCCGCCTGGCAGCTGCTCACGGCTAAAGGGTAGACGCTCCAGCAACTCGAGATGTTTGGCGAGCATGCCGTCTGCCGCGACCACCAGTTTGGCCGGGCAAGCGATGCGCTGGACGAAAGCCATGGCCTGCTCGGTGGTCAGACGCAGAGGCGATGGCAGGGTCAGACGGTTGTCGGTACGCCAGGTGTAACCGCCGGGCACCGGCATCAAGCCACGCTGCGCCAGCAGTTCGGCGGCTTCGCGACTGACCGCCACCAGGCCTTTCATTCTGGCCTCGATAGCCCGATCCAGGGTGTTGTAGACCGGCTTGCGCTTGTCCCGCAGATCCAGTTGCGCCTGTAAGGCCATGCCCATGCGTTCCGCGGCATTTTCGCCTTTGTCTGTAGGAGGAATCACTCCATCGATCAACGCCAGATGGGTGACACGCTCGGGAAACGAGCCGGCGATGATCAGCGAGGCAATCGCCCCCATGGAGTGCCCCAACAGCGCAAATCGCTTGAGCCCCAGCTGTTCGGCGACTTGCAGCACATCGTGAGCGTAATCCCACATGGCATAGCCGGCACCGACCGGGCGATGCCCCGAGTGACCGTGACCGGCCATGTCCAGGGCAATGATGCGCAGGCCTTTGAGCTTCGGCGCCAGCCGGGCGAAGCTGTTGGCGTTGTCCAGCCAGCCATGCAGGGCGATCACCGGCAAACCGTCTTCGGGGCCGAACAGGTGGGCGGCCAGTTCGATATGCGGCAGGCTCAGGCGGACTTCTTCGACGACATGACTCATGCGCAATCCTGTTGGCGACCGCCCCAGCGGCTGAACAGCTTCTTCAGCATCTCGGCCGTGTCCTGTGGGCGTTCGAGGGGAAACATATGGCCGCCGGGCATGGACAGGGATTCGCCCTGTGGCAGGCGCCCCACTCCACTTGCGTGATGACGCATCACCACCCGGCTCTTGTGTCCGCGCACCACCGCCAGCGGTACTTTCAACTGTCTTGTGCGTCCTGGGCTGGTGTGGGGCACGCCACGGTAGATGCTGATTTCCGTGGCCGGATCGAAGCGCAGGCGCAGCTTGTCACCGACCTGCTGCAAACCGTGCTGCAGGTAGGCATCGAAACAGTCCGGATCGAAGCTGCGAAACAGGGTCTTGCCGGCGAAATAACGACGGGCGCTGTCGAGATCGGCGAACTCTTCGCGCCTGCCCAGCGTACGGCCAGCCGGGGTCAATTTATCGATGAATCCGAAGCGCTTGGCCGCGCGGATAACCCATTGATCGGCGCGGGTCAGTACCGGCGAATCGAGCATGACCACCCCGCGATAAAGCTCTGGGCAACGCAGTGCCGCATGCAGGTGCAGTACGCCACCGAATGAATGACCGACGCCCCACACCGGCTGCGCTTGCTGGCGCAAATGGTGAATCAGCTCATCCACCAGGTTGTACCAGTTGTCGTCCGCCGGAAAGCGCGGGTCATGGGCATGTTGCTCCAGATGCGTCACCTGATACTCGGGCGCCAGCGCCGCGAACAATTTGCCATAGGTGCCCGAGGGGAAACCGTTGGCGTGGGCGAAAAATATCTGTTGCGACATAACCGGCAAATCCATAGCGAGAACAGGCGTTGATTGTCGGCAAGACCACGCCTTGCGGCAATGACCGTAACTGACAGGAATAATGACAGTCCCGCCATGGTGATAAGGGCTGCTCGCTTAGCGCGCCGGCGGATTCTCGCCCAGCGGCACCACCGCCATGGTCAGACGCGATACGCAACTGGCCTTGCCCTCATCGCTGGTCAGGCGAATGTCCCAGACGTGGGTGGTGCGGCCAATGTGAATCGGTTTGGCCACCGCCGTCACACGGCCGCTGCGCAGACCGCGCAAATGGTTGGCGTTGATTTCCAGGCCCACGCAGTAAAACTTGCTGGCGTCGATGCACAGGTAGCTGGCCATGGAGCCGACGCTTTCAGCCAGCACCACCGACGCGCCGCCATGCAGAAGGCCGTAAGGTTGATGGGTGCGGTGGTCGATGACCATGCTCGCGGTCAGAGACTCGTCATCGAAGGATTCGAAGCGAATATCCAGTACTTCGCCGATGGTGTTTTTCTGGATCGCGTTCAACTGTTCGATGTTGGGAGTGGTACGCCACAGGCTCATCGCGGATTTCCTTGTTGGTTTTGTTCGTGGCTCAATCCTGCCACAGCACCGCTTCGTTGCGCTCGCTCCATTCTTCGAAGCGCGCTCCGTAGGTGGCTTCGATCACGTTGCGTTTGATTTTCAGCGTGGGTGTGAGAAAACCGTTTTCCACGGCCCAGCTGTCCTTGACCACCACCAGCTGGCGCAGGCGCTCATGTTTGTCGAGGGCGGTATTGACCTCCTCCAGCAGCTTTTCCAGGCTTGAATGCAGCCCGGCCCGCGCCTCCTGCTGCCCCACCGCCGACAGCACACACAAGCCCAGCGGTGCGCTCAAGCCATCCCCCACGACGCACACCTGTTCGATGCGCGAATGCACCGCCAGGCGATTCTCGATGGGCGCCGGGGCCACGTACTTGCCTTTGCTGGTCTTGAAGATTTCCTTCAAACGCCCGGTCAGGCGCAGATTTCCTTCGGCGTCCTCCTCACCTTTGTCTCCGGTACGCAGGAAGCCATCCGGGGTGATGGTCTCAGCGGTTTTCTGCGGTTCCTTGAAATAGCCGAGCATGGTCGCACCGCTGCGCACCAGGACTTCGCCCGACTCGTCGATCCGCACCTCGACTTCCGGGCAAGGCTTGCCGATCCAGCCGGATTTGTACTGGCCCGCCAGGCAGATATGCGAATAGCCGCAGCTTTCGGTCATGCCGTAGACCTCCAGCACGTCCAGCCCGAGCTTGCGATACCACATCAGCAAACTCAGCGGCACCGGCGCCGCGCCGGACAAGGCCACGCGTAAGGCATCCAGTCCCAGCCCGGCCAACACTTTGTGGCCGACGCGTTTGCCGATGATCGGCAGGCTCAGGAGGAAATCGAGGCGTTTTTCCGGAATCTTGCTGTACACGCCCATCTGGAACTTCGTCCAGATCCGCGGCACACCGAACAATGCCGTCGGCCGTGCTCGGCGTAGATCAGTGAGAAAGGTGTCGAGGCTTTCGGCAAAGAATACGGTCTGTCCGGTATAAATCGCCGCCAGTTCGACGAACATCCGCTCGGCGACGTGGCACAGCGGCAGGTAGGAAAGTAGCCGGTCCGACTCGTTCAGACCGAACAATTGCGTGCCGCGGGAGGTGGCGAACCCCAGGTTGCCGAAGCTGTGCATCACCCCTTTGGGCATGCCAGTGGTGCCGGAGGTGTAGATGATGGTCGCCAACTGATCGGCGTGAGGCTTGGGATCGTCCTGGATGGGCGTACTGCGTTGCAGGTCGTCCCAGCTGAAATCGAATTCACCGGCTGGATGCAGAGGCAGACTGATGGTCAGCAGATCCGGGCTGACCCCACGGGACATGCCCGGCCAGTCGTCGAGCTTGCCGATGAACGCCAGCGCCGCTTCCGAATGATCCAGCACCTGGGCCACGGACTCGGCCGTGAGGTTCGGGTACAGCGGCACCGAAACGTGCCCCGCCATCCAGATCGCCAGGTCGGCGATGATCCAGTGCGCGCAGTTTTTCGAGATCAGGGCGATGTGGCTGCCTTGGGGCAATTCGCGGGACCGCAACCAGTGCGCCGCACAGCGGGCCTGATGACCGACGTCGGCCCAGGTCAGGGTCTCGACCTGGCCACCACCGATGGGCTGGACCATAAAGCGTTGACGGGGATGCCGAGCCTCACGCTCGTAGAACACGTCCAGCGGCAAACGAAAAGCAGCAGACATGCGACTCGCTCCTTTGTTTTTGTTGTGGAGCAAGCGTAGTCAACCAAGCAAGTGCTTGGTTGACAATTTCAGAGAATTTTTTCAGCCATTAAACAATCACCCGCCCCCTGTAGGAGCGAGGCTTGCCCGCGAAGAGGCTTTCGAAATCGCCAAAAGCTTCGCGGGCAAGCCTCGCTCCTACAGGATGTAGAGAATTACGGGTGTTTGATGCTGTTGAGCTTCATCGAGCCAATCAGCAGCTCTTCGCCCTTCAACTCGGCAAGGCCGGCGGTGCTGACTTTTTCCGGCGGATGCCCAGCGCCATGCTGCAGGTAGCTCAACAGGTTCCCCACCAGCGGGTTGTGGCTGACCAGCAGGACATTGCTCACTGCCACCAGTTGCTCGGCCACCTTGTCCGGATCGCTTTCCGGGGTCAGCCAGTCGACGGTACGGATCTCCGGCTCGAAGCCCAGGGCCTCGCGCACCAGCTGCGCGGTCTGCTGCGCTCGCAAATAAGGACTGGAATAGATCGCGGTGACAGGCTGCCCCATCAAGCGGGCAGCGCTGCGCAGCACTTCCTCACGACCGTGTTCGGTCAATGCCCGCTGCGAATCGTGGGACTGGGAACCGTGTGGTTCGGCTTCACCATGACGCAATACCCAGAGTTTCATAGCTTGGGTTCCTCATCTCGGGCCGGGTGCGGGGCTGGCGCCACAGTGTGCGGCGCTTCACCTTCCGGCGTACGCGGCGCTGGCCAATCGGCGAACGGCCAGGGTTTCTGGTCGCTGTGAAAACTGCCGAACCGACCGATCTGGGCCAGAAACTGGCTCAGACTGTCGCCGAAGTTCATCAGGCTGGCGCTCGGGGCGCCATAGATCAAACGATAGATCAACTGCACCAGCACAACGGCGCCAAGGATGAACTGCGCTACTTGCCAGACCAGCACAAAGACGATCATCCAAAGGACCCGCAGGACGATGGACTCGTATTTGGCTTCCACTTTTTGATCGCTCATGTCTTGTTCCGTTCCTGTTAATAAGGGGGTTCAGTTGAAACCGCTGGTGGAAATGAAGTCGACATCGGTTTTCGGCTCGCCGCGCATCAACAGCCCGATCACCTGATCCAGCGTGCGCCCTTCGAACAGAATCGCGTGCAATCCGGCGACCAGCGGCATATAGACGCCCACTTCCTGGGCCTTGGCCTTGAGTACCTTGAGGGTGTTGACGCCTTCGGCAACTTCGCCCAGGCGGTTGACCGCCTCGTCCAGACTCAAACCCTGGCCGAGGGCGTATCCGACCTGGTAATTGCGGCTTTTGGGCGACGAGCAGGTCACGATCAAATCGCCCACGCCGGCAAGGCCGAGGAAAGTCATGGGATTGGCGCCCTGATTCACCGCAAAGCGGGTCATCTCCGCCAACGCCCGGGTGACCAGCATGCTCTTGGTGTTCTCGCCCATGTTCAACGCCACCGCCATGCCGGCGATGATCGCGTAGCAGTTCTTCAACGCTCCACCCAGCTCGACGCCAAAACGGTCGGCGCTGGCGTACACGCGAAACGTGCGGCCGTGCAGCACGGCTTGCACCTGCTCGCAGAGTTTTTCGTCTTCGCTGGCAACCACCGTGGCGGTCAGCGCGTGTTCGGCGATTTCCCGGGCCAGGTTCGGCCCGGACAGCACGCCGATGCGCGCCTGCGGGGCGATCTCTTCGAGGATCTGGCTCATCAGTTTGAAGGTGTGGGCTTCGATGCCCTTGGTCAGGCTCACCAGCATCTTGCCGCGCAGCCGTTCGGCGTGCGGCGCCAGCACTGAGCGCAGCGCGCTGGAGGGCAGCGCGACGAAGTTCAGGTCGCAGGCGTCGAGGGTGGCTTGCAGGTCGGTCACCGGGGTTACGCCCGGCAGGACCTTGATGCCCTTGAGGTAACGCGGGTTCTCGCGATTGACCCGAATGGCCTCGGCCTGTTCGGGATCACGCATCCATTGCAGGACCTGATGTCCGTTTTCGGCCAGCAGGTTAGCCACGGCGGTACCAAAACTTCCGCCTCCCAGAACCGCAATCGGGCGCTGTTCAGTCATATGCAATCCGTTAATCCATACCAGTGGCGATGTCGGCATTATACGGAGCGCCCCGATGGCGGCCAGTCCCCACATCAATTACCGGTGCAGAACCGATTAAGTTCAAGAAAGCCGTGGAAAGTGCCGACATCGTGACTGGAAAAGTCATCCGGCTCGGTTAACATGCGCGCCACCCACCAATAACAAGGACGTGTTGTGTCGCTGGATTCACCCTCACCCCGCTCGCCTCTGGTACTGGCGCTGTTCCTCAGTTCGCCGGTATTTGCCGACGACTTGTTTCTCGACAGCGATCCGTTGCCGCAAGTGCTGACGGCCACCCGCCTGAAACAGTCGCCAGCCGCGGTGCCGGGAAGCATGACGGTGATCGACAACACCCTGATCACCGCCAGCGGCGCCCGCGACATCAGTGAAGTATTGCGGCTGGTGCCCGGCATGATGGTCGGCAATCTCAGCGGCAATCAGGCGGTGGTGAATTACCACGGGACCAACGCCACCCAGGCGCGGCGCATGCAGGTGTTGATCGACGGCCGTTCGGTCTATCGCGCTGGCCTGGCCACCGTGGACTGGAGCGACATTCCGGTGGCCATGGAAGATATCGAGCGCATCGAGGTTTTCCGCGGCCCTAACACTGTCAGCTACGGCGCCAATGCGTTGATGGCGGTGGTCAACATCATCACCCGCAAGCCGGCGGACAGCCTCGGTACGCGGATGAAAGTCACCCGTGGCCAGCGCGGCATCGACGATTTCTATGCCAGCCAAGGCGTGGGCTGGGATGACGGTGACTTGCGCCTGTCCCTGTCCGGCCAGCAGGACGACGGCTTCGACACCGACCGCACGGGCGCTGATTACCGCGACAGCCGCCGCTTGAACCGCTTCAACCTGGCCGTCAGCCAGACTCTGGACGAGCGCCAAAGCATCGATTGGCAATTGAACGCGAAAGAAGGCAGCAACCAGCGCCCTTATACCTACCGCCCGGTGTTCTCGGGGATTACCAGTTCCGGGAACAATTCCGACGTCAGCGCCAAGGATTACGCCGGCTCGCTTCGCTGGAACCTCGATCTCAACCCCGGTCATAGCCTGTACGTCCAGAGCTCGGCCCAGCATTGGGACCGCCAGCAGACCTGGCGCGCCTGTGACGCCGAGGTGTCGTTCAGCCCGCAACTGACGCAGTTGTGGCAGCTCAACCCGAACTACACCGAACGCCTAGCACGCAACATCGCCAGCTTCACGGGCACAGGAGCCCCCGCCGGCACACCCGCCGAGCAGGCTCTGGGCGCTCAGGTCCTCGACCAATGGCGCAACGGCGCCAGCCAGACCGTTTGCGGCAACATCGATCAGAGCACCCGCGAATCACGCTACGACCTTGAATTGCAGGACACCCTGAGCCTCGCCGATGGCCTGCGTCTGGTCAGCGGCTTGAACTACCGCTATGACCGGGCGAACTCCGAAACCTATTTCAACGGCACACTCGACGACACCACCTGGCGGGCATTCGGCCAGCTCGAATGGCGAGCCAGCGAGCATTGGCTGTTGCAGGGCGGTGCGATGTTCGAAGACACGCAACTGATCGGCAGTTCCCTGACTCCGCGCGTGGCGGTCAATTACCTGATCAACCCGCGCCACGGCTTGCGCGCGGTGTACTCCGAGGCCGTCCGTTCGCCGGACATGTTCGAGAACAGCGTCAACTGGAGTTACCGGGTCACCAACCTGCGACCAAGTGCCTACGGCCAGTCCAGCGCCCGCTATTTCGTCAGTACCCGCGGCCCCGGCAATCTCGATCAGGAACACATGCGCTCCCGGGAACTGGGCTACAACGGCTACTTCGCAGACTTGGGGCTGGCCGTCGATGTGAAGCTGTTCTACGACGAAATCACCGGGATGGTCAGCGAACCGCTGCGCAACAATCAGTTCATCGCCAGCAATTCCAATACCGCGCGTTTCTCCGGTGCCGAAACCCAGCTCGACTGGCGAATCAACCAGGCCGACCGCCTGCGCCTGACCTACGCCTATGTCGATGCCGACGCGAGCAATCCCCAGGACGCGCAACAGACCGCACGCAACAGCGGTTCCGCCGGCTGGCTGCGCGACTGGGGTCACGGCTGGAACAGCGCCCTCTTCTATTATGGTGACGATGCCCTCAACGGCTATCGCTTCGAGCGTGTCGACACCCGCATCGCCAAGCGCATCGTCCTGGGCAAAACCAATCTGGAATTGGCCGGCGTGCTCCAGCAACGCCTCGACCACCAGCCCACCACCCTCATCGATAACAACTACGACGATCGCCGAGTGATGTACTTCAGCGCGGAGCTGGCGTTTTAAGATGGCCCATCGTCCGGCACGCAAGCGACCAGGTGTTGCCCACCTGCTGGCAATGCTGTGCCTGATCATCGGTGGCTGGCTGAGCGGTCTGTCGGCCAACGCCGCCGATATCCTGCTGACCGGCGTCGAGGACAGTCCGGGTGTGCAATCCTTCGTGCAGGCTCTGCGTGAACTGCGCCCCAACGATAACGTGCGTTTCCAGCCGCTGAACGAACTGCCCGCGCCGACAGCGCTTGCGGACGACATCCGCCTGATTCTCCTCGACTTGCCGAGCCTGGACTGGCGCCTGCAAAGCCAACAAGGCCCGGCGACGCTGGTGTTGCGCATCAGCCGCCTGCAAGCGCGGCAACGCCTTGGCGAAACGCATCCGCCGCACCTCAGCCTGCTGTGGAGCGACCCACCGCTGGAGCGTCAGTTGCACCTGACCCGCACTCTGCTGCCCCAGGCCAGACGCATCGGTGTGCTGTATGACGATCACAGCGAGTTTCTGCTGACCGAGTTGCGCCGCGCCGCCCACCCCCTGGGCCTTGAAGTAGTGACCCAGCGCTGGGACAACACCCACGACAGCCGCCCGTTGCAAGCTCTGCTCAGCCGCAGCGATGTGCTGCTGGGCCTGGATGACCCGGACCTGTTCAACCCGAAAACCGCAAAGAACCTGCTGCTGAGCAGCTATTCGCGACAGTTGGCGCTGATCGGCCCCAACGCCGGTTTCGTCAGGGCCGGCAGCCTGGCAAGCACTTTCAGCGATCAAAGCGACTGGCTGGCGATTCTCGATGACCTGCTCGACCTGCCACCTGCAAATTGGCCGCGCACTTACTACCCGCCGCGCTTCAAGGTTTCAAGTAATTCGCAGGTGGCTCGTTCATTAGGTATTGAACAGATAGATGAAGCATCTGTCGCAACACTGTTGGCTGAAAGAGAACGCCGCCCATGACTTTCCGTCGCCGCTGGGACATCAACACCCGGACCCAGCTTATAAGCCTCGGCCCTGCCCTGCTGCTGACTCTGCTGTTGATCAGTTTCTTTACCTTCGTGCGGATCCAGGACCTGCGCCAGGAGCTCAATCACACCGGCCAACTGATCGCCAACCAGTTGGCCCCGGCCACCGAGTACGGGGTGATTTCCGGTAACAACGAAGTGCTGGAAAGCCTGCTCAACGCGACGCTGGCCACGCCCAACGTGCGCTTCCTGGAGGTTCAGGACAACGCCAACCGGATTCTGGTGTACGTCGAACAACCCTCGGTCAACCACAACCGTCCGCATCAGGTCGAAGTGTTCCAGGCGCCGGTGCGGCTGCAACGCATCGCGCTGCACAACGATTTTTTCCAGGCCACCAGCGCCGACAGCGCCGCGCCAGCCGAAGATTATCTGGGCCGGGTGATCGTCGGCCTGTCCAGCGATGCGTTCAGCCAGCGCCAGCAGGAGATCCTGTTCAAGGCGGGGATTCTGGCGCTGTTCGCCCTGCTGTTTACCTTCCTGCTGGCCCGTCGACTGGCCGGCAGCCTGTCGCAGCCGATCCGTGAGATCGGCGACGCGGTCAAGGCGATCGCCGAAGGGGACTACAAAACCCCGCTGCCGATTGTCGACGACACCGAACTGGGCGCGCTGTCGCAACACATCAACAACCTGGCCAGCGGCCTGGAACAGGCCAGTCGCGAACAGCACCAGGCCATGGCGCAACTGATCCAGACCCGCGAAGAGGCGGAAAAGGCCAACAACGCCAAGTCCGATTTCCTCGCCATGATGAGCCACGAACTGCGCACGCCAATGAATGGCGTACTGGGCATGCTGCAGTTGCTGGAAACCACCGAGATGACCCCGGAACAGGTCGAATACGCGGCGCTGGCTTCGGAGTCCACCGAGCATCTGCTCAAGGTGATCAACGACATTCTCGACTTCTCGCGCATCGAACGTTCGGAGCTGGAGCTGGAACACATCCCGTTCAACCTCGCCGACCTGATCGGCGCCTGCGCGCAGTCCTTCTATCACAGCGCCGCGCAGCGCAAGCTCGAGCTGCAATTGCTGACGCCGCAGGACATGAAGGGCTTGCAGGTGCAGGGCGATCCGACGCGGATCCGGCAGATCCTGGTGAACCTGATCGGCAATGCGCTGAAGTTCACCGAGCAGGGACGCATTTCCATCGAGTCGCAATGGCAGTCACTGGATCACGAATTGCTGTGGTTCACCTGCAGCGTGCGCGACAGCGGCATCGGTATTGCGCCCGAAAGTCTGGAACTGATGTTCAACGCGTTTCAACAGGCGGATAGTTCTATTTCAAGACGTTACGGCGGCACCGGCCTGGGCCTGCCCATTGCCCGCACCCTGGCCGAACGCATGGGCGGGACCCTGCGCGCCCAGAGCGAAGAAGGCCGCGGTTCGGTGTTTACCCTGGAGATTCCGCTGGCGCTCTACCAGCAACCGCTACCGTCCCTGGCACCGCGCGCGCCTTCCGGAGCTGACGATGGCCTGGGTCGCAATGTATTGCTGGTCGAAGACAATCCGGTCAACCAGACGGTCATCGAAGCCATGCTGCGCAGTCTTGGTTTCAAGGTCAGCGTCGCCGTCGATGGCGCCCAGGCCGTACGCAGTGCCGAGAGCCTGACGTTCGAAGCGATTCTGATGGACTGCCGCCTGCCGGTCATCGACGGCTACGAAGCGACCCGACAGATTCGCCGGCTGCCCGGTTGCGACGGCCTGCCGATCATTGCCCTGACCGCCAACGCCTTGCAGGGCGACCGCGAAGCCTGTCTGTCGGCGGGGATGAACGATTATCTGGCCAAGCCCTTCAAACGTACTGACCTGCAGCAGATTCTGCAGCGCTGGGTGCAGTAGTACAGGCCTTTCGAGCATCTGCGACTGGCGTGTAAAGCGAAATTGCGGCAGTCTTAGGCACCCGAATAGCCTCGAAAAGGGGCTTGAATAAAAATTTCAGTGCACAAGTGTACATTCATGTCCTTGGCGCTGTGACTTTCACTACAACGCAATAGTCTATGAGTAGGCTGCCGGTTCGAGGCATGAACGCTTCGATCGGCCGGGAAGATTTGCCCCACCTGCCGCATGGGACTATTGAGGAGCTCGCATGACCAAACAAAACGCCTTTACCCGGGAAGATCTGCTGCGCTGCAGTCGCGGTGAGCTGTTCGGCCCAGGTAACGCGCAACTGCCCGCCCCGAACATGCTGATGGTTGATCGCATCACCCTGATCAGCGAAGAAGGCGGCAAGTACGGCAAAGGTGAATTGGTCGCCGAGCTGGATATCAATCCGGACCTGTGGTTCTTCGCCTGCCATTTCGAAGGCGATCCGGTGATGCCGGGCTGCCTGGGCCTGGACGCCATGTGGCAACTGGTCGGCTTCTTCCTGGGCTGGCAAGGCCTGCCGGGCCGCGGTCGCGCACTGGGTTCGGGCGAAGTGAAGTTCTTCGGCCAGGTCCTGCCGACCGCCAAGAAAGTCACCTACAACATCCATATCAAACGCGTCCTGAAGGGCAAGCTGAACCTGGCCATTGCCGACGGTTCGGTGACTGTCGACGGTCGCGAAATTTACACCGCCGAAGGCCTCCGTGTCGGCGTGTTCACCTCCACTGACAACTTCTAAGGGTTATTCGCATGCGCCGCGTCGTTATCACTGGTCTGGGCATCGTTTCGTGCCTGGGCAATGACAAAGAGACCGTCTCCGCTAACCTGCGTGCAAGCCGCCCTGGCATCCGGTTCAACCCGGAATATGCCGAAATGGGTCTGCGTAGCCAGGTTTCCGGCTCCATTGACCTCAACCTCGAAGAACTGATCGATCGCAAGATCTATCGTTTCGTCGGCCACGCGGCGGCTTACGCCTACCTGGCCATGAAAGACGCCATTACCGACTCCGGCCTGACCGAAGAGCAAGTGTCCAACCCGCGTACCGGCCTGATCGCCGGTTCCGGTGGCGCCTCCACCCTGAACCAGATGGAAGCGCTGGACATCCTGCGCGAGAAAGGCGTCAAGCGCGTCGGCCCATACCGCGTAACGCGGACCATGAGCAGCACCGTTTCGGCGTGCCTGGCCACTCCGTTCAAGATCAAGGGCCTGAACTACTCCATCGCTTCCGCCTGCGCCACCAGTGCTCACTGCATCGGTACCGCCATGGAACAGATCCAGATGGGCAAGCAGGACATCGTGTTCGCCGGCGGCGGTGAAGAAGAACACTGGAGCCAGTCGTTCCTGTTCGACGCCATGGGCGCCCTGTCCAGCAAGCGCAACGAGACTCCAGAACAAGCCTCCCGTGCCTACGACGCCGACCGTGACGGTTTCGTCATCGCTGGCGGTGGCGGCATGGTCGTGGTCGAAGAGCTGGAACACGCTCTGGCCCGTGGTGCGAAGATCTACGCGGAAATCGTCGGCTACGGCGCGACTTCCGACGGCTACGACATGGTTGCCCCAAGTGGCGAAGGCGCAATCCGCTGCATGCAGCAAGCGCTGTCCACCGTCGACACCCCGATCGACTACCTGAACACCCACGGCACCTCGACTCCGGTCGGCGACGTCGCGGAAATGAAAGGTGTGCGTGAAGTGTTCGGCGACAAGGCTCCGGCCATCAGCTCCACCAAGAGCCTGTCGGGTCACTCCCTGGGCGCCGCCGGCGTTCACGAAGCGATCTACTGCATGCTGATGATGGAAGGCAACTTCATTGCCGGCTCCGCCAACATCGACGAGCTGGATCCTGAAGTGGCTGACCTGCCGGTGCTGACCAAGACCCAGGAAAACGCCAAGATCGACACCGTGATGAGCAACAGCTTCGGTTTCGGTGGCACCAACGCCACGCTGGTACTGAAGCGCTGGGCAGGCAAGTAATTTCCTGCTGCTGAGTCGCCCATGAAAACGCCCCGACTGGTTCGGGGCGTTTTTTTTTG
>NZ_JAIQWX010000075.1 GCF_020164475.1 Pseudomonas sp. REP124 | reverse complement strand
ACAGGGTGTTGCATCGACAATCAATGTTCCAGGAGTCACCCGCTATGAGCCGCGCCCCAGACACATGGATCCTGACCGCCGACTGCCCCAGCGTACTCGGCACCGTGGACGCGGTGACCCGCTTTCTGTTCGAGCAGGGCTGCTACGTCACCGAACACCACTCCTTCGACGATCGGCTCTCGGGCCGTTTCTTCATTCGTGTGGAATTCCGCCAGCCTGACGGCTTCGACGAGCAGTCCTTCCGCGCCGGCCTGCAAGAGCGCGGCGAGTCGTTCGGCATGATCTTCGAACTGACGCCGCCGCACTACCGGCCAAAAGTGGTGATCATGGTCTCCAAGGCCGATCACTGCCTCAACGACTTGCTCTATCGCCAGCGCATCGGCCAGTTGTCGATGGACGTGGCCGCCGTGGTCTCCAACCACCCCGACCTCAAGCCGCTGGCCGACTGGCACCAGATTCCCTACTACCATTTCCCCCTGGACCCGAACGACAAACCGTCCCAGGAGCGCCAGGTGCTGCAGGTGATCGAAGACGCAGGCGCGGAACTGGTGATCCTTGCCCGCTACATGCAGGTCCTGTCGCCGGAGCTGTGCCGCAAACTCGACGGCAAGGCCATCAACATCCACCACTCCCTGCTGCCGGGTTTCAAGGGCGCCAAGCCCTACCACCAGGCCTACAACAAGGGCGTGAAACTGGTCGGCGCCACGGCGCATTACATCAACAACGACCTCGACGAAGGGCCGATCATCGCCCAGGGCGTCGAGGTGGTGGATCACAGCCATTACCCCGAAGACCTGATCGCCAAGGGGCGGGATATCGAAGGCCTGACGTTGGCGCGGGCGGTGGGGTATCACATCGAAAGAAGAGTGTTTTTGAACGCCAATCGTACGGTCGTTCTCTAGATCGCTATCGCGGGCAAGCCCGCTCCCACAGGGATTTGTGTCCGCCTGCAAATCCCGGTCACACCAACGATCAACTGTGGGAGCGAGCCTGCTCGCGATGACGGCATAACAGGCAACACAAAAACAGCATCTGTACCCGAGCAATGAACGCGCCGCCGACCCCCGGCGACGCGCCCGTTACATAAAAACAACAGCGAGGTGAAAGCATGTCTGGCAATCGTGGAGTGGTGTATCTCGGCGCTGGCAAGGTCGAAGTACAGAAAATCGACTATCCGAAAATGCAGGACCCGCGCGGCAGGAAGATTGAGCACGGCGTCATCCTGCGCGTGGTTTCCACCAACATCTGTGGTTCCGACCAGCACATGGTGCGCGGCCGTACCACCGCCCAGGTCGGTCTGGTGCTGGGCCACGAGATCACCGGTGAAGTGATCGAGAAGGGCAGCGACGTCGAAAGCCTGAAAATCGGCGACCTGGTGTCCGTACCGTTCAACGTGGCTTGCGGGCGCTGCCGTTCCTGCAAGGAGCAACACACCGGCGTGTGCCTGACCGTCAATCCGGCCCGTGCCGGTGGCGCCTACGGCTACGTCGACATGGGCGACTGGACCGGCGGCCAGGCCGAATACGTGCTGGTGCCGTACGCCGACTTCAACCTGCTGAAACTGCCGGATCGCGACAAGGCCATGGAAAAAATCCGTGACCTGACCTGCCTCTCCGACATCCTGCCAACTGGCTACCACGGTGCCGTGACTGCCGGCGTCGGCCCAGGCAGCACCGTCTACATCGCTGGTGCCGGCCCGGTCGGCCTGGCCGCTGCCGCTTCGGCGCGCCTGCTGGGTGCCGCGGTCGTGATCATCGGCGACGTCAACACCATCCGCCTGGCCCACGCCAAGGCCCAGGGTTTTGAAATCGTCGACCTGTCCAAGGACGCGCCGCTGCACGAGCAGATCGCCGACCTGCTGGGCGAACCGGAAGTGGATTGCGCCGTTGACTGCGTAGGCTTCGAAGCCCGCGGCCACGGTCACGACGGCGTGAAACACGAAGCCCCGGCCACCGTCCTCAACTCCCTGATGGGCGTTGTGCGCGTCGCCGGCAAAATCGGCATCCCCGGCCTCTACGTCACCGAAGACCCGGGCGCCGTCGATGCCGCCGCGAAAATGGGCAGCCTGAGCATTCGCTTTGGCCTGGGCTGGGCCAAATCCCACAGCTTCCACACCGGCCAGACTCCAGTGATGAAGTACAACCGCCAGCTGATGCAGGCGATCATGTGGGACCGCATCAACATCGCTGAAGTGGTGGGCGTGCAGGTGATCAGCCTGGATCAGGCGCCTGAAGGTTATGGCGAGTTCGACGCGGGCGTGCCGAAGAAGTTTGTGATTGATCCGCATAAGTTGTTTAGTGCGGCGTAAGGGGTGTAGGTAGGGAAGAAGGGCGACTTTAGGTCGCCCTTTTTTATGGGGTGTATGAAGGCGGTGGGGCATTTCGAATGGCCCAACCATAGGTTGGCAACTCGTCAACGATTGTTCCGTAATTTGGAGCTGGGAGGAGGGCAGAGCTGCCGTTTTGAATAGATAGGTTTATCGAAGGAGTTCCAGAAGCAGGCACAGCAGGGGTTACTGGGAACGCGCCGCTCATATGGGCGACTAAAGCCGGCGTCCATGTCGATGGCGCTACCAAGCCTTGCGTAGCCGTGAGTGGCGATGGATTGAACACCAGCGCTCGAATCCTTGGCATTCTTTGAGCCCCGTCCATAGCGCGCAAATCATTGGAAAAACTGTAAAAACGGTCTTGGAGCTGTAAATCCATAAATGCTTGTCTTTGAACGTTAGTTGTTGAAGGTGCCTGCGGTTGTAACGGTGCATCCATTGTTGAGTGCGCTTGTATCGGTGCATTTGACTCTGCCATTGCACGTGAAGCGTTTCCCGACGCACCTCGACCCGAAGGCGTAGCTCGTTTGAATCGTCGACTAATAAATTCTCCAATGGACTTGAGCCCTGCCCAAAACCACCAATGCCCATTCGGATCACTCCGATTCACCGGGTCCCCCTGGCAATACGCATAAGCATTAAAACCACCCCTGTGAAAAGGGCTCAAACTGTCCGGACAGATAAACCGCATCAACACCGGGTCAAACGCCCGATAGCCATTCCCCAGCAAATACCAACCCGTCACCGAATCCGCCCGCTCGCCGTTGAAACCCAGCAGACTGAGCAAGCCATTTTGGGCGGAGTGATGCCCGTAAGGCGTGTACCCCAACGGCGTCGACTGGCTCGCACCGAACACCTTCAACACCGAACGCTGGTGATCCGTGACCAGCAAACAGGTTTCCACGGCGCCGCTCTGGCGCTGTTGCTGCGCCAGCAGTTGATCGTCGTGCTGCATGATCGAGCTGTGCACCACGCCCTGGCTCACCGTCACCAGGCGCTCCTTCAGGTAGAAGCGCTCGGAGCGCGTGGGCACCGAAGGGGCGCTGGCGGTCAGCCGGTTGAGGGCGTCGTAGTGGTAGCGGCAGCTAAGCTGTTCAATAACGGAGCGCATGATCGATTGGCTCTTGAAAAGTTTGGTCTTAGTTTTTACTTTCACGTTATTCCCAGGGTCTTGAGGCGCGAAAGTATGAAGCTAGTTCGTTGAATGCAGCTGTACGTGATTGTTTGCCGTCCCTTATGTTTTCCACCGCCTTAAGCACCATATTGCTTTCGTACGGCGATAGGTGCCGTGGTGTAAATTCTGAAACAGCTTGTAGATCGTTAAACATCACTCTATACCTGCTGTACACCGCCAAAGCCGTTAATTCTTCTATTAGACGTCTTTCAATGTTGGGGTTGCTGGACAGCGGCTCTCTTACTTCTGGCCTGGCAAATACTGGATCAGTTGGTGAATCAGGAGGAGGTGCTGCTAGTGGATTTCTTAAGACGGGCGCCGGGTCACTAACAATGACTTCTCGAATATCGGGAGTGGCTGGAGCTGGGCGCGTTGTGCGTTTGAATGGATTGTGTTTGCTTGCAAAACTTCGAATTGAGCGTGGGATTGACCTGATGGTTGCCCAAAATGACCAATGCCCATTCGGGTCACTCCGATTCACCGGATCCCCAAGACAATACGCATAGGCATTCAATCCTCCCTTGCCAAAAGGGCTCAACGTGTCCGGACAGTTAAACCGCCTCAGCACCGTATTGAACGCCCGATAGCCATTGCCCAACAGGTAGTTCCCGGTCACCGGATCGCGCCACTCGCCATTAAAACCGAGCGGGCCGGGCAGAGCGACTGCCGGGGTCTGATAGCCATAGGGCGAATAGGCGAAGTGATGGAGCAATGCGTCCGAAGCGGTGAGCACCGAACGTTGCTTGTCCGTCGCCAGTAACGACATCTCCACTGCGCTGCCGTTGTGCTGTTGCTGCGCCAGCAGTTGATCGTCGTGCTGCATGATCGAGCTGTGCACTACGCCCTGGCTCACCGTCACCAGGCGCTCCTTCAGGTAGAAACGCTCGGAACGTGTCGGTACCGAAGGGGCGCTGGCGGTCAGACGGTTGAGAGCGTCGTAGTGGTAGCGGCAGAGCAGGGTCTGGCTAACGCGGGACATGGGGCAGACTCCCTGAAATCGGTGTCGACTCGGGGACTACTCTGGCGCAAATGGACTGGGCTGCCTACCTGACAGAAATGATAGTGGCACTTCCAACACCGGACCCTGTAGGAGCGAGCTTGCTCGCGATGGAGGATCAGACACCGCAGGGTGTCAGGCAGCCAGCGTTATCGTTGACGTCCATCGCGAGCTAGCTCGCTCCTACAGCACCGTCATGACTTCAACCGGCACGTCTTATGGCTTTGCCTGTTACTCGGTTGGCGTGATCCCATGGCGCGCTTGTGAACATTCCACCAATATTCATCAGGCTCCCAGCGAGTCCACTGCCCCTTCGAGTCTCAAGATAGTGCTCCATCCAACTCATTGCGGCTGCGCCGTGAGCGCCTGAATTACTCATGCTGCCTTCACTCACCTTCTGGGCAAGAAGCCCATATTTACGTGCCCGATCCAGTGAAAGGGTGTTGCTGTCATTACTGGCAAGATTCTCATTAACAGCCTGCAGCTTTTCAATGAAAGGTTGTCGGTGGTCGAGTTGACTCACAACATCGCTGATGTGTTGCCTCGGAGCCGAAAGAGGCGTCTTCGCGGAGTCTGCGTTGAGCCGCATTGATTCATCTATCGTCTTGATAAAGTCACCGAAAAGACCTGAGGCGGGGACCCCGCGACTAATTTCGATTCTGCTCATTAGAGCGGAAAGCACGAAGTGACCAGACGGATCCCGCCTGCTCACCGGATTTCCTGCGCAATAAGCATAGGTATTCAATCCGCCCCTCCCGAACGGGCTCCAACTGTCCGGTCTGATAAACCGCATCAATACCGGGTTGAATGCCCGATAGCCATTGCCAAGCAGATACCACCCCGTTATCGATTCCACCTGTTCGCCATTAAACGCAAGCAGGCTGATCAAACCGCTTCCTGCCGGGTTATGACCATAGGGTGTGTAGCGCAATCGCTCTGGCTGGTTCGCGGCGAGTATCGCCAACACTGAGCGCTGCTGGTCTGTTGCGAGCAAACGGCTTACCACTAGACGGTAGTGATGTTCGTTATGAGTCGAGGGCATCGTCGAATTACCTGTAGTAGCGGTTCGATCGGGGCGCTCTACGTTTGGCGAATAGTCGTAATTGAATCGGTGGAATTTTGGATTTTGTGAATAGCGTCCAGATATCTCCATATTCTTTTATCAATGACGTTGATTGCCTCTCCAATAATTATTTTCTCCGCAGGACTCTGTGAGTGCGCAAGATTGATGATTAATCGGTCGAGTGCCTTTTGATCGCTTTCGATTACCATTTTTATGGCGTTGATATCGAACTGATTGAGTCTAACAGGAGGGTGCTGCAGTGATGAGCTTGCAGCTTGAGAGGCGCCTTGAACTCCAGAGGTTGAGTCAGCTTGCAGGTGTGTTGCCGCTAGTAAATCGGGGTTTGTCGCTTCAGTTTTTGTATATGTTCCTGCCAGCGGATCTTTCGTCGAGTGCATTCTTCCCCTGCTTTTTAAACTGTCAGCTGACCTCCAGAACATGAGTTTTTTGAGTGACGAGAAAAAGGATGCATGTCCAGTCGGATCGTTTCTGTTTACCGGATCTCCCACGCAATATGCATATGCATTCAATCCACCCTCACCAAACAGGCTCCAGCTGTCCGGGCTGATGAAACACATCAATACGGGGTTGAATGGGCGATAACCGTTGCCCAGTAGATACCAGCCTGTCACAGGATCCGGTGGTTCACCTTTGAACCCAAGCAGGCTGTGCACGCTGTTTTGCGCAGGTCGATGGCCGTAAGGTGTGTAGAGCAGCGGTGTGAGTTGACCCTTCAATACGGAACGATGCGGATCCGTAGCGAGCAGTCGGGTTTGCACCGTACCGTTGCGGCGCTCCTGATGCGCCAGCAGTTGATCGTCGTGCTGCATGATCGAGCGATGCACCGCACCCTCCATTTCGGCACTTAACCTATCCTTCAGATAAAAGTGCTGGATACTCGACAGAGTTAAAGGATCGCTTGTTACCAGACGGTCCAATGCGTTGTAGTGGTAGTTGCGTCGAAGAGTGTCGGGTTCGATGAGCATGGGCTAGTCACTCGTTAGAGAATTCTTCAAATAGTGCTTCCGCGTGTGCCCGCACGAGCTTGTCTCATGATTGAATAGGTATTGAGGAAAACAGCGGCGTCGTCGTATGTCGCTTTGCCGTCTCTAATCGCTTTTAAGTAACGGCGAATATAATAAAGCTCTTCAGTCGAAAGCTTTGTCGGAGCATCCCTCAACACATGGTCAGCGGCGCTGATCATTTCGAGTTGGCGGTCGGGACTGATGTTCAAAAGAGGTGATTCTTCTGCAACGGCTTTCTGAGGAATTGATGGGGGGATGGATGTTCCGCGTGTTTGTGAAATGGCGAGGTTCATCTCGGGAGATGCTGTTGTCGGTGTCGCCAGATTTAGGCTGCTTGACTGTAGGAAGGTTTTATCGCTTGGCAGAATAGCGACGTTTTTTGGCGTTTCTGGATAAAGGGAAGTTTTGCTCCGTTTCAGGAATTTCCCTATGGACATTGCCACTGCCTTCGGCCAATGCCCATTCGGATCACTGCGATTCACCGGATCCCCAAGACAATACGCATAGGCATTCAAACCACCCTTGTCAAAAGGGCTCAACGTGTCCGGACAGTTAAACCGCCTCAGCACCGGATTGAACGCCCGATAGCCATTGCCCAACAGGTAGTTCCCGGTCACCGGATCGCGCCATTCGCCATTGAAACCGAGCAGCCCGGGCAGTCCATCTGCCGGGGTGTGAAAGCCGAAGGGTGAATAGGCGAAGTGAGGTAGCAATGCGTCCGAAGCGGTGAGCACCGAACGTTGCTTGTCCGTCGCCAGTAAAAACATTTCCACAGCGCTGCCGTTGTGCTGTTGCTGCGCGAGCAGTTGATCGTCGTGCTGCATGATCGAGCTGTGAACCACGCCCTGGCTCACTGTCACCAGGCGCTCCTTCAGGTAGAAGCGCTCGGAGCGCGTCGGTACCGAAGGGGCGCTGGCGGTCAGCCGGTTGAGGGCGTCGTAGTGGTAGCGGCAGAGCAGGGTCTGGCTGGCGCGGGGCATGGGGTGGGCTCCCTGAAATCGGTGTCGACTCTGGGATTACTCTGGCTCAAATGGGCGGGGCTGCCTACCTGACAGAAATGATAGTGGCACTTGCAACACAGGACCCTGTAGGAGCGAGCTTGCTCGCGATGGAGGACCAGACACTGCGGGGTCTCAGGTTGCCAGCGTTATCGTTGACGACCATCGCGAGCAAGCTCGCTCCTACAGGTGATCGGGTGTGGGGGAACAATGTTCGGGCTTGCCAGTCCAACGCTCAGTTTTGCGCCGCCCATTTCCGGGCGGTTTTTTTATGGGGGTGTCTGGATGAAGGTTTCACGCGGTTTTGTACTGGCATCGCTCATGACCCTGGCCGCCAGCCCGGTGTTTGCGCAGTTCAATCTGAGCGATGCGGCCAGTGTCCTCTCGGGGATGAAGGGCGAGAACACCGCGACAGAGGCGGCGCCGACTGCGGAGACGGCGGATCTGCTGGGCGCGCTCAGCCAGTTGAACGTGACCCCCGAGCAGGCCATCGGCGGCGCCGGGGCGATGCTGGGGTTGGCCAGGAATCAGTTGAGTACGACCGACTACTCGGAACTGTCCAAGAGCGTGCCGGGCATCGACCTGCTCTCCGGCGGCGGTCAGTTGGGGGCGATTGCCGGGTTGCTCGGCGGCAGCGGTAGCGGCAATGGCAACACGACCGGCCTGGGCAATCCGTTGGGTAACGCCCTGGGCAACGTCAAGAACACCGACGATCTGAACAACGCCTTCAGCACCCTGGGCATGGACACCGGCATGGTCGGCCTGTTCGCCCCGGTGATCCTGCAATACCTCGGTCAGCAGGGCGTCGGCGCCTCGTTGCTGCAGAACCTGGGCGGTATCTGGGGCCTGGGTACCGGCACCTGATTCAGCCGCGCTCGGCGCGCAAGACGTCGATGCGCTGGTCCTTCTCGGTCCAGAGCTGGTTGACCCAGTTCTGGACCGTTTCACGAAACGCCGGATCGTTTTCGTAATCGCCCTGCCACAGCGCAGGGTCCAGTTCGCGGGTCTTGATGTCGATGATGACCCGCGGCACGTTGCCGCTGATCAAATCCCAGAACCCCGGGATCTTCGGCTGTGGATACACCACCGTCACATCGAGAATGGCATCCAGCTGTTCGCCCATCGCCGCCAGCACAAACGCCACGCCGCCGGCCTTTGGCTTGAGCAGGTGGGTGAAGGGTGACTGCTGCTGCACGCTTTTCGCCGGGGTGTAGCGGGTGCCTTCCAGATAATTCACCACCGTCACCGGCTGGCGTTTGAACAGCTCGCAGGCGGCCTTGGTGATCTCCAGATCCTTGCCCGCCAGCTCCGGGTGTTTGGCCAGGAAAGCCTTGGTGTAGCGCTTCATGAACGGGTAATCCAGCGCCCACCACGCCAGCCCCAGAAACGGCACCCAGATCAGTTCTTTCTTGAGGAAGAATTTGAAGAAGGGTGTGCGCCGGTTGAGGGTCTGGATCAGCGCCGGGATATCGACCCAGGATTGATGGTTGCTGATCACCAGATACGACGTGTCGCGCCGCAGGTCATCGCCGCCGCGAATGTCCCACTGGGTAGGGATGCACAGGCGGAAGATCAGCTTGTCGATTTCCGACCAGGTCTCGGCGATCCACATCACCGCCCACGAGGCGTAATCGCGAAAGCGCCCGGGCAGGACCAGTTTGAGCAGGGCAAACACCATCAACGGCCCGATCAGGACCAGGGTGTTGAGCAACAGCAGCAAGGCGACGAAACAGCCGGTGAGCAGGCGGCGCATAAGTGACTCTTGAAGGCTTTTGGGTGCGCCATGATAGGCAGCTTCGGGCGGGAGGCCAAATTGCGGGTGACGAAAGTTTCACCTTCAAACCTCTAACCTCCCTGCACCGATCGTTCCCACGCTCCTGCGTGGGAATGCCTCAAGGGACGTTCCGCGTTCCAGCCGCGCTGGCGGTTTCCGGGCGGGCACCGGAGGGACGCAGAGCGTCCCGGGCTGCATTCCCACGCAGAGCGTGGGAACGATCATCGCTGCAACGGTCTAAAATCCCGCTGCCCCTCTTTCAAGGACAACGATCAAGTGAAATCCCTTCTCGCCCTGCTGTCCCTCATCGCCCTGCCGGTCATGGCCGCCGAGCCCACGCTCTACGGGCGCTACGAATACATCGCCCTGCCGGAAATCGGCGGCGAGGTGCTCAAGGCCAAGATGGACACCGGCGCCCTGACCGCGTCGTTGTCGGCCAAGGACATCGAAACCTTCAAGCGCGACGGCGAGGACTGGGTGCGTTTCCGCCTGGCCACCAAGGACGCGAGCGACAAGGTCTACGAACACAAGATCGCGCGGATCAGCAAGATCAAGACCCGCTCCGAAGAGGACGACGAGGAAGAAGTGGTCGCGCCGACCAAACGGCCGGTGGTCGATCTGGAACTGTGCCTGGGCGACGTCAAACGCACGGTCGAAGTCAACCTGACCGATCGCAGTAACTTCAACTACCCGCTATTGATTGGCGCCAAGGCGCTGCGCGAGTTTGGCGCGGCGGTGAATCCGGCTCGGCGGTTTACGGCGGATAAGCCCGATTGCTAGGCGTACACAGGGTCAGATTTTCCTGCTGCCGTTAAACGACCTCAATCTCTTATGTTCTTAACGTCGATTGCGTCATCTACCTGTTCGTGGATGACATGTATCACTGAGTAAAACTGGAACGTGACCCGGGAAGTCTGTTTTGGCGACTCAGGAGTAATGAGGCTATTGTGGTGTGCTCGAGCGGCGGTGGAGTAAGCCTTCTTGGTTTTTACGACTTTTCCACCGATCAAAACGTATGAGGACTGCTTGTAAAGGGCAGTCTCAGGATAGTTTCGAAGGTTGAAAGAGCGGCTTTGACGATTGGTTTCCAGGCGAATCTGTAGCCTGGTTATTTCCTCAGGTCTTGCGTCGTCTGGAATGGTCTCAATGACGTTTGTTTGTGTATTAGGTTGAGCAGGATCCGGGTCCGGAATTAGAGATACCCTCGGCGTCGCGGTGACTGCTTGCGGTTTCGAGCGTGTCATCAAACCCCGTGATCGTAAAAAAGCTTTCAGCCATATCGGGGTATGCCCGCTTGGGTCTGATTTATTCCTTGGATCGCCATTGCAGTACGCATATGCATTCAACCCACCCTTACTGAACGGGCTCAAATCGTCCGGCTTGTTAGACCTCATCAACACCGTATCGAACTGTCGATACCCTTTTCCCAGGTGATAACGCCCGGTTAGCAGATCAGCCAATTCACCGTTAAACCCAAGCAATCTCAGCAATCTATTCTCGAACGAGCGATGCCCATAAGCCGTGTAAGCGATAGGATGATTGCGGACCCCATCAAGGGCACGCAACACCGAGCGCTGCTGATCGGACGCCAACAGAATGGTTTTGCTACGTTGCGCAGACATGACCACTCTCCATGCAAGAGCCCAGCCTCTTCAACGCTCGTTGTTGCGCTTAGGGAAGTATTCGCAGGCTGGCGGCATATGCGCGCCCTGTAGGTACATCAAAATGGCTTCGAACGTACCTTAAATATTGCGCTCTATGATTGAATGACATTATCTCGCGATACAAGTTGTGTACCGCGAGATTTTTAGTCTTAGAAAGATTGTTCACTATTTTGTATGTGGATCTTGGTTCGTCAGCCACGTTGACGATTTGCGATCTTTCCGGTCTGAATGTAACTTCAGTCAGTAGCATTTTGGTTCTATATATTAGTTCTTGTTTTTCTTCTTTTATGATGTTTGTGTATTCTTCGATTTTTTTTACTGACGTTCTTTTCATCGAAACTGGATTCTGGTCGAGCTCAAATCCGTATGTAGTCCCTTCAAATGAGATGCCTCGTTTCATATTCGCCATGTCTTTTGCAGTTTCGACTGTTATTGCGGGGTTATCTGGAGTGCCAAATAATGATCTTAAAAAACTCCAAAATTTGGAAACATGGCCCGTTGGATCGAAGCGATTCACTGGATCTCCCAGGCAATACGCATACGAATTCATTCCTCCGTCGCCAAACGGACTCGACAAGTCAGGCTTGGTAAACCTCATCAACACCGAGTTGAACTCGCGATAGCCTTTCCCCAAGTGATAGCGCCCGGTCATCAGGTCTGGCAACTCACCGTTAAACGCGATCAGACTCAGCAATCCATTTTCGACAGAACGGCGGCCGTAGGGTGTGTAGGCGAAGGTTTGAGACTGACTGGCGCCGACGATTCTCAGCACCGAGCGCTGCTGGTCGGTTGCCAAAAGGGCAGTTTTGCGTGGATACCCTGGCATTGGTGTTTTCCTGTTCTGGGACTTGGAAAAGAGAGTTCAGCATCAGCCCATTTTTCGCCTTTGCCCACTATCAGAACTGCTAGCTACTCCAGTTCGCACTACTGATTTACCCTTGCCGATTGACGTTCAATCCCCCTTGGTTCACCGTTCGCCCACTCCCCCACGGGCTCGGACGCCATGCCTCATATCCTGATTGTCGAAGACGAAGCGGCGATTGCCGACACCCTGGTGTTTGCCCTGCAAAGCGAAGGCTTCACCACCACCTGGCTGAGCCTGGGCGGCGCCACGCTCGAGCATCAGCGCCAGACGCCGGCCGACCTGATCATTCTCGACATCGGCCTGCCCGACATCAGCGGCTTTGAGACCTGCAAACAGCTGCGGCGCTTCAGCGAGGTGCCGGTGATTTTTCTCAGTGCCCGGGACGGGGAGATCGATCGGGTGGTGGGGCTGGAGATCGGTGCCGACGATTACGTGGTCAAGCCGTTCAGCCCGCGGGAGGTGGCGGCGCGGGTTCGGGCGATTCTCAAGCGCGTGGCGCCGCGCACGACGCTGGAGGCGCAGCCGGCGCTGTTTCACATCGACAGCGAACGTGTGCAGATTAGCTATCGCGGTCAGCTGCTGGTCCTCACCCGTCACGAATTCCGTCTGTTGCAATGCCTGCTCGAGCAGCCCGAGCGGGTTTTCAGCCGCGAGCAGTTGCTCGATGCGCTGGGTGTGGCCGCCGATGCCGGTTACGAGCGCAGCATCGACAGCCACATCAAGAGCCTGCGCGCCAAGTTGCGCGGGGTGAAGGCCGATGCCGAGCCGATCCAGACCCACCGCGGTCTGGGCTACAGCTACAACCCGGGGCACAGCTGATGCCGCTGGGGATGCGGATTTTCCTGGTCTATGTGCTGTTCATCGGCCTGACCGGGTACTTCGTGCTCAACACCGTGATGGAAGAAATCCGCCCCGGCGTGCGCCAGTCCACCGAAGAAACGCTGGTCGACACCGCTAACCTGATGGCTGAAATCCTGCGCGACGACTTCAAGGCCGGCACCCTCAACCAGAACCGTTGGCCGCAACTGCTCAAGGCCTATGGCGAGCGGCAACCGGCGGCGAACATCTGGGGCCTGGCGAAGAATCAGGTCAACCACCGCATCTACGTCACCGACGCCAAGGGCATTGTCGTGCTCGACTCCAGCGGCGTGGCGGTGGGGCAGGATTACTCGCGCTGGAACGACGTCTACCTGACCCTGCGCGGGCAGTACGGTGCGCGTTCCAGCCGCAGCGATCCGCAGGATGCCAACTCATCGGTGATGCACGTCGGCGCGCCGATTCGCGATAACGGGCAGATCATCGGCGTGGTCACCGTGGCCAAGCCCAACGCTTCGTTGCAGCCCTATGTGGATCGCACCGAGCGCCGGCTGCTGGCCTATGGCGCCGGGCTGATCGGTCTGGGGCTGCTATTCGGCGCGCTGTTGTCGTGGTGGTTGAGCCGGGCGCTGCGGCGGTTGACCGCTTATGCCCAGGCGGTGAGCGAAGGTCGGCGGATCGAAGTGCCGCACTATCGCGGTGGCGAGCTGGAGCAACTGGCGACGGCGGTGGAGCAGATGCGCACGCAGCTGGAGGGCAAGGCCTACGTCGAGCGCTACGTGCACACCTTGACCCATGAATTGAAGAGCCCGCTGGCGGCGATTCGTGGTGCGGCGGAGTTGCTGCAGGGTGAGATGCCGTTGGCGCAGCGACAGCGGTTTGTCGGCAACATCGATAACGAAAGCGCGCGGATGCAGCAGTTGATCGAACGGTTGCTGAACCTGGCGCAGGTTGAGCAACGGCAGGGATTGGAAGAGCGGGTAAGTGTGCCGCTGGCGAAGCTGGTCGATGAATTGTTGAGCGCTCAGGCCGGGCGGATCGAGGGTAAACAGCTGAGGGTGGAGCGAGCGATTCCAGCGGATCTAATGCTAGTGGGCGAGCCGTTTCTGTTGCGTCAGGCGCTGGGTAATCTGCTGGAAAATGCCCTGGATTTCACACCTGTTCAGGGGCTGTTGAGGTTCAGTGCCGAGCGGGTGGAGGGGTGGGTTGAGTTGAGGTTGTTCAACCAGGCCGAGGCGATTCCCGAGTATGCGTTGGCGCGGTTGAGTGAGCGGTTCTACTCGCTGCCCCGTCCCGACAGTGGGCGCAAGAGCACGGGGTTGGGGCTCAACTTTGTGGAGGAGGTTGCGAAGTTGCATGGTGGGGCATTGCAGATTGGCAATGTTGAGGGCGGGGTGGAAGTGACACTGCGCTTGCCGTAGGACCGAGGCGCGACCTTCGCGAGCAAGCCCGCTCCCACAGGGTTTCGTGTTGTTCGCAAATCTTGTGTCTATCCCCAATCCAGTGTGGGAGCGGGCTTGCTCGCGAAGAGGCCAGCCCAATCTCCACACAATCTCCACATTCCCCCCACAAAACCCCCACACACCCAACTCAGACTCTCTCCATCCAAACAGGGAGAGTCCCATGAACCGAAATCTGACCTTGAAACTCGGGGCCATTGCCCTGTTGATCCTGCTGTTGCTGATCCCGCTGTTGATGATCAACGGCGTCATCCAGGATCGCCAGCAACTGCGCGACGGTGTGCTTGAAGACATCGCCCGCAGCTCCAGCTACAGCCAGCAACTGAGCGGCCCGCTGATGGTGGTGCCGTATCGCAAAGTGATCCGCACCTGGAAAACCTCCGAGAAAACCAACCAGCGTTATCAGGAGATCGGCGAGGAGCGCGGTCGCTTGTACTTCCTCCCGGAGCGCTTCGAACTCGATGGCCAAGTGCAGACCGAACTGCGCTCACGAGGCATTTATCAGGCGCGGCTGTTCCATGCCGACAACCGTATCACCGGCCATTTTTCCCTGCCGGCGCAACTGGGGATCAAGGAAGACTTCGCCGATTACCAGTTCGATCAGCCATTTCTGGCGGTCGGCATCAGCGATATTCGTGGCATCGAAAATGCCCTGAAACTCGAACTCAACGACCAGCGCCTGGACTTCATTCCCGGTACTCAGGTCGGCTGGCTGGGCGAGGGTGTCCACGTGCCGCTGCCGCATCTGGACGCGAAGCAGAACACCGAGCTGGCCTTCGGCTTCGATCTGAAACTGCAAGGCACCGGTCAGTTGGAGATCCTGCCGGTGGGAAAGACCAGCCAGGTGTCGCTGACCGCGAACTGGCCGCACCCCAGCTTCATCGGCAACTACCTGCCGGCACAGCGTGAAGTCACCGATCAAGGTTTCACCGCCAACTGGCAGACCTCGTTCTTCTCCACCAACTTGCAGGAAGCCCTGAACAGCTGCGTCTCGCGCACCAGCTGCGAAGGCTTTTACGGCCGCAGCTTCGGCGTGAGCTTCATCGACCCCGTGGACCAGTACCTCAAAAGCGACCGCGCGATCAAATACGCCCTGCTGTTCATCGTCCTGACCTTCGCCGGCTTCTTCCTCTTCGAAGTCCTGAAAAGCCTCGCCGTGCACCCGGTGCAATACGCGCTGGTGGGTGTGGCGCTTGCGTTCTTCTACCTGCTGCTGTTGTCGCTGTCCGAACACATCGGCTTTGCCTCGGCGTATCTGCTGTCGGCCAGCGCCTGTGTGTTGTTGATCGGGTTCTATGTCTGCCATGTGCTGCGCAGCGTGCGCCACGGCTTGAGCTTTTCGGCGGGATTGGCGGGGCTGTATGGGCTGCTTTACGGACTGTTGAGTGCGGAGGATTACGCGCTGTTGATGGGCTCGTTGCTGTTGTTCGGGTTGCTGGGCGTATTCATGGTGCTGACGCGCAAGCTGGATTGGTATGGGGTTGGGCGCAAGGTGGAGAAGCCGGTGGCGTTTGATTTGGGAGAGGTGAAATGAGTCGGCTGGTTGGATTGCGAGAGGATCAGAGAGAGGGCGAGAAGCTGGTGATCCTGATCGATCGGTTGTTTGCAATCGAACTGATGTGGAGCGATCGCGAGCGGGCCGGGTTTCACAAACGATCTGCAGCGAACACAAAATCTGTATGCGCCAAAGACCAACTGTGGGAGCGAGCCTGCTCGCGATGATGTCGGTGTCGTTGGTGAAAACCTAGACTTTGGGCATGGTCGCAATCATCGAAGGTCGCTGACTCACCTCGAAATACCACGCCGCCAGCTGCGGATTGGCCGTGCGCCAGTCCAGGTCCGGGTGGCGCAGGTCGAGGTAGCCCAGGGCGCAGGCGGTGCTGATGGCGGCGATGTCGAAGTGGCTGGTGAGTTCGGCGATGGCGTCTTTTTCCAGCAGGGCCACGGCGCGGCGGATTTTGTCGCGTTGGCCGTCGAGCCAGGTGTCCCAGTGTTTTTCCGGGGCGCGCAGGGCGACTTCGTAACGCACCAGCACGGCGGCGTCCATGATGCCGTCGGCCAGGGAGGCTAGGGTCAGGCGGCGCCAGCGGGCGGAGCCTTCGCGGGGGATCAGCGGGTTGCCGACGTGCTGGTGGTCGAGGTAGTCGAGGATCACCCGGCTGTCGTGGATGACGTTGCCGTCGGCCAGGCGCAGGGCGGGGATTTTGCTCAAGGGGTTGTCGTCGATCAGGGTCTTGTCGGGGTCGACCGGGGTGAGCACGCAGTTGAGCAGGGCCACGCGGTTTTGCTGGCCGGTCTCGTGCAGCAGCACCATGACTTTGCGAACGAAGGGGGAGAGGGAGTTGTGGTACAGGGTCATGCTTGGGGCGGACATGGCTGCGTCTCGGACGGTGGCGGAGAGGGGCAGCATAGCGCGTTGGGCCATGGGCTCAAACCGAACCCTGTAGGAGCGAAGCTTGCTCGCGAAGGCGGTAGATCAGTTGGCGATTGTGGTAGCTGATGCACCGCTATCGCGAGCAGGCTCGCACAATGGTTGGTGGCGTAACGCGATCGGTGTAGCAGCTGGCGAAGCCTGCGTCCGGCTGCGCAGCAGTCGCAAAACCTGAGTGCGAGGTGTGTCTGAGACACCGCGTTGGCTGATTTTACGACTGCTTCGCAGCCGGACGCAGGCTTCGCCAGCTGCTACATGGGGCGTGTTTTCATGGAAGATCAGCGGCGTTGGAGGAGGCCACGCAGGGCTAGGACGGCGGGGATGCCCAGGCCGAGCCAGCTCAGGGCGTCCCAGATGCCGTCGCCCAGCAGCGCGGCGAACAGGCCGGCGGCGGTGAACAGGGCGATCACCGTCGGGGTGCCGAAGACCTTCCAGAAGTTCGACTGCCTGGGTTTCATGCCACGCTCTCCGCTTGTTCCAGCACCGGCTTGGCCGCCTTGCGCCGCACCGCCCACAGGTAAACCCCGCTGCCCAGGACGATGATGGTCAGCACATCCAGGGTCGCCCAGAGGATCTGCATCGGCATGCCGCCGTAATCACCGAAATGCAGCGGCTGTGACATGCCCATGGCGTCCATGTACCAGGGCCGTTCCGCCACCGCCGTCACCTTCAGGGTGCTGGCGTCGATCAGTACGGGCGTGAGCAGGTGCGAAGTCAGGTGCGTGCTGCCTTTCATGAACACCGCGTAATGGTGCTCGCTGGAAAAGCGCGTGCCGGGGAAGGCGATGAAATCCGGCTGCATGCCCGGCGCGACTTCCTTGGCGATATCGAGCAGGCGCGTGGCCGGCGCCAGTTGCGTCAGCGGCGGCGCATCGCGATACGGGGCGACCATCGCGCTCAGGCTGTCGTTGCGCCAGGCGGCGATCAACAGGTCGGCGCAGGCGCTGATCACGCCGGTCACACCCACCACCAGCGCCCAGGTCAAAGTCACCACGCCTATCAGGTTATGCAGGTCGAGCCAGCGCAGGCGGGTGGACTTGTCCTGGCGCACCGTGGCGAACTTCAACCGGCGCATGAACGGCAGATACAACACCGTGCCGGACACAATCGCCACCACGAACAACAAGCCCATGAACGCCAGCAACAGCTTGCCCGGCAACCCGGCGAACATGTCCACATGCAGGCGCAGCATCAGCATCATGAAGCCGCCATTGGCCGACGGCATCTCCAGCGCCTCGCCGGTGCGGGCGTCGAGCATGAAGGTGTGGGACGAGTTCGGTTCGGTACCGGCGGTGGCCGCCATGATCGCGATCGCGGCGTTGGGCTCGTCCTCTTCGAAACCGAAATACTGCATGACTTCGCCGGGGCGATGCTTTTCAGCGGCCTGCACCAGTTGCTGCAGATTGAGCTGCGGCGTGTCCGCCGGCATTTCCCGCAATTGCGGGGCATCGCCCAGCAGATGATCGATCTCGTGATGGAAGATCAACGGCAGGCCGGTCAGTGCCAACAGCAGCAAGAACACCGTGCAGATCAGGCTGGTCCAGGTGTGGACGACGGACCAGCGGCGAATTGTTTTACTTTTCATTTCATGACCCTCAGAAATACCAAAGCCGTCCTCGAGGGACGGCCTGGGTACTGGGCGTGTCAGCTCAGGCCGTTACCACTTGTAGGTGGCACTGGCGACGACGCTGCGCTGGTCGCCGTAGTAGCAGTAGAAGCTGTCACAGGTGGAGATGTAATCCTTGTCGAATACGTTGGTCGCGTTCAACGCCAGCGAAGCACCCTTCAGGCTGTTGTCCAGGCGACCGAGGTCGTAGTGGACCGCAGCGTCGAACACCGTGTAGGCGTCGGCCTTGCCCAGCCAGGTATTGGCCTGATCGCCGTAGGTGTTGCCGGTGTATCGCGCACCGCCGCCGATGCCGAAACCGTCCAGCACGCCGCTGTGCCAGGTGTAATCGGCCCACAACGAAGCCTGCTGGTTAGGCATCAGCTGCAGACGGTTGCCCTTGAAGTCGCCTTTTTGCACTTCGGATTTGGCCAGGGTGTACGCCGCGATCACCTTGAGGTTCTCGGTCACGTCGGACACTGCTTCCAACTCCAGGCCCTTGACCTTCACTTCACCGGTCTGGCTGGTGATCGAGACGTTATCCGAGTTGGTGGTGGTGACGGACACGTTCTTCTGCGTCAGGTCGTAGATTGCCGCGCTCAGCAAGGTGTCGCTGCCTGGAGGCTGGTACTTGATACCCAGTTCCCATTGCTCGCCTTCGGTCGGCTTGAACGATTGGGTTGGCGAAGCGGTGGCGTTGCTGGTCGGCTGGAACGACTCGGCGTAGGACAGGTACGGCACGAAACCGTTGTCGAACACATAGCTGATCGCTGCGTTGCCGCTGAAGTTGCTGTCACGTTCGGTGTTGGTGGCATCACCCTGATTGAAGAACTTGGTACCGGTGTGGACCCAGTCCTCACGACCGCCCAGGGTCAGGCGCCAGTTGTCGAGGGCCATCTGATCCTGAATGTATAGACCAGTCTGGTAGGTCTTCTGGTCGTAGTCATAGAACGCGCTGGAACGAGGTGGACGCACGATTTCCACGCCGCGCACAGGATTGATCACGTTGGTCGGCGGCGCGCTGCCGAAGATCGAGGTGTAGTTGGTATTGCTGCGCTGATGATCAAGGCCGATCAGCAAAGTGTGACGCACATCGCCGGTGGCGAAGTCGGCCTGGAAATTGTTGTCCACGGCGAACTGGCTGATGTCTTCGTCGACGCTGGTGGTCGAGCGGCCCACGTTGCCATCGTTGTCGACCTGGGTGAACGGATACGCGCCGACGGTGATGCCCTGGAAGGACAGGTCGGATTTGGTGTAGCGCAGGTTCTGGCGGAACTGCCACACATCATTCAGACGATGTTCGAAGGCGTAGCCCAGTGCGTAGTAGGTGCGGTCGTAATATTCCCAATCCGGGTCACCCAGATTCTTGTGGTGGGAAACATCGCCGAACGGCATGTTGATCTTGGTGCCCTGAATCGGCAGGAACTGGCTGGTGATGCCGGTATCGTCACGGGTGAATTGCGTGAGCAGGGTGAATTTGGTGTCTTCGTCGATGTTCCAGGTCAGGCTCGGCGCAATGTTGTAGCGCTTGTTGTCGACGTGGTCGATCTGCGTACCGCTGTCGCGCACTACACCGCTCAAGCCGTAGAGGAATTGGCCTTCCTCATCGATTTTGCCGGTGCTGGCAAAGTTGATCTGGCGATGATTGTCGCTGCCGTATTGCAGCTGGATCTCATTGCTCGATTCGGCGCTGGGACGGCGGCTGACCATGTCCAGCAGACCGCCCGGTGGCGTCTGGCCGTAGATCGACGAAGCCGGGCCGCGCAGCAGGGCCAGGCGGTCGAGGTTCCAGGTTTCCTGTTTCGGGTTGGCGTATACGCCCTTTGGCAGCGGCAAGCCGTCGAGGAATTGGGTCGGTTCGAAGCCACGCACGCGAATCCAGTCGGCACGGGTATCGCTGCCGTAGCTGCTGGCGGTGATGCCGGGCATGTAGCGCACGGCGTCGTCCAGGCTTTGCACGTTGCGGTCGTCCATCTGCTCGCGCGTCACGACCGAGATCGAACGTGGAACTTCAACCAATGCAGTGTCGGTCTTGGTGCCGGCGGCGGTGCGCTTGGCCACATAACCTTCCACCGGTCCCCAGGCGCTTTCGGTGTTCTCGACGCCGATCACGTTGGTTGCCGGCAGGGACAGCGAGCCTTCCGGCACAGCCACCAGGGTGTAGCTGCCGCCGCTCTGCTCCAGTTGCAAGCCGGTGCCGCGCAGCGCTTCACGCATGGCACCAGCTGCATCGAACTGGCCATTGACCGGCGCGGAAGTCTTGCCCGCGGCCAGCGATGGGTTCAGCGACAGCGCGATACCGGCCTGGCTGGCGATCTGGTTCAGGGTGCTGGCCAGTGGGGCGGCCGGCAGGTTGTAGGCACGCACGCTGGACTGCTCGGCGGCGATCAGTTGGCTGCTGGCCATAGGGGTGCAAAAGGCAATGGCGACCGCCAGCAAACTGGGGCGCAACAAGGTGTCTAGCGAACGGGACATACAGCGGCTCCTGAAAGTAAATACTTCTCAATTGCCTAGGTGCCGGACGAGATTCGAAAAGTGATAGGGGTAAGTGAAAATAATTTCGATTCAGTGGTTTTCAGTGAAGCTGATGGCCTCTTCGCGGGCAAGCCCGCTCCCACAATGTCCTGCATTCCACGGCCACTGTGGGAGCTAGCCTGCTCGCGATGACGGCCTGTCAGCCGCCGGATTTTTTATGGATGTACGCAATCCCCTGTGGGAGCGGGCTTGCCCGCGAAGGCGTCCTACCAGACACCACAATGTTCAGTGGTTGTTTAAAGCCAGTAGGATTTCTGCGGATGAAGCTGAAGGATGCTGTAGCCGAACTCCGAATTTTGCTCCAGAGCACTCTGCTGTCTTGTTGTGCTTTTCGGTGTCGGGCTAGTCTCCGGTCGTCGCTGATACCAAGCGATCGAGTGTGGTAACTCGGAACCGGACAACGACGTTATCCAGACACTCAGGAGCAAGATTCATGAGCAAAACAGATATGCCCTCCGCTTCAGACCTCAAAACCCCCGGCTTCACCCCCTTCATGTACATCTCGGACCAACCCCTGTTCCACGTCTGCCGCGACGTCCCCATCGTCGACGCCCTGTCCGAAGCCTCCAACCTGCTGTTCCTCGCCAAGGCCTTTGCAATGGATGCCGCTTACGCTAAAGGCTGCGACCGTCACGCGTGGGCGGCGCATTATTTGGCGGCGATGGGTAAGGCCGTGGTTGATGATGTGGTGAAGGTGTTGGAGCGGCGGCCTTTGCAGGCGGCGAAGAAGACAGAGGTGTAGCGGTAAAGCGTGCAATGAGCCCCGAGATTTCGGGGCTTTTTAGTTGGTGTCGGCGTACAAAGAACCTTTGTAGCAGCTGGCGAAGCCTGCGTCCGGCTGCGCAGCAGTCGTAAAACCTGAGTGCGAGGTCTCCCTGAAACACCGCGCTGGCTGATTTCACGACTGCTGCGCAGTCGGACGCAGGCTTCGCCAGCTGCTACATGATCGAGTTTTTGCCTATGGATTTGCGGTGATTACTGAGGGCATCTTCGCGGGCAAGCCCGCTCCCACAGGGTTCTGCGTGGAGTTTAGGGTTTCGGGTTGCTCTTCGCCGCCACCGTCACCCACCACTGCGTGTGCTGTTCGATCTGCACCGGCAAGGTCGGCAGCAGGGCGTTCAGGGCCAGGTTGGTGTCTTTGAGGGGGAAGCTGCCGGTGATGCGCAGGTCGGCGATTTCGGGGGCTACGCCCAGGTGGCCGGGGCGGTAGCGGCCGAGTTCATGGACGAGGTCTTCGAGGCGGGTGTTGTCCACTACCAGCATGCCGCGGGTCCAGGCGTCGGCGCCCACGTTGACGGCGAGGATCGGGCCCAGGCCGTCGTTGCGGATCAGCATTTGCTGGCCTTCGCGCAGAATTTGTTCTTGCTGGCTTGATTCGGGGTGGGCGGCCACTGCCGATTGCAGCACGCTCAGGCGGGTGCCTTCGGCTTCGCGCTTGACCAGAAAGCGCGTGCCCAGCGCGCGCATGCTGCCTTCGCGGGTTTCGACGATGAAGGGCCGGGCGTCGCCGTGGCCGGTTTCGACGAGGATTTCGCCTTCCTGCAGCACGATCAGCCGCTGCTTCTCGTCGAAGCGAACGTCCAGCGCACTGTGGGTGTTGAGGTTGATCAAGGTGCCGTCGCTCAGGCGAATGGTGCGCTGTTCGCCGGTGGCGGTGCGCTGGTCGGCCAGCCAGTAATCCACCGGCAGATAACGTTCGCCGGCAAACAGCGCCAGACCAATCACCGCGACCACGCTGGCCACGCCGCTGCCGAGTTTGCGCACGCGGCGGCGGATGCCTTCACGCGACTGCAGCAGGGCGGTGCGGGCGGGGCCGCTGGCGACGCTGAAACGCTGATCGAGCATGCCCAGCTGGCGCCAGGCGCGGGCGTGTTCTTCGTGGGCAGCGTGCCATTTGGCGAATTCTTCGCGCTCGATCGGGTTGGCCGAGTCCAGGGACAATTGCCAGGCGATGGCGGCATCGAGCACCCGCGCCGAGACAGGTTTCGAACTGGCCGGGCTCATGTCGGCTCCCCGTACAGCGCGATGTAGCACTGGCGGATGCCCTGGGCCAGGTACTGGCGCACCCGGGGCACCGACACGCCCAGGCGCTCGGCGATTTCCCCGTGGCTCAGGCCATCGAGGCGGTTGTACAGAAACGCCGCGCGGGCCTTGCTCGAGAGCTTGCCGAGCAGGCGATCGATGTTTTTCAGGTCTTCGAGGATCATCTGCTGTTCTTCCGCCGACGGTTGTTCGGCTTCGGGAATCAGCATCAGTTCGGTGAGGTAGGCCTGTTCCAGCGCGGCGCGGCGGAAGTAGTCGAACAGCAGGCCCTTGGCGATCGCCACCAGGAATGCCCGGGGTTCGCGGGGTTCTTTCAAGTCCTCTCGGCCGAGCAGGCGCACGAAGGTGTCCTGACTCAGGTCCTCGGCGCGCTGCGGGCAGGCGACGTTGCGACGAAGCCAGGCCAATAGCCAACCGCGATGGTCGCGATATAACGCACCGACGAGCTCACTTTGAGGGCTTGGGATTGACGACACGCCGTATTACCGATTGGGAAAGGTTAACTAACGAGAATTGTTCGCGATTGTGTCAGAGGCGAATCAGGTAAGCAATTGGCGTTGGTCGGGTGTTTTTGGGGGGAGGTGGGCAGTTGGACCGCGTTATCGTTCTTCGCGGGCAAGCCACGCTCCCACAGGATTGGTGGCGTTTGTGGGATTTATGATCGACACAAACCCTGTAGGAGCGAGGCTTGCCCGCGAATGCGTCAGACCAGACGCCGACGATTCAGAAGGACGGAGTTTGCTGCCGCCGGCGCCACTGGCTCAGGCGCTGTTGCAGGTTCAACGGGCTGAGAATCTGCTGCTGCCGCGCGCGGCTGAACAGGATCAGCGCCAGTTCGGCGGTGGCCAGGGCGTCGGCGCTGGCGTTGTGGCGTTCGAAGACTTCGAGCTTGAACCAGTTGATCCATTCATCGAGCCCGGCCTCGCGGATGTTGGCCTGCGGGCACACCAGCGGGGCGATCTCGGCCACGTCCAGAAAGGCGTGCTGCAACTTGTAGCCCAGGTGATCCTTGAGCGCGCGGCCGAGCATGTGCTGGTCGAACGGTGCATGAAAGGCCAACAACGGGCTGTCGCCGACGAACTCCATGAACTCGATCAGCGCCTGCGCCGGGTCGCTGCCGTTGGCAATCGCGCTCGGCCCCAAACCGTGGATCAGCACGCTGGGGCTGAGTTTGAGCTCGGCGCATTGCAGGGTGCGTTCGAACTGCTGGCTGAAGTCGATGGCGCCGTCCTCGATCACCACGGCGCCGATGGACAACACCCGATCCTTGTTCAGATTCAATCCTGTAGTTTCCAGATCGAGCACTACCCAACGCTGTTCGCGCAGGCTGCACTCGCCCAGAACCGGCGCTGCCGGCAGCCGTTGCAGGCGCTGTTGCAGTTCGCCGGACAGGCTGGGACCTGCGGGACGCAGCCACGAAAACAGGCTCATAACTGATAGCTCATAACTGATACCGCAGTGCCAGACTGCTTTGCAGGCGTTGGGCCTGGCGCAGTGATTCACGCAGGATGCGCCGGTCCAGATGGTTGAGGCTGTCCGGGTCGACGCGGTTGGAGTAGGGCAGGTTCTCGCGGGTCTGCAACTGGTGTTGCTGCATGCGGGTTTGCTGGATGAAGTGGTAGGCCTCTTCGTAGGCCGCGCCGTCCAGCGGCTCGATGACTTCCTTATCCACCAGTTGGCGGAAGCGCTCCAGCGTATTGTTGGCGCCGATGCCATGGGCCAGGGCCAGCAGACGGGCGCCATCGACGAAGGGCGCCAGGCCCTGGATCTTCAGGTCGAGGGTGGCCTTGTCGCCATTTTTGCGGGTCAGCACGAACTCGCGGAAACGCCCGACTGGCGGACGATTGCGCAGGGCGTTCTCGGCCATCATCCGCTGGAACAGACGGTTGTCGCCGACCTGATCGAGAATGCCGCGACGCAATTGTTCGCAACCCTGCTCGCTGCCCCAGACCACGCGCAGGTCGAAATAGATGCTCGACCCCAGCAGATTCTCCGGCGTCGCCTCGCGAATGAACGCGGCAAAGCGCCGGGCCCATTCCACCCGCGACAGGCACAGCTCGGGGTTGCCGGCCATGATGTTGCCTTTGCACAGGGTGAAGCCGCACAGCGCCAGGCTCTGGTTGATCTGGTGGGCGATGGGCAGCAGTTTGCCGCGGATTTCCGCCGCGTGGGCCGCATCCCGGGCTTCGAACAGAATGCCATTGTCCTGGTCGGTGTGCAGCGTCTGCTCGCGGCGGCCTTCGCTGCCGAAGCACAGCCAGCTGAACGGCACGCCGGGGTCGCCTTTTTCTGCCAGGGTCAGTTCGATCACCCGGCTGACGGTGTGGTCGTTGAGCAGGGTGATGATGTGGGTGATCTGCGTCGAGGAGGCGCCGTGGGCGAGCATGCGCTCCACCAGTTGGCCGATTTCGCCACGGATCGCCACCAGGTTTTCCACGCGTTGGGCGCTGCGGATGGTGCGGGCCAGGTGCACCAGATCGACCCGTTGCAGGGAAAACAGATCGCGCTCGGACACCACGCCACACAGGCGCTGATCCTTGACCAGACAGACGTGGGCGATGTGCCGCTCGGTCATGGCAATCGCCGCATCGAAGGCGCTGTGATCCGGGCTCAGGTAGAACGGCGCCTGGGTCATGTGGCGCTCGATGGCTTCGCTGAAATCCCCGGTGCCGTTGGCCACCACCTGGCGCAGGTCGCGCAGGGTGAAGATCCCCAGCGGCGACTTGTGTTCGTTGACGACGACGATGCTGCCGACCTGCTGCTCGTGCATCAGGGTCACGGCTTCGCGCAAGGGTGTGGCTGGGCTGCAGGTCACCGGGTGACGCATGGCCAAATCGCCCAAACGGGTGTTGAGCGAATACTGGGTGCCGAGGGTTTCCACGGCCTTCTGCTGGACTTGCTGGTTGACCTGATCCAGCAGGCTGCTCACACCCCGTAAGGCGAAATCGCGGAAGGTGTGGGAAATGGCGAAGAGCTTGATGAACGCCAGCTTGTTCAACTGTAGGCAAAAGGTGTCTTCGGCGGACAGGTGTTCGGTGCGGGTCGCCCGCTCACCCAGCAACGCGGCGAGGGGAAAGCACTCGCCGGTGGTGATTTCGAAGGTGGTTTCGGTGCCGCCCTTGGCCGAATGCGGACGCTCGCCCACCACCCGGCCCTGCTTGACGATGTAGAAGTGCTCAACCGGGCCGTCGGCGGGCTTGATGATGCTCTCGCCCAGGGCATAAAAACGCAGCTGACATTGCTCGACCAGGTACGCCAGGTGGGCGTGTTCCATCTGGTTGAAGGGCGGGAAGCGCTGAAGGAATTGCAAAGTGCCCTGGATGTTCTGCAACACCGCGGTTTTCCCTGCCTGTGTGAAGGCGTCCGCTTTACTCATAACCATTACCGCAGTCTTTTTTGGAGTTGTTGTCGGGGATAACTCACCTATCGTCGACCCCTGCGGCCGGGGTGCCCATTGGACGTAAGTCTAGGTAGGCAATCTGTACTGCAAATTGTCGGAAAATCCTTACGAGATTGAAGGAAAAACCTCTCCAAACTACGCTTGGAAAATAATCCGACGAAGTGCACATTTAAGCTGTGCTTAGCGATGTCTCACCACTGTGCTAGGGAACTGTACTGATCATGTAGAGAACGCCATGTCCGACCACGATATTTTGAGTGACGCCGAGCGCGCAGCGCTCAGTGCCGTCATGCAGGAACCCGACCTGCCACCGCAGCGGGTGCTGATCGTAGACGACGACAAGGATGCCCGAGAATTACTGTCAGAGATTCTTGCCCTGGATGGCATACGATGCATGACTGCCTCTAGCGGCGAGTCCGCGCTCAAGCTGCTGGAAGAACGACCGTCCATAGGTTTGGTGATCACCGACCTGCGCATGGGCAACGTCGACGGTTTGGCGTTGATCCGTGAGGTGCGCGAGTCGGTGCGAGCGGCGATGCCGTTCATCATCGTTTCCGGCGATGCCGACGTTAAGGACGCCATCGCGGCGATGCATTTGAGCGTGGTGGATTTTCTGCTCAAGCCGATCGATACCAGCAAGTTGCTGGGGTTGGTCAAGCATGAGTTGGGGATGGAGCCTTAGCGGATCCCAGACTCCGTGAAGATGCATGCCTGTGAATAGGGAAACCTGTGGCGAGGGGGCTTGTCGAAACGTCGCACCGCCCCGTTGGGTTGCGAAGCGACCCCCTGCATTTTCCAGACAGACCGTGCATCCAGGTTTTGCGACGGCTTCGCCGCCGAACGGGGGCAAGCCCCCTCGCCACAGGGTGCGGTATCTCGGTGGGGATTGTGCATAAAGAAAAAGCCCTGATCTTTCGATCAGGGCTTTTTCGTGTCCGGCATCAGCGCTCAGTTACAGGCCATTGGCAGCCTTGAACTGGCGGCGACGACGGTGCAGGACCGGCTCGGTGTAGCCGTTTGGCTGCTTGGTGCCTTCGATCACCAGTTCGACCGCGGCCTGGAAGGCGATGTTGCTGTCGAAGTCTGGTGCCAGCGGACGGTACAGCGCGTCGCCCGCGTTCTGGCGGTCGACCACCGGCGCCATGCGCTTGAGGCTTTCCATCACTTGCTCTTCGGTCACGATACCGTGGCGCAGCCAGTTGGCGATGTGCTGGCTGGAGATACGCAGCGTCGCACGGTCTTCCATCAAGCCGACGTCGTTGATGTCCGGCACCTTCGAGCAGCCAACACCCTGGTCGATCCAGCGCACCACATAACCGAGAATGCCCTGGGAGTTGTTGTCCAGTTCGTTCTTGATCTGCTCGGCAGTCCACTGCGGGTTGACCGCCAGCGGGATGGTCAGGATGTCGTCCACAGAAGCCGGGGCACGCTTGGCCAGTTCGGCCTGACGGGCGTACACGTCGACCGTGTGGTAGTGCAGCGCGTGCAGCGCGGCGGCGGTCGGCGATGGAACCCAGGCGGTGTTGGCGCCGGCCATCGGGTGAGCGATTTTCTGTTCGAGCATCGCCGCCATCAGGTCGGGCATCGCCCACATGCCTTTACCGATCTGCGCGCGACCTTGCAGGCCGGTGCTCAAGCCGATATCGACGTTGGAGTTCTCGTAGGCGCCGATCCATTTTTCCGCCTTCATGTCGGCCTTGCGAACCATCGGGCCGGCTTCCATGGAGGTGTGGATTTCGTCGCCCGTGCGGTCGAGGAAACCAGTGTTGATGAACACTACGCGCTCGCTCGCCGCCTTGATGCAGGCCTTGAGGTTGACCGTGGTACGGCGCTCCTCATCCATGATTCCGACTTTGAGAGTGTTGCGCGGCAGGCCCAGCGCGTCTTCGATGCGCCCGAACAGCTCGTTGGTGAATGCCGCTTCTTCAGGACCGTGCATCTTCGGCTTCACGATGTAGACCGAACCGGTACGTGTGTTTTTGCGCGAGGTGTTGCCGTTGAGGTTGTGCATCGCCGCCAGCACGGTGACCAGACCGTCGAGGATGCCTTCCGGCACTTCGTTGCCGTCTTTGTCGAGGATCGCGTCGATGGTCATCAGGTGACCGACGTTACGCACGAACAGCAGCGAGCGACCGTGCAGGCTCAGCGCCTTGCCATCGACGCCGGTGTAGGTGCGGTCGGCGTTCATGGTGCGGGTGAAGGACTTGCCGCCCTTGGCCACTTCTTCCGACAGGTCGCCCTTCATCAGGCCGAGCCAGTTGCGGTAGATCACCACTTTGTCGTCGGCATCGACGGCGGCCACGGAGTCTTCGCAGTCCATGATGGTGGTCAGTGCGGCTTCCATCAGGATGTCTTTGACGCCGGCGGCGTCGGTCTGGCCGACCGGGGTGCTGGCATCGATCTGGATTTCGAAATGCAGGCCGTTGTTTTTCAGCAGGATGGCGATCGGTGCCGAAGCATCGCCTTGGAAACCGATCAGCTGTGCGTCGTTGCGCAGGCCCGTGTTGCTGCCGCCTTTGAGGGCGACGACCAGCTTGCCGTCAACAATGCTGTAGCGGGTGGAGTCGACGTGGGAGCCGGCGGCCAATGGCGCGGCTTCGTCGAGGAAGGCGCGGGCGAAGGCGATGACCTTGTCGCCGCGAACCTTGTTGTAGCCTTTGCCCTTTTCGGCGCCATCGGCTTCGCTGATGGCGTCGGTGCCGTAGAGCGCGTCGTACAGCGAACCCCAACGGGCGTTCGAGGCATTGAGAGCGAAGCGGGCGTTCATAACCGGGACCACCAATTGTGGGCCGGCCATGCGGGCGATTTCTTCATCGACGTTTTGCGTCGTTGCCTGGAAATCGGCCGCTTCTGGCAGCAGATAACCGATGTCTTGCAGGAAAGCCTTGTAGGCCACGGCGTCGTGCGCCTGGCCTGCACGTTCCTGGTGCCAGGCGTCGATACGAGCCTGGAAATCATCGCGTTTGGCGAGTAGGGCTTTGTTCTTCGGCGCCAGGTCGTGAATGACCTTGTCGGCACCGGCCCAGAATTTGTCGGCGGTGAGGCCGGTTCCGGGAATGGCTTCGTTGTTCACGAAGTCGAACAGGACTTTGGCGACCTGCAGGCCACCGACTTGAACGTGTTCAGTCATTGCTTGCCTCACTCTGCTCAGCTATTTCGCTTTTCAGCTCTTCAATTTAACAATGAAGCCTTCGGCCATTTAAACCACAAACCCGTCTACCAGTACATGCCATTTTCGGGCGGCTGGGTTGGGACCAATCAACGGCTTAGGGCCTTGCTGACAGGGCTTTGAGGGTTGTGAACGTGCCTGCGGCAGACATCGAACCAACGTTATGTAGTGCGCGCCGAGGCATACTACATGATGTGTTGCGGTTGTGAAAATTAGACTAATTACGTCGTTCTGCGACCCTGTGACGCATTGCGGTCACAGCGCGGTGCTGGATGTTCTCAAAAAACTGGTGGATTGTTCCAGTTAAATATCAAAGTTGTACACGATTTGTGCTTTTCGGGTGATCGGCGGTCTGCCGTTCGCGGGCAAGCCTCGCTCCTACAGGTTTTGTGCAACTTGTAG
>NZ_JAIQWX010000074.1 GCF_020164475.1 Pseudomonas sp. REP124 | reverse complement strand
GCTTGCTCGCGAAGGCGGCCTCAAAGGCACCTCATGTTTCCCGCCCGAACCTAAATACGAAACATTTTCTTTCATTTCCCCGTTCGGGATTTCACTCGCTCATCCGTCCTATATAGATGCAGTCCGTTCGCGTAGGCAAAAGCCACGACCGGACCGTTCTGGACCTCATCGCTGCGAAGCCCGTAGCAGAGGCCTTTTCATCGATATAAGACCTGCAAATCATGTCGAAGAAATCCCGCTCCAAACTCTGGTTCCTGGTCCATAGCTGGCTGGCGCTGCCAATCTGGTTTTTCGTGTTGATCGTCTGCGTGACCGGCACCCTTGCGGTGGTCAGCCAGGAAATCGTCTGGCTCGCCAACCCGCAAATGCGCGCCAGCCAGCCCTCGGACGACGCGCCGCGCCTGAGCTACGACCAGATCGTCGCCGCAATCAAAAAAGCCGAGCCGGACACCCTGGTCGAAGACATCAACCGCCCGGATGAGTCGCACTTCGCGCTGGATGTCGATGTCAATTACCCCGACGGTCGCTCGCAGAAGGTATACGTAAACCCCTACACCGGTGTCATCCAGGGCCCCGCGCCGCAATTCAATTTCCAGGCCTTTACCCGTGCACTGCACGGCTGGTGGCTTGTGCCGTTCACCAACGGCTATAGCTGGGGCTGGTATCTGGTGTCGTTCCTGAGCCTGCCGTTGCTGGCTTCGCTGGTGACCGGTCTTGTGGTTTACAAGCGCTTCTGGAAAGGCTTCCTGCGCCCGACTCTGCGCATCCGCCATGGCGCACGGATTTTCTGGGGTGATTTCCACCGCCTGAGCGGCATCTGGTCGATCTGGTTCATCGCGGTGATTTCCGTGACCTCCACCTGGTTCCTGATCGAAGCGTTCATGTTCGACAACCAGATCTCCATCTCCACCGCACCGGTGGCCGCCGTGGTGCCCCGGGAAAGCGTACCGTTGACCGCCGATGGCTCGCCAGCACCGATGATCAGCCTGGACGCTGCGATTGAGCAGGCCCGCCAGCGCATTCCCGGCCTGGACGAGAGTTTCGTCAGCCTGCCGGCCAACGCCTACAGCTACCTGTCGGTAGGCGGTCGCAGCTGGTATCCGCTGATGTACCAGACCGCCGACATCAACCCCTATACCGGTGAAATCGCTGCCACTCGCCTGCTGTCCGACCGTTCGAAGCTGGAGTTCGTCACCGAATCCATGCGCCCGCTGCACACCGGCGATTTCGGCGGAATCTGGATCAAGCTGATCTGGTTCTTCTTCGGCCTGCTGCTGAGCATGATGGTCCTCAGCGGGCTGTTGATCTGGACCAAGCGTACTGCGCTGGCGACGGCCAATGCCCTGAAGCGCAGCCACAAACGCCCTCGCAACGAATCTGTGATTGCAACGGAGGTCAGCCAATGAGCCAGATCGCTGCTGAAAAACCGCCGTCGAAACTCAAACAGTTCTGGCACAAGTGGCGCTTCCATATCAACGTCCTGCTGTTGCTGGTGCCCTTGGGATTCATGCCCAAATACTTTGCCGATGCAGCGCTGTTTCGTGGCGATACCGGCCTGGGTGAACGGGAGGTAGGTGAAGTGAAGGTTGGCCCGTGGAGCCTTCGGCTGGCGGAACTGCGCGAAGAGGGACCACGACCTGATGGCCCGGCCGGTTACATGAAAAGCTTCAATGCCGCGCTGTGCGACAGCTGCCGCGAGCAGGTCAAGGCCACCTACCTGCGCATTGGCAAACCCCGCAGCCTGCGCGCCGCCGGGGTGATTTTCTTCGGCACCCCATACCGCATGGGGGCCATGTTGCCGATCCCGGAAAAAACCAAGGCAGACGCCGAGCTGTGGATAACCATGGAAGGCTGGGACGGCTCCATGCATCAGGCATCCATTCCTCTGAGTCAGGCCTCCCCCGCCACCCTCGCCTGGCTGTCCACCCAAGGAAGCAAACCATGATCAAGCTGACTCATTCTTTGAGCGCCGCGCTGCTGATGCTCTGTGCCGGTTTCAGCGCCAGCGCCCTGGCCCACAACCCGATGTGCGAATGCAAGGCCATCGACGCCGAGCAGATCAAGTGCACCGGCGGTTTCTCCGATGGCAGCGGCGCGCCGGGAGTGACCCTCGACGTGATCGGCTATGACGAAACCATTCTGGTGCCGGGCAAGCTCGGCGCCGACTCGACATTGACCTTCAAGAAACCCGGCGCCGAGTTCTACGTGCTGTTCGACGCCGGCCCCGGCCATGTCGTCGAGATCGACCAGGCGGATATCGAGAGCCCATGAGCAGCCCAACCACCCAAGTCGTACGCCCGGCCGGCGCCGGCCACGAGACGCTCAACGTATTACTGTTGTGCCTGTTGATCCTCGCGGTTGCTGGCTCCGTTGTCGCCTGGCGCCATGAGTCGCAGGACGCGCCCGCCATCAGCAGCCATCAACTGGATGCTCGCCGCGACCTCAGCGCTGCGGAGCAAGGCATCTACGCCGATCTGCGGGTGACGCTCGACGAGATCCGGCTGCTGCGCCAGGAACAGCAAACCCTGCCGACACCTGATGCCCTGGCCGATGAAGGTTTCGCACCGTTTGCCCAGGACGCCAGCTCCGTCAGTCGCGGTGGCCATGTCTGGCAGTTGCTCGATACCGGGGCCTATTTCGGACAGAGCCAGACGCCTTCCGTTGCCGGTTCGTTCCTCATGCGCCTGAGCGCCGACGGCGCTACCCCCGACATCTGGCTCAACCGCGCCGCCGCCATCAAGGCCCCGGCCGATCTCGGTGACGCCGCGCTGGAAAGCGCCGGCTGGCAGCAGATCGTCGCGCAATTCGATGCCGGCGTGACTCGCCAGCACCGGCACTGAACCTTCGCCTTCACTTCAGAGAAGACCGCTTTCCCATGCCCATTTCTTCCCTACGCACTGCTCTGCGTCTGGCACTGGTCGGCCTGCTGGCCTGCCTGCTGACACCCCTGGCCAGCGCCGACGAGGCCAAGCGCCTGCGCATCGGCATCACCCTGCACCCTTACTACAGCTACGTCGCCAACATCGTCGGCGACAAGGCCGAGGTGGTGCCGCTGATTCCCGCCGGCTTCAACCCCCACGCCTACGAGCCTCGCGCTGAAGACATCAAGCGTATCAGCGGGCTGGACGTGATCGTGCTCAACGGCGTGGGTCATGACGACTTCGCCGACCGCATGATCGCCGCCAGCGAAAACCCGGACATCAAGGTGATCGAAGCCAACGAAAACGTGCCGCTGCTGGCCGCCACCGGCATTGCAGCGCGCGGTGCCGGCAAGGTGGTCAACCCGCACACCTTCCTGTCGATCAGTGCCTCGATTGCCCAGGTCAACAACATCGCCCGGGAGCTGGGCAAGCTCGATCCGGTCAACGCCAAGACCTACACCGACAACGCCCGGGCCTATGGCAAGCGCCTGCGCAAGATGCGCGCCGACGCCCTGGCCAAACTGACCCAGGCCCCCAACGCCGAACTGCGGGTGGCCACGGTGCACGCCGCCTACGACTACCTGCTGCGCGAATTCGGCCTGGAAGTCACAGCCGTCGTCGAGCCGGCCCACGGCATCGAACCGAGCCCAAGCCAGCTGAAAAAGACCATCGACCAACTGCGCGAACTGGACGTGAAGGTGATCTTCTCGGAGATGGATTTCCCCTCCACCTACGTCGACACCATCCAGCGTGAATCCGGGGTGAAGCTGTACCCGCTGTCGCACATTTCCTACGGCGAATACACCGCCGACAAGTATGAAAAGGAAATGACCGGCAACCTCAACACCGTGGTCCGGGCGATTCAGGAGTCAGGCGCATGACCGTGAAAGAAACCCTGCCTGATGAATCCACCGCCCCTGTGGGAGCGGGCTTGCTCGCGAATGCGTCGGGTCAGGCACCTTCATCGTTGGATGAGACATCGCCATCGCGAGCAAGCTCGCTCCTACAGGGGGCGGGGCCGATGCTGGATTTTGTTGATGTCAGCCTGACGCTCGGCCGCACGGTGATTCTCGATAAAGTCAGCTTTCAGGTTCGTCCGGGCAGCGTGCATGCGCTGGTTGGCCCCAACGGTGGCGGCAAGAGTTCGCTGATCAAGACCCTGCTCGGGCAGATGCCGCATCAGGGTCGCCTGAGCCTGCAGTGGCCCGGCGAGCCAGGGACCATTGGCTACGTGCCCCAGGCTTTGGAGTTCGATCGCGGCCTGCCGATGACCGTTGACGATTTCATGGCCGCCATGTGCCAGCGGCGCCCGGCTTTCCTCGGTTTGAGCAAGCATTACGCCGGGGCGATTGGCGAAGCGCTCGAAAGGGTCGGCATGCAGGACAAGCGCAAGCGGCGCATGGGCGCGCTGTCCGGTGGCGAGCGCCAACGGGTGTTGCTGGCGCAGGGGCTGATCCCGGCACCGCAACTGCTGGTGCTGGATGAGCCGATGTCGGCCCTCGATGAGGCCGGTATCCAGGTGTTCGAACGCTTGCTCGGCGACTGGCGCGCTGCCGGCATCACCGTGCTGTGGATCGAGCACGATCTGGAAGCGGTCAAGCGTCTGGCCGACCAGGTCACCGGCCTCAACCGCCGGGTGCTGTTCGACGCCACGCCACAACAGGCGCTGACGCCCGAACGTCTGCTGAGCCTGTTTTCGACCCAGCCACGGAGCCTTGCCTGATGAGTTACGAAGCCTTTCGATTAATGATTCAAGGCTGGGCCTCGTCGGGTTACCTGCCCGAGGCGCTGGCCTATGGGTTTGTGGTCAACGCGTTGCTCGCCGGACTGTTGATCGGCCCGGTGCTGGGCGGCCTGGGGACGCTGGTGGTGGTCAAGCGTTTCGCGTTTTTCTCCGAAGCGGTGGGCCATGCCGCGTTGACCGGCGTGGCCATCGGTATCCTGCTCGGCGAGCCCTACACCGGACCCTACGGCAGCCTGTTCGGCTACTGCCTGCTGTTCGGCATCCTGCTCAATTACCTGCGCAACCGTACGGGCCTGGCGCCGGACACTTTGATCGGGGTGTTCCTCTCGGTGTCCCTGGCACTGGGGGCGAGCCTGCTGCTGATTCTGGCAGGCAAGATCAACGTGCACATTCTGGAGAACGTGCTGTTCGGCTCGGTACTGACGGTCAACGGCAATGACCTGCTGGTGCTGGCCATCGTCGGCTCACTGGTGATGGCCCTGGCCTTGCCGCTGTACAACCGCATCATGCTTGCCAGCTTCAACCCGCAACTGGCGGCGGTGCGCGGGGTGGCGGTCAAGGCGCTGGATTACCTGTTCGTGATTCTGGTGACGCTGATTACCGTGGCGGCAGTGAAAGTCATCGGCGCGATTCTGGTGGGTGCCTTGCTGGTGATTCCAGCCGCGGCGGCGCGCTTGCTCAGTCAGTCGCTGAAGGGCTTTTTCTGGTGTTCGGTGCTGATCGCCACGGTGAGCACCCTGTGCGGGATTCTCGCGCCCATCGTCTTCGACCTGCCGATTCCGTCCGGTGCCGCGATCATCCTGATGGCCGGTATCGCCTTCGCCCTGGCCGCCATCGCGCGCGGCATCGTGCCCAGCCTCAAAGGGAACCTTGGATAAATGGCTTTTTCTCTGCGACAACTGACCTTGGCGGTCGCCCTGTGCGGATTGACCGCAAACGCCTTCGCCGACACCGCAAAACCGGTGCGGGTGCTGGCTTCGTTGCCGGTGACCTATGGCCTGGGCGAGGTGCTGCTCAAGGGCACCGATGTCAGCCTCGAACGCGCCGCGCCGGCCAACCTGCCCGGCAGCCGCCAGAGCGCCTACTTCACCGGTCGTGGCGCGCCGGCCCTGGCCAAACTTTCGACCAATGCCGATGCGGTGATCGGCCTGCGCTCGTTGTGGCCGGACGATCCGCTGTACCCGATGGCGCGGCGCAGCAACATCCGCATCGTCGAAGTCGACGCCGCCCGTCCGGTGGACGGCGCCCTGCCGGGGATCGCGGTGCAGCCGGGCAACAAGGTCGATGGCTTGAACAGTCAGCCGTGGCTGGCGAGCAACAACATGGGGCGCATGGCGGACGTGATGGCCGCCGACCTGGTACGCCTGGCACCCACGGCCAAGCCTACGATCGAGGCCAACCTGGCGGCATTGAAACAACGCCTGCTGAAACTCAGCGCCGACAGCGAAGCGCGCCTGGCTGCGGCGGACAACCTGAGTGTGATGAGCCTGAGCGATCACTTCGGTTATCTGATCGGCAGCCTCAATCTGGAACTGATCGGCCTGGATGCGCGCGCGGATGCCGAATGGACGCCGGAGGCGTTGAAGGCCTTGAGCGCGACGCTTAAGGATAATGACGTGGCGCTGGTGCTGCATCATCGCCAGCCTTCGGAGGCAGTGAAGGCGGCGATCAGTGAGGGCGGGAGCCGGCTGGTGGTGTTGAGTACAGATGCCGAGGATCCGGTGGCGGAGTTGGAAGGGAATATTGATGGCGTCATCAAGGGCCTGAGTGGTAGCTAGATCGGTTAGCTACCTGTAGGAGCGAGGCTTGCCCGCGAAGAGGCCGGTACATCCAGCATCCATGTAGCCTGACACACCGCCTTCGCGGGCAAGCCTCGCTCCTACAGGGGATGGATACAAAAAAACCGCTGACCGTTACCGGTTCAGCGGTTTTTTCATGGCCGGACGATCAGTGCGCCACGGCAGCCTGCTCGTCCATTTTCTGGCGCAGGCTCAGGGGGCGCATGTCGCTCCAGGTTTCTTCGATCCAGGCCAGGCATTCCTTCTTCAGGCCGCTCTTGCCCACGGTGCGCCAGCCCTGTGGCACGGCTTTGTAGTCGGGCCAGATCGAGTATTGCTCTTCGTGGTTGACCACGACCTGAAAGAGGATGTCCTCGCGGTCGAATACTGACGTCATGCTGTTTCTCCATCGCTGTTGGGTGGGCCGCACGTGGCGTGCAGCCGGTATGTAGAAGGAACGTTCCAGGCTGGCAAATATTTAGAGGCTGGCAGTCGCCGCAGCCAAAGCCCGACCAAAAATCCCGGCCACTTCGTCGATCTGCGCGGCGGTGATCACCAGCGGCGGCAGGAAGCGCACCACGCCGCCCTGGCGACCGCCCAGTTCGAGGATCAAGCCGCGCTTGAGGCATTCGCGCTGGACCAGCGGCGCCAGACGCGCAAACACCGGCGGATGCCCCTGGGCATCCAATGCGCCGGTCGGATCCACCAGTTCAACGCCAATCATCAGCCCGCGCCCACGAATGTCGCCCAGTTGCGGGAAATCCCGCTGCAGGGTGCGCAAATGCCCGCCCAAGCGCTCACCCATCGCGGCGGCGTGTTCGCAGACGTTGTGTTCGGTGAGGTAGCGCATCACCGCGGAACCGGCGGCCATGGCCATCTGGTTGCCACGGAATGTGCCGGCATGGGCGCCCGGCAGCCAGGTGTCGAGCCAGTCGCGATAGACCACCACCGCCAGCGGCAGGCTACCGCCGATGGCCTTGGACATCACCACCACATCCGGGACGATCCCGGCGTGCTCGAAAGCGAACATCTTGCCGGTGCGGGCGAAACCGCTCTGGATTTCATCGACGATCAAGGCCACACCGGCCTTCTCGGTGATCCGCCGCAAACCGCGCAGCCACGCCAGATCGGCCGGAATCACCCCGCCCTCGCCCTGCACCACTTCAACAATCACCGCTGCCGGCAATTGCACGCCGGCCTCGGGATCGTTGAGCAGGTTTTCCAGGTAGTTCAGGTTGGCCTTCACCCCCTGCTCGCCACCGAGACCGAACGGGCAACGGTAGTCGTAAGGGTATGGCATGAACTGCACGCCATTGCTCAGCAAGGCACCCAGAGGTTTCTTCGGCCCCAGGCTGCCCATCAGGCTCAACGCGCCCTGGCTCATGCCGTGGTAACCGCCCTGGAACGACAGCACCGTGCTGCGACCGGTGGCGGTGCGCACCAGTTTCAAGGCGGCTTCCACGGCGTCGGTACCGGTAGGGCCGCAGAACTGGATCTTCGCCTGCGCCGCCAATGCCGGTGGCAACAGGCCGAACAGATCCTGCACGAACTGGTCTTTCACCGGCGTGGTCAGGTCCAGGGTGTGCAGCGGCAATTCATCGGCCAACACCTGCTGGATGGCTTCGATCACCACCGGATGGTTATGCCCCAAAGCCAGCGTACCGGCGCCGGCAAGGCAATCGATGAAGCGACGGCCTTCGACATCTTCGACATGAATGCCCTTGGCGCGCTTGAGCGCCAGGGGAATGCGCCGCGGATAACTGCGGGCGTTGGATTCCTGCTGGTTCTGACGGGTCAGCAACGGCGATTCATTGAACTGGTAAAGCGTTTCGGTCGGGGCGACCCGATCTTCGGCAAGGCTGGTGGCGACTGACATCTCTCGAACCTCAATACGCTGTGGATAGTGACCAAAACTGCGCATCGGCGAGTGCGCCTTGTGAGGGCACACCAGCCGATTTTCCTGTTCTGGAAACGCACCAGCGCATCGAGGATTTAGACCCCCGGTCGGCTTTCTATGCAGGCGACGTCAGGTCCTTGTGCATGGGGATGGCCTTGAGCCCCGCGACCATGAAGGCCCGGGCACAGGAGCGGTAACCCAGATTGCGATAAAAGGCTTCGCTGGATCGGGTGCAGTGCAGGCGCACCCGTTGCTGGCCCTGATCGCGCAACCAGGCTTCAAGATCCGCCAGCAGTGCCTGCCCGACGCCGCGACGAAACCATTCCGGTTGCACGTAACAGAACGCCACCTTGCCGCAGACCGAAGCCATGGCCACGCCGACCGGCTTGTCCTGCAACAGGGCGATATTCAGGTACAGGCGCGGATCGGCGAGCCAGTGCTGGATGTGTTCGAGGGTGGTGTTGCGGGTCCAGACCGCGAGGGTCTGCGATTGGTTACGGTGGTCGCGGGCGCAACCGATGCGGATGGAACGATCGATGATGCGGTTGATGATGCCGGCATCGGCGGGGGTGGCCTTGCAGGTTTGAATCGGGTCATCCATGGCGTTGTTCCCTCAGTCCGTTGAGTGTGGGGAACGATAGTCACGGGGTGGGCGGGAGGCCAATGTGTAGAGGTTACATTTGATGTGCAACCCCGCCCTTCTGTAGGAGCGAGCATGCTCGCGATGCAGGTTCAGACACCGCGGGCATCCAGACAGCCCGCGTCATCGTTAACGACCATCGCGAGCATGCTCGCTCCTACAGGGGATCGTGTCAGGCCGGCTGCAACGGCATGGTCAGTTCCACCCGCAATCCATCCGGCCGGCTGTCGAAATGCAGAGTGCAGCCGCAACGCTGAACAATCGCCTGAACGATCGCCAGGCCCAGCCCGCAACCGGTGCTCTGGCCATTGCGCCAGAACCGCTGGGTCAAATGCTGCAGATCATCGGCCGCGATCCCCGGCCCATGATCGCGCACCACGAACTGCACGCGATTGCCGGTGGTTTGCAGGCTCAGTTCCACCGGTCCGTCGCCGGGTGTGTGACGCAGGGCGTTGTCCAGCAGGTTGCGCAGCGCGGCAATTGACAGCACCGACGGCATTTGCACCGGGGCGTGGGAGAATTTCGCCGGAGCGTTGAAGCGGATGCGCTGGCGATCACCGCCGGCAGTGTCCTGGATCGCCAGTTTCGCCACCTGTTCGGCGCTGCATTGCACGCCGTCGTCGAACGACAGACTGCCCTCGACCCGCGCCAGCAACAACAATTGTTCCAGCGTGCGGTGCAGGCGGTCGGCGCCCTCTTCGGCCCGAGCCAGGGACTGGTCGCGGGCCGCGCCGTCGGTCATGCGCGCCACTTGCAGGTGGGTCTTGATCGCGGTCAGCGGACTGCGCAGTTCGTGGGCGGCATCACCGGTCAGGCGGCGTTCGCGCTCGATGGTCTTGCCGATGCGCTGGAACAGCTGGTTCTGGGTTTCAAGCAAAGGCTGCAGTTCGCTGGGCAACGGCTGGACCTGCAATGGCTCAAGGGAATCGGCACTGCGGCGCATCAACGCATCGCGCATGCGATTGAGCGGCGCCAGCCCCTGGCCGATGCCCAGCCACAGCAGGCACAGACAGCCGAGCAACGCCACGCCCACCGGCACCGAGGCCGCCAGCAGGATCGACATGTTCAGCGCCTCGCGCTCGATCTGCCGGTCAGCGGTGGTAATCCGCAGATCGCCCCGCGCCAGGGTGAAGCTGCGCCAGGGCGCGCCATCGATCATCTGGTCGTGGAAACCCATCTTCTCGGCTTCCAGGGGCTGCCCCGGATCGCTGTGACTGCGGGCCAGGATCTCGCCGCGCAACGAGCTGACCTGACAGGCCATACCGCCGGGGATATTCAGTTGTTCGGCACTGAAATGGGTGCCCTCGCCCTTGCTCGGCAACGGCGGCAATTGCTCCATCAGCCCGGCGACCATCCGCGCCGACGCCACCAGCCGCTGGTCGAGGGAAAACATCATCTGATTGCGCAGATCGCTGAGCATCCAGGCCGCAGCCAGTGCCCAGATCAACGCAAACGCGCCCCCGAGCACCAGGCTCAGGCGCAAACGCAGGCTCATCACTTGGTTTGATCTCCGCCATCAGCCGGGCCCAGGCGATAACCCAGGCCGCGCACGGTCTCGACAATGCCGTTGCCGAGTTTGCGCCGCAGGTGATGGATATGAACGTTGAGGGCGTTGCTCTCCAGCTCGTCGTTGAAGCCGTAGACACTGTCCTTGAGCTGTTCGCTGGACAGCACGCGGCCGCGGTTGTGCAGCAGGGCCTGCAGCAGCGATTGTTCGCGGCGGGAGAGGTCGACCGACTGTCCGCCGAGGGTGGTTTCGCGGCTGCTCGGGTCGTAGGTCAGGGCGCCGTGCTCGATCAGGTTGACGCTGCGCCCTGCCACCCGTCGCAAAAGAGTGTGCAGGCGTGCGGCCAATTCACGCAGGTCGAAGGGTTTGAGCAGGTAATCGTCGGCACCGGCCTGCAGGCCGTCGACGCGGTCGGTCACCGAGTCCCGGGCCGTGAGGATGAGCACCGGCAGTTCCAGGCCATTGTTGCGCAGCTGTTGAAGCAGCTTCAGGCCGTCTTCATCGGGCAGGCCGAGGTCGAGTACCATCACGTCGAATTCCGCTACCTTGAGCATTGCCCGGGCCGCGGACGCCGTGGCCACGTGTTCCACGGTCAGGCCCTGGGCGGTCAGACCGGCGACGATGCCGCTGGCGATCAACTCGTCGTCTTCGCAAACCAGTACGTGCATGGGGAGCCTCGTGTAAATAAAGCTGATTAGGCCGTTGACCGATTAAGCGGACATTATGCCGCAAGTCCCCTCGCCACAAGGCCGCCAGGGTTAATGGTCGGTTAATCGACACCGCCCATTGTGCACCTCACTTGCAAAGGAATAAGGCTTTTCCATGCGTCATCTGTTTCTCCTCTTCGCTCTGCTGATATCGGGCCTGGCCCAGGCCGGTAGCAATCCGTTCGATAGCAAACCCGACTTCCTTCCCGTCGCCAAAGCATTCGTTTTCACCTCCGAACGCCTCGAATCCGGCGAAATGCAGCTGTTCTGGCAGATTGCCGACGGCTACTACCTGTACCAGAAGCGGCTGAAATTCGATGGCCTGCCCGACGACCAGCACCCCGCGTTGCCGGAAGGTGAGGCCCACAGCGACGAGTTCTTCGGCGAGCAACAGGTGTATCGCCAGGGCCTGGAGCTGAAGATTCCCGCAGGCGCCACCGGCCAGGTCAAGGTCAGCTATCAGGGCTGCGCTGATGCCGGGCTGTGTTATCCGCCGCAGACTCAGGTGGTGGATCTGGGCGGCAAGGCTGACGTAGCCGCAACCGGCGAAGCGCAGGATCAGGCGCTGGCCAGCAGCCTTCAACAGCGCGCACTGGGCTGGAGCCTGCTGGTGTTCTTCGGTCTCGGACTGCTTTTGGCGTTCACCCCGTGCTCGCTGCCGATGTTGCCGATTCTGGCCGGGCTGATCGTCGGCAGCGGCGCCTCGCCCAAGCGCGGTTTCGCCCTCGCCGGCAGCTACGTGGTGAGCATGGCGCTGGTATACGCGGCGATGGGTGTACTGGCGGCGATGCTCGGGGCCAACCTTCAGGCGCTGCTGCAAAACCCTTGGCTGCTGGGCAGTTTCGCGGCGATTTTCGTGCTGCTGGCGTTGCCGATGTTCGGTTTCTTCGAACTGCAACTGCCGGTGGCAGTGCGTGATCGTCTGGAAAATGTTTCGCGCAGCCGGCGCGGTGGCAGCCTGCTCGGTGCCGGTGCACTGGGAGCCTTGTCCGGCCTGCTGGTCGGCCCGTGCATGACCGCCCCCCTGGCCGGCGCCCTGCTCTATATCGCGCAAAGCGGCAACGCGCTGCACGGCGGGCTGATTCTGTTTGCCCTGGGTATCGGCATCGGCGTGCCACTGTTGCTGGTGGTGACGGTGGGCAATCGCTTCATGCCCAAGCCCGGCGCCTGGATGAACCTGGTCAAGGGCATCTTCGGCTTCCTGTTCCTCGCCACCGCGTTGCTGATGCTGCGCCCGGTGCTGGATGAATCGCTGTGGGTCGGCCTGTGCGGCGCCTTGTTGTTGATCGCGGCCTATAGCGCCTGGAAGCAATCCGAAGGCTTCGGCCGCATCGCCCATCTGTTCGGCGTCAGCGCTGTATTGATGGGGCTGTGGGGCAGCCTGCTGGTGATCGGCGCGGCGGGCGGCAGTGACGATCTGTTCAAGCCGCTGCAGGTGTTCCGCGCCTCTGGTACGGCGGTCGCCGCGACGCCCACTGGCCACGACGCCTTCACCACGATCAAGGACCCTGCAGTCCTGCAACGGGAACTCGATGCCGCGCAGGCCCAGGGCCAGTGGGTGCTGCTGGACTACTACGCTGACTGGTGCGTGTCGTGCAAAGTCATGGAGAAGCAGGTGTTCGGCAAGGCCAATGTGATGCAGGCCCTGAGCGAGGTACGCCTGCTGCGCCTGGATGTCACCGCTGACAACGCCGCCAGCCGCGAGCTGCTCGGCCGTTATAAGGTGCCGGGGCCACCGAGTCTGCTGTGGATCGGCACCGATGGCGTCGAGCGTCGCAGCCAGCGCATCACCGGCGAAGTCGATGCCGAGACGTTCCTGCAACGCTGGACCACAACCCGAGACGCCCGTTAATGCTCACCTTCACCCTCGGCACCTTTGCCATCGCGCTCAACCATCTGCTGCTGATCAGTGCCTTGGCGCTGGCGACCTTCGTCGGTTGGCGGGTGGCCAAGCGCGGTGGCGAGAATCCCGAGTCGGTGCTGTTCGGGCTGTTCCTGATCGGCATGCTGGCGGCGCGAGTCGGTTTCGTTGCCATGTACTGGCCCCACTACCACAACGATCTCTGGCAGATCATCGACCTGCGCGACGGTGGTTTCCTCGCCTGGCCAGGGATCATCGCACTGGTCATCGCCACGCTGTACCGGGGCTGGCGTCGCCCCGGCCTGCGCCGGCCATTGGGTTTCGGCGTGGCCAGCGGTCTGGCGTTCTGGCTGCTGGCGACCTACTCGCTGACGATTTACGAGCAAGGCACGCGCCTGCCGGAAATCACCCTGCGCAACGCCGCGGGGGAAACCGTGCAACTGGCGGACTACAAGGGCGGCCCGCTGGTGATCAACCTGTGGGCGACCTGGTGCCCGCCCTGCCGCCGGGAAATGCCGGTGCTGGAAAACGCCCAGCAACAGCGCCCGGACCTGACGTTTCTGTTCGTCAATCAGGCCGAAAGCATGCAGAGCGTCGCCACCTTTCTGGAAACCCAGGGCCTGAGCCTGTCCAACGTGTTGTTCGACGGCAGCGGTCGCCTGGGCCAGGCCGTCGGCTCCATGGCCCTGCCGACTACACTGTTTTACAGCCCCGACGGTCGCCTGCTGGGCAGCCATCTGGGTGAGCTGTCCCAAGCGAGCCTCGCCCGCGCCCTGGAAAATTTCGATTCCGTACCTGCCACTTCTTCAAGGAAACCGCCATGCCCCGCCTCCGCCACCTGCTGACCCTGAGCCTGGGTGCCGCCCTGCTGCATCTACCGTCGGTGCAGGCTGAAGAGTTGCCCGCTGCGATCAAGCAGATCGAGGCCAAGGGCGCGAAAATCGTCGGTCAGTTCGATGCTCCCGATGGCCTGCGCGGCTACGCGGCGCAGTACCAGAATCGCGGCATGGCGCTGTACCTGACGCCCGATGGCAAACATGTGCTGTTGGGCAATCTGTACGACGAAAAGGGCAACGACCTGAGCAGCGAGCCGTTGCAGAAGCTGGTGTATGCGCCGATGTCCAAGGAGGTCTGGGGCAAGATGGAGGCGAGCAACTGGATCGCCGACGGCAGCAAGGATGCGCCGCGGGTGGTGTATCTGTTCAGCGACCCGAACTGCCCTTACTGCAACATGTTCTGGGAACAGGCGCGGCCCTGGGTCAAAGCCGGCAAGGTGCAACTGCGGCACATCATGGTCGGGATCATCCGCGAAGACAGCCCGGGGAAATCCGCCGCACTGCTCGCCGCCAAGGATCCGCAGAAAGCCCTGCAAGACCACGAGTCCGCGGGCAAGGGCAGTTCGCTCAAGCCGTTGAAGGACGTGCCGCCGGCCATTCAGGCCAAGCTTGCGGCCAACATGCAGCTGATGGACGACCTGGAGCTGCAGGCCACGCCGGCGATTTTCTACATGGATGACAAGGGTGAGCTGCAACAGCAGCAAGGCGCGCCGGCACCGGAGAAATTGGTGAAGATTCTCGGGCCGAAATAACGCGCGCGGGTGGCGTAATTACCTGTGGGAGCGAGCCTGCTCGCGATGGTCGTCAACGATGACGTGGGCTGTCTGGATGCCCGCGGTGGCTGGGCTACCATCGCGAGCATGCTCGCTCCTACAGGGGTTCTGTTTTTATTCCTGGTTGCGTTTGGACAGGAATGCCAGCAGCGCGTCGGTGACGAACTGCGGGTTTTCCAGATTGGAAATATGTCCCGCCTCCGGCACCAACACACACGGGCAACCAATCAACTCAGCCATTTCCTGCGCTTCGCTTGGTGGACGCGGTTTGTCCTGGTCGCCGCAGATCACCAGCGTGCTCGCAGCATCCAGTTCGCCCAGACGCGGCAGCAGGTCATCGCGGCCAAAGGTAATCCGCCCCATCGGCACCACGCTTTCGCGCAGGCGCTCTGGTGACAGCGACGCCAGTTTGGCGCGGAAGTCCTGATACAGCGCCGACTGCGGATCGATGCCCGGGCGGAAGAAGATCGGCACCACGATGTCCAGCAACTGCGGTGCGATCACGCCGGTGTCTTCGATCATCTTGAACAGCGAGAAGTAGTACTGGCGGGTCGCCTCCGGTTCGACGCCGACATAGGTGTCCATCAACACCAGGCCGTTGAGCCGCTGTGGTGCCGACAGCGCCAGCCGCACGCCCCACATACCACCGACCGACAGGCCGACCAGGGTCACGCGGTCGATGTCCAGGTGATCGAGCAAAGCCAGTGCCTGACGCGCGATGTCGTCCAGCGAAGTCGTCCCGGCCGGCAGCGCCCCCGACTCACCGTGGCCCCACAGGTCCAGGGCGATGACCCGATGGTTTTGCGACAAGGCGGCAATCTGCGGCGCCCACATGGCCTGGTCCCACAGGTAACTGCCCGCCAGCAAAACCGCCGGGCCGGTGCCTTGATCGAGGTAGTGAAGAGGTTGTCCGTCAATTGATACGAAAGGCATTGACTGTCTACTCGCCAGGAAAGGGAGCGCAAAGCCTGAGCTGTGCGTCCTCGACAGTCAATAAACCAAAGGTGTGGGTTGGGCTGTTCGCGGGCAAGCCTTGCTCCTACATGTTCAGGGTCGACCACAAATCAGCAGATCGACTCGGTCACTGTGGGAGCGGGCTTGCTCGCGAAAGCGGAGTGTCAGTCACCATCAATGTTGGATGTACCGGCCTCTTCGCGAGCAAGTCGAATCGTCGCACCGCCGCTCCCACAGTTAATCGCGTCCACTGTAGGAGCAAGGCTTGCCCGCGAAGAGGCCCGTCCGGACGCTAGAGAATCAAAACCCCTCCAGCTCCGCCATCAGGTCATTCAACCGATCCGCCTTCTCCTCGGTGATATCACTGGCCGCCAGTCCATCGATGTACCCCGCCAGTTCCTCCACCGTGCTGCACTCGAACATCGCCCGCAGCGGCACGTCCCTTTGCAGGGTTTTCTGGACCCGGGAGGCGATCTGGGTGGCGAGTAGCGAGTGTCCGCCCAGTTCGAAGAAGTTGTCGCGGATGCCGACCTGTTCGACCTTCAGCACCTCGGCCCAGATGTCCGCCAGGGTCTGCTCCAGCTCATTGCGCGGCGCGACATAGTCGGCCGATTGCAACTGGCCGATCTCCAGCGCCGGCAGGGCCTTGCGGTCCAGTTTGCCGTTGGCGTTGAGCGGCAGTCTGTCGAGCCACAGCCAGTGCAGAGGCACCATGTACTCCGGCAGTTCGGCGCGCAGGCGCTGCTTGATGCGATCCAGGCGTTCGGCCGGTGCCAGCGCCGAATCCGCCGCCACCAGATACCCCACCAGATGCTTGCCGTTGACGCCTTCCTGCACCCCCACCGCCGCATCGCGGACTTCCGCCTGCTCATGCAACCGCGCCTCGATTTCCCCAAGCTCGATGCGATAGCCGCGAATCTTCACCTGATGGTCGATCCGCCCCACGTACTCGAGCACACCGTCACTGCGACGGCGAGCCAGGTCGCCGGTGCGATACAGGCGATCCCCCGGCGCCCCGAACGGGTTCGGCACAAACACCTGGGCGGTGCGCAGCGGGTCGCTGACATAACCACGCCCAACCCCGGTGCCGGCCACGCACAACTCGCCCACCGCCCCCAGCGGCACCAACTCCAGCGCGCCGTCGAGCAGGTACAAGCGGTTGTTGTCGGTCGGCGTGCCGATCGGCAGATAGCTGCCACGGGTGGACGCCATGTCGACCCGGAAGAACGCCACATCGTCGGAGCATTCCGCCGGACCGTAGGCATTCACCAGCCCGATCTGTGGATAACGCAGCAGCCACTGGTGCGCCAGTTCCGGCGGCATCGCTTCACCCGTCGGCAGCATCCAGCGCAGGCCATCGAGGCTCATGCGTTCCTGGGCGAGCATGCCCTGGATCAGCGACGGCACGCTTTCCAGCACGGTGATGCCCTGGGTCTGCACATGGGCCAGCAGCCCCTGCGGATCGTGGGCGATGCTGTTCGGCACAATGTCCACCCGCGCACCGAACAACGGTGCGGCGAGGAACTGCCACACGGAAATGTCGAAGCTCTGCGAGGCGGTCTGGGCGATCACGTCAGCCTCGCTCAGGTCCAGATACGGCACCTTGCTCAACTGGTTGTTGAGCATGCCGCGCTGCTCGACCATCACCCCTTTCGGCAAACCGGTGGAGCCGGAGGTGTAGATTACGTAAGCCAGATTGTCCGGACCGCTGTAGATCCCCGGATCGGCGACCGACACGTCGCTGGCCTGCACCTCTTCCCACACCAGCAAGCGAGGGCGATTGGCGCAACCGCATTCCCCGAGCAGCGCCAGCGCCTGTTCGCGACTGGCCTGGGTGCAGACCAGCAGCGGCGTGCGGCTCAGGTCGATGATGCGGCTCAGGCGCTGACTCGGCAGCCCCGGATCCAGCGGCAGATAACCCGCCCCGGCCTTGAAGCTGCCGATGATCATGCCCAGCAGATCGAGGTTGCGCTCCGCCAGCAGCGCCACCGGCTGATCGAGCCTGACACCCGCAGCGATCAAGGCATGCCCCAGGCGATTGCTACGCTGGTTCAGCGCCTCATAACTGAGCTGCTGATCCAGACAGCTGGCGGCGATACGCTGCGGATGCGCGGCAACCTGCGCCTCGAACAGCGCGACGTAGCTCTGCTCCAGCGGGTAATCGTGCTCGCTCTGGTTGCAGCCATGAATCAAAAATTCCTGCTCTTCCTCACCCAGCAATGGCAGATCGAGCATGTCGCCATGGAAGCCCTCGACCAGCGCCAGCAGCAAGCGCTTGAACTCACCCAACATGCGCTCGACCGTAACCTCGTCGAAATAACGCTGGTCGTAGGACAGGTGCAGCCCCAGGTCATCCCCCGGATAGCACACCGCCGTCAACGGGAAGTTGGTGTGGGTGCGACCGGAATCCGAAGTCGCATTCAGGCTTTGCGCACGATCCAGCACCGAGACTTCCACCGGGGCGTTCTCGAACACGAACAGACTGTCGAACAGCGGCTGGCCCTTGGGCAGTTCGCTTTGCTCCTGAATGTTCACTAGCGGCAGGTATTCGTACTCGCGCAGCTGCATGTTGCTGTCGAGCAGTTGCGTGAGCCACTGGCGCACGCTGCAACGCTGATCGTCCTCGGGCATCTTCACCCGCAGCGCGATGCTGTTGATGAACAGGCCGACGGTGCGCTGCATGTGCGGCATGTCCACCGGACGCCCCGCCACCGTGACTCCGAACAGTACGTCGCGGTCGCCGCTCAGGCGTCGCAGTACCAGGGCCCACGCCGCCTGGGCGAAGGTGTTGATGGTCAGTTGATGAGCCTGGGCCAGTTCGCGCAGACGTACCCCGTCACGGGCATCGAGCCGGGTGTAGCGGTCGCCGACGATCATGCCGCCGCTGTCGCCGGCATGCTCACGCAGGAACGGCCGGTCGCTCGGAATCGGCGTGGTCCGCTCGAAGCCCTGCAGGTTGGTTTTCCACCACTGCCGCGCTTCGGCCAGGCTCTGGCGTTGCAGCCAGCCGATGTAGTCGCGATAACGCGGCGGCACGGGCAGTTGCGCTTCGCGGCCTTCGCCCAGGGCCATGTAGATTTCGAAGAAATCGTTCATCAGCAACGAACGGCACCAGGCATCGATGAGGATGTGGTGGTTGCTCATCATGAACCAGTAGCGCGCCGCACCGACCCGGATCAGGCGCAGGTGGAACGGCGCCTGGTTGAGCAGATCGAAGCCGGCCTCGCGCTCGGTCTTGAGCAGATGCTGCAGTTTCGGTTCCTGCTCGGCTTCGGCAACGTCGCTCCAGTCCAGGTACTCGATCGGCGTGCTGCCCGGCTTGTGGATAACCTGCAGCATGTCTTCGCCGACGTTCCAGCAAAACGAGGCGCGCAGGGCTTCGTGACGGGCGATCACCGCCTGCCAGGCCTGGGCGAAACGCTGCGGATCGAGCTCGCTGTTGATGCGATAGCGGTCCTGCATGTAGTAAAGGCCGGTGCCCGGTTCGAGCAAGGTGTGCAACAGCATGCCTTCCTGCATCGGGGTCAGCGGGTAGACGTCCTCGATGGCGGTGGCCGGCACCGGCAGCGCATCGAGTTGCGCCTGGCTCAGTTTCGCCAGCGGGAAGTCCGACGGCGTCAGGCCACCGGCCTCGTCGCGCAGGCAATGGGCGATCAGGCTTCGCAGCTCGCCGATATAGGCATCGGCCAGATCGCTGATGGTCTGCCGTTCGTGGCGCTCGGCGCTGAAGGTCCAGCGCAGCACCAGCTCACCACCGTAGACCTGACCGTCGACGCTCAACTCGTTGGGCAACGGCGCCCGCGGATCGTGGGCCGCGCCAATGTTTTCCTCCAGCGGCAGGAACAGTGCATCGGCACCGAAGCTCTGGTCGAACTGGCCCAGGTAGTTGAAGGTGACCGGCGCCAGCGGCAACGCCTCGATGCCGCGACGGCAGGATTCGTCGGCCAGATAGCGCAGCACGCCATAGCCCAGGCCCTTGTGCGGCACTGCGCGCAATTGCTCCTTGATCGCCTTGATCGAGGCGCCCTGCCCGGCCGCTTCTTCGATGTCGTGCGGGGTCAGGCGCAGCGGGTAGGCACTGGTGAACCAGCCGACAGTGCGGGTCAGGTCGATCTCGTCGAACAGCGCCTCGCGGCCATGGCCCTCCAGTTGAATCAGCGCCGACTCATGACCACTCCAGCGGCACAAAACCCGGGCCAATGCGGTGAGCAACAGGTCGTTGACCTGGGTGCGATAGGCGCTCGGCGCCTGTTGCAGCAATTGCCGGGTGCGTTCGCTGTCCAGGCGCACGCTGACGGTTTGCGCATGACGATTCTGCCGGCCGCCCTCAGGGTGATCGCAAGGCAACTGGGCATTTGGCCCAGCCAATTGGCTCTGCCACCAGCTCAGCTCTTCACGCAGGGACTCGCTGCCGGCATAGGCCTGCAAGCGTGCCGCCCAATCGCGGAACGCGCTTGTCTTCGCCGGCAGGTTGACCGACTGCTGCGCCTCGAGCTGGCGATACACGCTTTGCAGATCATCCAGCAGTACGCGCCAGGACACCCCGTCCACCACCAGGTGGTGAATGGCAATGAACAGCCGTTGTTGACCTTCAGGCCCATCCACCAGCAGCACCCGCATCAGAGGACCTTGTGCAAGATCAAGACTGCGCTGGGCATCGGCGAACAGCGCAGCGCATTTGTCCATGGAGGACACCCGCACTTGCAGCAACGCCGGCGCATCGCTCAGCGCCTGATGTTCTGCCTGCCATTGGCCGGACACCTCATTGAAGCGCAGGCGCAAGGCATCGTGCTGTTCGATCACTGCAAGCAGCGCCGCCTCAAGGCAATGAGGTTCGAGCACGACGGTCGGCTGCAACAGCAATGCCTGGTTCCAGTGCTGGCGCTGCGGGATGTCGGTGTCGAAGAACCAATGCTGGATCGGCGTCAGGCGCGACTCGCCGCTGAGCAGCCCCTGCTCGGCGGTAACCTGCTCGGTGCGACTGGCCACGGCGGCGAGGGTCTGCGCGGTCTGGTGCTGGAACAGGTCCCGCGGGCTGAAGTGGATGCCCTGTTGCCGCGCACGGCTGACCACCTGGATCGACAGGATCGAGTCGCCACCGAGTTCGAAGAAGTTGTCGTTAAGACCGACCTGTTCGACGTTCAGCACTTCGCACCAGATCTGCGCCAGGGTGATTTCCAGCGCGTTGCTCGGCGCAACGTATTGCTGACGGTTCAATTCCGGGTCCGGCGCCGGCAGTGCACGACGGTCGAGTTTGCCGTTGGCGGTCAGCGGCATGCTCTCAAGTAGGATCAGGTGCGCGGGCACCATGTAATCCGGCAGTTGTGATTTGAGATGCGCCTTGAGGGTTTCGCGCAACGCCGCCGTATCCGACCCGTCGCCGTCACAGACCAGATAGCCCGCCAGCTGCTTGCCGCTCGGGGTATCGAGGGCCAGCACCACCGCTTCGCGGACCGCCTCATGTTCCAGCAGACGGTTTTCGATTTCCCCCAGTTCGATGCGGAAACCACGAATCTTCACCTGATGGTCGATCCGTCCCAGGTACTCCACCAGGCCATCGGCGCGCTGGCGCACCAGGTCACCGGTGCGATACAGACGCCCGCCGTTGGTGGCGAACGGGTCGGCGACAAAGCGCTCGGCGCTCAGCCCCGGACGCTGGTGATAACCCTGGGCCAGGCCCGCGCCGCCGATGAACAACTCGCCGGTCGCGCCCTGCGGCACCAACGCCAGATCGGCATCGAGAATGTAGGCCACGCGATCACCGATCACGCTGCCGATCGGCACGCTGCCGGCGCCCTCTTCCAATACTTGCGGAGCGAGGCTGGCCAGCGGCATGACCACGGTTTCGGTCGGGCCATAGGCGTTGAAGAACAGGCTCGGCTTGAACGCCGCGCGGATTCGCTGCAGATGCTCGCCGGTCAGCGCCTCGCCGCCGGTGATGATCATCCGCACCGGCAGGGTTTCATTGCGGGTCGCCAGCCATTGCGCCAGCTGGCTGCCATAGCTGGGGGTGCAGCCGATAATGTTGACGCCGTGACGGCGGATCAGCCCGCAGATTTCCTCGGCATCCCACTGCCCCTGCGCTCGCAACACCACCTGCCCGCCGCTGAGCAGCGGCACCAGCAGGCGCTCGGTGGCGGCGTCGAAGTTGATCGAATAGAAGTGCAGCTCGCAATCGTCCACACGCATGCCGAAGCGCTCGATCACCGCGCGGCAGTGCATGGCGATTTCGCCGTGGGACACCACCACGCCCTTGGGCTTGCCGGTGGAACCGGAGGTGTAGATCAGGTACGCCTGATGCTGCGGCAGGCTGATGAACGGCAGCTCGCCGGTCGTGTAGTTGACCAGCGCCGGGCTGTCATCTTCCAGACACCAGCGACCGACGCTTGCCGGCAGCTCGCCCAGTGCGGCGAACATCGCCCGGTCGCTGAGCAGCAGGCCGATGCCGCTGTCCTCGATCATGTAATGCAGGCGATCGAGAGGATATTCCGGGTCCAGCGGCACGTAGGCTCCGCCGGCCTTGAGGATCGCCAGCAGGCCGATGACCATCTCCAGCGAACGCTCCAGCGCCAGGCCCACGCGAACCTGCGGCCCGACACCGCGCTCGCGCAGCACCCAGGCCAGGCGATTGGCGCGGCTGTCGAGTTCGGCGTAGCTCAGGGTCTGCCCGGCGAAGGTCAGGGCCGGCGCGTCCTTGCGCACCAGCGCCTGCTCGGCGAACAGCTGATGGATGCACTGGTCGAGGCGATGCTCGCCCGGCTCGACGCCGAGGCTGTCGAGCAATTGCTGCTGCTCGTCGGCGGCAAGCAATGGCAACTCACTCAGGCGCTGCTGCGGATCGGCGATCAGCGCCTCCAGCAGATTGCGCCAGTGTCCGGCCATGCGGGCGATGCGCGGCTCGTCGAACAGGTCGGTGCTGTAGGTCAGGCAGCAACCCAGGCGATGGTCGAGGTCGGTGACTTCAAGATTGAGGTCGAACTTGGTCGCCCGGGCATCGTTGACCAGGTATTCGACGGTCATGCCGGCCAGGGTGCGGCTCTGCTGGAATTCCCAGCGCTGCACGTTGCACATCACCTGGAACAGCGGATTGTAGGCGGCGCTGCGCGGGGGCTGCAAGGCCTCCACCAGATGATCGAACGGCAGGTCCTGATGGGACTGGCCTTCGATCACGGTATGACGCACCTGCTCGAACAGCTCGCCCACCGACATCTGCCCGTCGAGCTGGCAACGCAGCACCTGGGTATTGAGGAACGCGCCAATCAGCCCTTCGCTTTCCGGACGAATACGGTTGGCCACCGGGGCGCCGATGCGCAGGTCGGTCTGGCCGCTGTAGCGGTAAAGCAGCACGGCCAGGGCGGCGGTCATGGTCATGAACAGGGTCAGGCCCTGTTGCGCGTTGAACGCACGAACCCGCGCCGCGAGGTCGTCACTCAGGTCGAAGCGGAACAACTCGCCCTGATGGCTCTGCACCGGTGGACGCGGACGGTCGCCGGGCAATTCCAGCAACGGATGTTCGCGGCCCAGTTGTGCGGTCCAGTAATCGAGCTGGCGTTGACGCTCGCCGGACTCCAGCCACTGGCGCTGCCAGACGCTGTAGTCCAGGTATTGCACCGGCAGCGGCGCCAACGGCGATTCACGGCCGTCGACGAAGGCCTCGTACAGCGCGCTGAGTTCCCGGGCAAAAATGTCCATCGCCCAGCCTTCGGTGACGATGTGGTGCAGGGTCAGCACGAAGTAGTGCTCTTGCGCCGCGGTCTTGACCAGGCAGGCACGCAGCAGCGGACCGGTTTCCAGATCGAACGGCAGGTGCGCCTGCTCGTCCGCCAGTTGCTGCACCCGTCGCTCGCGTTGGTCGGCGGCCAGGTTCGAGAAATCCATCCATTGCAGGCGCAGGCCGGTCTCGGCATGCACCTGCTGGCGGGCCACGCCGTCGACGCTCGGGAAGGTGGTTCGCAGGGTTTCGTGACGCAGGATCAGCGCCTGCAATGCGGCGTCGAAGCAGCTGACATTCAAGTCCCCGCGCAGGCGGGCCATGCCGCCGACGTTATAGGCCGGGCTGTCCGGCTCCATCTGCCAGAGGAACCACATGCGCTGCTGGGAATAGGACAGCGGCACCGGCTGGCTGCGGTCGACAGCGGCGATCGGCGGCTGTTTGTTGGTCTGGCCGCTGGCCTGGATCAGGCGGATCTGTTCGGCGAAGGCGCCCAGTTCACTGTTCTCGAACAAGGCACGCAATGGCAGTTCGACGTCGCAGGCTTGACGGGTGCGGGAAATGATTTGCGTGGCCAGGAGCGAGTGGCCGCCGATGGCGAAAAAGTCATCGCGCAGGCCGATCTGCGCCAGGCCAAGCACTTCGCGCCAGATGCCGGCGATCTGCTGTTCCAGCTCGGTCACCGGTTCGACGTGTTCGCGCACCTGCCACTGCGGCTCCGGCAAGGCACGGCGGTCGAGTTTGCCGCTGGGGCTCAGGGGCATCTGTTCCAGACGCATCAGCTGCGCCGGGACCATGTACTCCGGCAGTTCGCTGGCCAACGCGGTTTTCAGGCGCGCGGTTTGTGCGTCTTCGGTTTCGCTGGCATCGGTCGCGGTGTAGTAGCCGATCAGCTGTGCGCCGGCCGCGGTTTCCCGTACCAGCACCACGGCTTGCGCCACGCCGTCCTGAGCCAGCAGGCGCGCTTCGATTTCCTCCGGTTCAACGCGGAAGCCGCGCAGCTTGACCTGCTGATCGAGGCGGCCGAGGTATTCGATCACGCCCTCGGCGGTCCAGCGCGCCCGGTCGCCGGTGCGGTACAGCCGCGCGCCCTGCTCGCCCAAGGGGTCGACCACAAAGCGCTCGGCGGTCAGCGCCGGGCGGCCGAGGTAACCCCGGGCCAGGCCCAGGCCGCTGATGCACAGTTCGCCGGGCACGCCGGCCGGCAGCGGATTGAGCTCACTGTCGAGCACCCGGCAAACCACGTTGCCCAGCGGCCGGCCAATCGGCGAGCGTTCGCCATCGGCGCTGGAGCAGTGCCAGTGGGTGACGTTGATCGCGGTCTCGGTCGGGCCGTATCGGTTGTGCAGTTGCACCGCCGGCAGTTGCGCCAGCACGCGATTACGCAGCTCTGCCGGCAAGGCTTCGCCACCGGAGAACAGCCGACGCAGGCTGGTGCATTCGGCGCTTTGGGGTTCGTCGATGAACAGCGAGAGCAGCGCCGGCACGAAGTGCAGCGTGGTCACGCCATGTTCCAGCACCAGTTGCGCGATGCGATGAGGGTCGCGGTGCTCACCCGGTCCGGCAATCAGCAGCCGCGCGCCGGTGATCAGCGGCCAGAAGCACTCCCACACCGAGACGTCGAAGCTGATCGGCGCCTTCTGCATCAGCACGTCGCTGTGGTCCAGGCGATAGCTGTGCTGCATCCATTGCAGGCGCTCGGCCAGCGCGGCGTGGGTATTGCCGACGCCCTTGGGCTGGCCGGTGGAACCGGAGGTGTAGATCACGTAGGCCAGGTTGTCGCCGTGCAGATGCAGGCCCGGTGCCTGGCACGGCCAGCTGTCCAGGTGCAGGGTGTCCATGGCGATCACGCTGACGCCGTCCGTGGCCGGCAGGCGCTCGAGCAATGCGGTCTGGGTCAGCAGTAATTCGACGCCGCTGTCCTTGAGCATGTAGGCCAGGCGCTCGGCCGGGTAATCCGGGTCCAGCGGCACGTAGGCGCCGCCGGCCTTGATGATCGCCAGCAGACCGATCAGCAGTTGCGGCGAACGCTCGCAGGCGATGGCCACGCACACGTCCGGGCCGACGCCTTTGTCGCGCAGGTAATGGGCCAGGCGATTGGCCCGGGTGTGCAATTCGGCAAAGCTCAGGCGACCGCCGTCCCAGACCAGCGCGGTGCGTTCCGGGGTCTGGCGGGCCTGTTCGTTGAGCCGCTCCGGCAGCCATTGTTGCGCCGGCTCGCAAGGCGCAACGCTCCAATTTTTTTGCTCATCGTGTTCACTCAAGGACAGCAACGGCAGGTCGCCGAGGGTGGTTTCCGGTTGTTCGCAGACGGCTTGCAGCAAGCGGCTGAAATGCGCGGCGAGACGCTCGATGGTCGCCGCGTCGAACAGCTCATCGGCGTAGTCGAAGGACAGCGTCAGCCGGCCGTTGCGATCTTCTTCGCTGTGCAATTGCAGGTCGAACTTGGCTTCGCGGCTGTGCCACGGCAGCTCTTCGGCCAGCAATCCCGGCAGGCGTTTCAAGGCGCCGAGGTCGCGTTGCTGGTGGTTGAACATCACCTGGAACAGCCCCTGTTCGCGGGCCTGCGGAAAGGCTTCGAGCAGTTGTTCGAAAGGCAGGTCCTGATGGGCTTGGGCACCCAGCGCCGCCTCGCGGGTTTGCGCCAGCAACTGGTCGAACGGCAAGCGCGAGTCCAGCTCGGCGCGCAGCACCTGGGTGTTGATGAAGAAGCCGATCAGGCCCTGGGTTTCCAGGCGCGGGCGGTTGGCGTTGGGGACGCCGATGCGGATATCACGCTGACCGCTGTAGCGATGCAACAGGGTCTGGAATGTCGCGAGTAGCAGCATGAACGAGGTCGATTCATGGGCTTGGGCGGTCTGGCGAACGGCATCGCTCAGACCTGCAGGCAAACGCAGGGTATGGCGCGCGGCGCTGCGTTGCTGTTGTGCCGAACGCGGGTGATCGGTGGCCAGGTCGAGCGTTGGAAGCTCATCCCCCAGGCGATCTTTCCAGTAGGCCAGCTGCCGCTCGCCCTCTCCTTGCGCCAGCCATTGACGCTGCCAGCTGCCGTAGTCGGCGTACTGGGTGGGCAGAGGCGCGAGCGTCGCCTGCTGGCCTTGGGTAGCCGCCGCGTACAGCCGGGAGAATTCGTCGATCAGCACGTTCATCGACCAGCCGTCGGCGATGATGTGGTGCATGGTCACCAGTAGTTGATGGTCTTCGTCATCGAGACGCACCAGCGTTACCCACAGCAGTGGGCCTTTCTCCAGATCGAACTGGGTGCGGGCTTCGTCCTCGCGGATCTGTTGCGCGCGGGCTTCGCGTTCGGCTGCCGGCAAGTCGCTGATGTCGATCGATTGCAGGTTGAATTCGCCGGCCGTCAACACCTGTTGCAGCGCCACGCCGTCACGTTCGAAGAAGCGTGTGCGCAGGGATTCGTGGCGTTCGATCAGCTGCTGGAAGCTGGCGCGCAGGGCGTCCTCGTCCAGCTCGCCGCGCAGGCGCAGGGCGCCGGGAATGTTGTAGGCGCTGCTGTGCGGGTCGAGTTGCCAGGTGATCCACAGGCGGTTTTGTGCCAGGGATTGGGGCAGGGGTTGAGACATGGCATCGCTGCGCGACAGAGCGACGATTTCGCCTTGCGGACTGCCGCCGTCCTGTTGCTGACCGGCCACGGCTTCGGCGAATGCGGCCAGGGTCGGCGCTTCGAACAGCAGGCGCAGGTTCAGCTCCAGGCCCAGGATTTCGCGCAGGCGCGCCACCACCTGGGTGGCGGCAATCGAGTTGCCGCCGAGCAGGAAGAAGTGGTCGTCGGCATCCACCTGCCTGACCTGCAACTGCTCGCACCAGACCTGGGCGATCAGGCTTTGCAACTCCGAGGCTGAGGCGCTTTGGCCGGCCACTTCATCGCTGGCCGAAGGGAACAGCGCATAGCTGTCGAGGCTGCCATCGGCCAGACGCAGGCGGCACGCCGAGCGTTGCAGTTTGCCGCTGGAAGTCTTGGGCAACGCGCCCGGATTGAGCAGCACCACCACGCTCGGCGCCTGTTGATAAGCCTCGGCCACCGCCTGACGGATAGCCTTGATCAGCGCTTCGGGCGGCAGGACTTTCTGCACGCTGCGGCTGATTTCCGCAGCGATGCCGATGCCTTCCTCGCCATCCTGATTGACCGCGAACGCGGCGACGCGGCCCTTGCGCACCACTTCCACTTCGCGCTCGACGGTCTGCTCGATGTCCTGTGGATAAAGGTTGTGCCCACGCACGATCAGCATGTCTTTCAGGCGGCCGGTGATGAACAGCTCGCCGTCGCGCATGAAGCCCAGATCGCCGGTGCGCAGCCAGGTCTTGCCGGCGTGCTGAACGAAAGTCTTGGCCGAGGCTTCGGGGTTGCGCCAGTAACCGAGGGCGATGCTCGGGCCGCTGGCCCAGACCTCGCCGACGGTGTTGTCCGCCACTTCGTCGAGCGAGGCCGGGTCGATGATCAGCACGGCATGTTCCGGCTGGCTGATCCCGCAGCTCATGATCGCGCTGCCCTCGCCTGCTTCGGCGCGGTTCTGCGCCAGCGCTTGGTCGTCGACCCGCAGGTTACCGATGCCCTGACCGCGTGGCGTACCGGCGACGAACAGCGTGGCCTCGGCCAGACCGTAGGACGCCATGAAGCTCTGCTCAGTGAAACCGCAGGCGGCGAACTTCTCGGCGAAGCGCTCCAGGGTGTCGAGGCGAATCGGCTCGGAGCCGGAATAGGCCACGCGCCAGCCGCTCAGGTCGAGCCGTTCCAGGGCCGACTCGCTGACCCGTTCGCTGCACAGGCGATAGGCGAAATCCGGCCCGCCGCTGATAGTGCCGCCGTATTCGCTGATCGCTTCCAGCCAGCGCAATGGCCGGCCAAGGAAGTACGCCGGCGACATCAGCACACAGGGCACGCCACTGAAAATCGGCTGCAACAGGCCGCCGATAAGACCCATGTCGTGGTACAGCGGCAGCCAGCTGACGATCACGTCGTCGGGGTTGAGGTCGATGCCGAAGCCGTGGCGGATCAACTGTTCGTTGGCCACCAGGTTGCCGTGGCTGACTTGCACGCCTTTGGGCAACGCGGTGGAACCGGAGGTGTATTGCAGGAAGGCAATGTCATGGTCCTGCAGATCGGGCGCGCCCCAGCGGTCGGCCAGCGCGCTGTCGAGGGTATCGACGCACAGCAGCGACGGCGCGCCTTCGATCTGCGACAGGGCCGCTTGCAGGTCGGCGCTGGTCAGGAGCAGGCGCGGCTCGGCGTCGCTGATGATCGACAGCAGGCGCTCCTGGTGATGACGCTTGGCCGATTCAGGTGGATAAGCCGGCACGGCGATCACGCCGGCATACAGGCAACCGAAAAACGCCGCGACGTAATCCGGGCCGCTGGGAAACAGCAACACCGCGCGATCGCCAAAACCTGCCTGGGCCTGCAAGGCGCCGGCGATGGTCCGCGCACGCCGGTCCAGTTCGCGATAACTGAGCACCACAGCCTGGTCCGGGGTTTCGGCGAGAAAACGCAGGGCCACACGATCCGGCGTCAGGGCCGCACGGCGCTGGAGGGCTTGGACCAGTGTGCTGGGGAGTTCGAACGCGTCGGTCATGAGGTTTCCTGCCTGGATTCGGCTTGCAAGTAAATTTCACCAATGAGAACGGATGGCATCTGCAAATAATTAGTCGACCGGCCTGAACGCCAATCGGGCGGGGGACGGCACGCGAGAGCGTTCGCGTGTCGCTGTTCTCACTTTGCACTCTTAAGGAGCATTAGTTCTCTTTCTCAATTGACAATCATTATCATTCATCCTAATTTGTCGCTCGATGTGACGGACGGCCCGGCCTATAGGCCGTCCGCCTAACCAATTTGGCAGGGTGATTTCGATGACAGAGCTTTCCATGACGGAAGAAGTGTCCACCAGGTGCGATTCGCCGCTCATTCAGACCTTCGTCGACAATCGACTGATTCTGGTGAAGATCGCAGCGCGCATTACCGGCTGTCGCTCCCGTGCCGAAGATGTGGTGCAGGACGCGTTTTTCCGACTGCAATCGGCGCCGCAGATCACCTCGTCGTTCAAGGCGCAGCTCAGCTATCTGTTCCAGATCGTGCGCAACCTGGCGATCGATCACTACCGCAAGCAGGCGCTGGAACTGAAATATTCCGGGCCTGAGGAGGAAGGTCTGAACGTGGTGATTCAGGGCGCTTCACCGGAAACCTCGCACATCAACTTTTCCACCCTGGAAAACATCGCCGACGCCCTCGGGGAGCTGCCGAGCCGAACCCGCTACGCCTTCGAGATGTACCGCCTGCACGGCGTGCCGCAGAAGGACATCGCCAAGGAACTGGGCGTCTCGCCGACCCTGGTGAACTTCATGATTCGTGATGCGTTGGTGCATTGCCGCAAGGTGTCCAATAGCCGCCGTTAAGAGCTTCGCGGGCAAGCCTCGCTCCTACA
>NZ_JAIQWX010000073.1 GCF_020164475.1 Pseudomonas sp. REP124 | reverse complement strand
ACCTGTGGGAGCGAGCCTGCTCGCGATGGCGGTTCGTCAGTCACCCACTAGACTGGCTTGTCCCTCTAGCAAAAGGTCCCGAACATGTCCCTGCACCTGATCATCGGCGACAAACTGTTTTCCTCCTGGTCCCTGCGCGGCGCCCTGGCCCTTGATCTGGCCGGCGCTGCCTACACCGAAGAACTGATCAAACTCAATCAGCCCGACACCCGCGAGCGCCTGCTCAAGCATTCGCCGACCGGCAAGGTCCCGCTGTTGAAGACCGGGCACGGCACCATCGCCGACTCCCTGGCGATTGCCGAATACCTGGCAGAGCAATTCCCCGACAAAAACCTGTGGCCAACAGACACCGCTGCCCGCGCCCAGGCGCGTTCGGCCTGTGCGCAGATGCACAGCGGCTTCTTCGGCATGCGCGGCAACATGCCGTTCGACCTGAGCCGTGACGCGCCCCTGGCGCCGGTTCCGGCGGAAGTGACGGCGGACGTCGAGCGCATGTCCGCCCTGTGGGCCGAATGCCGCGCCGCAGCCACCGAGACCGGCCCATACCTGTTCGGTCGCATCTCGTTGGCCGACGTGTTTTTCGCGCCGATCGCCGTGCGCCTGCGTACCTACCAGGTCAAACTGTCGGCGGTGGACGAAGCCTATGTTGAAACCATTTACCAATGGCCAGCCTTCAAGGCCTGGCAGAAGGCCGGACTTGGGGAGATCGAGCGGTGAAACGCGTACACGTAGCGGCAGCTGTCATCCGTGACGGCAGCGGCAAAATCCTCATCGCCCGGCGTGCCGACACCCAGCACCAGGGCGGGCTGTGGGAATTTCCCGGTGGCAAGGTCGAGGCCGATGAATCGGTGGAAACCGCGCTGGCCCGTGAACTGCAGGAAGAGCTGGGCATCGTGGTCAGCGCGGCACGCCCGCTGATCAAGGTTCATCACGATTACCCGGACAAGCAGGTGTTGCTGGATGTCTGGGAAGTCTCGGCCTTTACCGGCGAGCCCCACGGTGCCGAAGGCCAGCCATTGGCCTGGGTCACGGCGCGTGAGCTATCGGGTTACGAATTCCCCGAGGCGAACCGCCCGATCGTCGCGGCCGCTCGCTTGCCCGAGCAGTACCTGATCACCCCGGAAGATCTCGAAGGCCCAGCGTTGCTGCGCGGCATTCAGAAGGCCATCGCGGGCGGGATCAAGCTGATCCAGCTGCGAGCGCCGAACGGTTACGACCCGAAATACCGCGATCTGGCGGTCGATGCCGCCGGGCTGTGTGCCGGCAAGGCGCAGCTGATGATCAAGGGGCCGTTTGAATGGCTGGGGGATTTTCCCTCCGCAGGCTGGCACATCACTTCGGCGCAATTGCGCAAGTACGCTGCTGCGGGTCGACCATTGCCTGCATCGCGCTGGCTGGCCGCTTCGTGCCATAACGCCGAGGAACTGGCGTTGGCTGAAGAGATGGGCGTGGACTTCGTGACCCTGTCGCCGGTGCAGCCAACCCTGACCCATCCGGATGCTCTGCCGTTGGGCTGGGAGCAGGCTTCGACGCTGATCGAGGGGTTCAGCAAGCCGGTGTTTCTGTTGGGTGGCGTCGGCCCGGCAGAGGTTCACAAAGCCTGGGCGGCGGGTGCCCAGGGTGTGGCGGGGATTCGGGCGTTCTGGCCTGAGGCCTGATTGGCGGCGTAGCTGCTGGCCTCATCGCGAGCAGGCTCGCTCCCACAATGGATTTCTGTGAACACAATATTCGTGAACAGCAGCAATCAACTGTGGGAGCGAGCCTGCTCGCGATGAGGCCGGCAACTGCAGTACTTAAACCCCAGGCTTGCCCGCCGCCTGCCAAAGAATCTCCGCCACCCCCTGCCGCCGCGCAATCACCCGCGCCACCACAAACAGCAAATCCGACAGCCGATTGATATACGCCAATCCCACCCCGGCCAACGGCTCCACTGCATTCAGATGCTGACAGCGACGCTCCGCGCTACGGGCCAGGCTTCGGCACACATGCGCCTGGGCAATCAGCGCTGAACCACCGGGCAAGATGAAATTCTCCAACGGCCCCAGCTCTTCATTCCACACATCGATCGCCGCTTCCAGTCGTTCGATTTCCAAAGCATTCAGCGCCTGATACTCCGGCATGGCCAACTCGCCACCCAGGTCGAACAGCCGATGCTGGCAGGGCGCCAAAACCTCGATCACTTCCTTGAGCCCGGGATGTTCGACACTTTCCGCCGCCAGCCCGGCCAGCAGCACGCCGACCTGACTGTTCAATGAATCGACTTCGCCTATGGCCTCGATCCGCGGATGATCCTTGGGGACGCGACGGCCATCGCCAAGGCCGGTTTCGCCCTTGTCACCGGTGCGGGTGTAAATCTTCGACAAGCGAAAGCCCATGGCTTACCTCGAAATCTGGTTGAGTTCTTGTGATATCACCGGAGTGCCCGCCAGAGGCAGGCGCAGGGTGAAGCAGGTGCCCTGGCCCAGGGTGGATTGCACTTCCATCTGTCCCTTGTGGTTGTTGGTAATGATGAAGTACGACACCGACAGACCAAGACCTGTGCCCTGACCGATTTCCTTGGTGGTGAAAAACGGCTCGAAAGTCCGCTTGCGCACGTTCTCGCTCATGCCGATGCCGTTGTCTTCCACCTGGATTTCCGCCCACGGCGGGTTGAGCCGGGTGCGCAGGATGATCCGCCCCGGCTCACGGTCGTCTTCACGCAGGTGAATGGCCTGGGCGGCGTTTTTCAGCAGGTTGAGCAGCACCTGTTCCAGTTCGTTGGCGGTGCCGGGCACCGGTCCCAGCGCAGGGTCGAACTGGCGAATGATGGCCTGGCCCTTGAAGTCGAAACCGATGGCCAGGTCAAAGTCGTTCCCGGCGATCTCCACGGCTTGATCTATCAGCGCCGGCAAGTCGCACGGGGCCATCTGCCGGGTACTGCGGCGACTGAAGCTGAGCATGTGGGTGACGATCTTCGCCGCCCGGGCGCCGGCCTGTTGAATACCATCGAGAAGTTGCGGCACCTCCCGTGCCTGCAAGTAGTCGTTGACCGTGGACAGCTCGATGCCGACCTGCTCGGCCTGCTCCAGGTTCTTCGGCAGTTCCGGGGAAAGACGCCGACGGATGTTCTGCACGTTGTGCAGGATCGCGCCCAGCGGGTTGTTGATCTCGTGGGCCATACCGGCCGCGAGGCCGCCGACGGAGAGCATTTTCTCCGACTGCACCATCATTTCTTCCAGTGACAGGCGCTGGGTGATGTCGTCGATACGGATCACCACGCCCCGTCCCGCGCCACCCATCAGCGGATAGAAGGTCAGGGCGTAATGGCGGGCGTCGTCATCCTTGACCCAGGTCACGCGCTCGATTTTGGCCACGGTGTGTTGCTCAACGGTTTGCTTGAGCTGCGGCAGGAAGGGCTTGAGCGGTTCGAAGGCGAGGAAGATCGGCTGGTTCAGGGCTTCGTCCAGACGCGTACCGGAAAGGGCGCTGGCTTCCTGGTTCCATTGCGTCACGTAGAGCTGTTCGTCCAGGGCGATCAGCGCCGAGGGCATGGAGTCGATGATGCTGTTGAGGTAGTTCTGGAACCCGGTGAGTTTCTTCTCGATCTTGCTGCGCACCTGGACTTCGAGCTCCAGTTTGCGGTTGGTGTGCCGGGTTTCCTCCGCCAGCCCTTGGGCCTGATCGTAGGCGGCCTGGGAATCATCCCGGGCACGTTTGAGCTGTTGCTCCCGCGCTTCGATGCGCGAAAGCATGGTGTTGAAGGCTTCGGCGAGGCTGCCGATCTCGTCGTGGTTGCCGCGGGAGGCGCGCAGTGCGTAGTTCTCCTCCCGCGTCACCTGCCGCGAAAGCTCCTCGAGCTGATGGATCGGCCGGGTAATGAGGCGTTTGATCTGCCGGGCGATTACCAGCCACAACAGCACGCTGAAAATCAGGATGCCGAGACTGGCGGTCAGGGTTCCGGTGTAGAACGCCACCGGTAATTCGCTGCTGGCCACCAGCAGCAGGTGCCCGGAAGCGGCGCCTGGGCGGGGCAGGGTGATCACCTGATTGCTGCGAAATTCGGTGGCTTGCCAGGATTCGACATGCCGGTAACGCTCGGGCAGGTTCAGATGATCGCCACGTTGCAGTTGTGCCAGGCGCTCGCCCTTGCCGTCATACAGGGCGGCGGCGCGCAGCGGGGAATAGCTGTTGAGTTCATCGAGCAGGCGTTGCGCGCTTTGTGGCGATGACAGGGCTTCTGAGATCAGACTCGGGTTGGACACCAGGCGGCCAATGGTTTGCAGGGCCTGGGGCGCCATGCTTTCTTGGGAGATGTAGTAGGCGGCGCTGATAAAGGTCAGGTTGGCGACCAGCAGGACAGTGGTCAACAGCACCAACAGGGCGGCCAGCAGTTTCTGGCCGACCGGAAGGTTTTCGAGGCGCTGGCGCAATGGCATCAGGTTTATCGCTGCAAAGGAACAAGTGGCCAGCGTAGCCGCTGCTCAGTCGCTGGGCAATCCAAGGCTGTGCAGGCGAGCGATCAGTCTGGATTCGAGCTGATTGAGGTGCGGCAGGTTCAGTTGGTGGCGCGTGGCGACTTTGCAGGCATGGCCCAGCAGATAGCTGATTTCGGTGCGCCGCCCATTGCTGACGTCCTGATGCATCGATGAGAAGTTGGCGGCGGTGGCGTGGATCACCCGCTCGACTTCCTGCTGCAGGTTCTCGGCGGCGGCAGGCTGGCCGCAACGTTCGAGCAGTTCGGTCAATTCGCCGCAGAGGGTGGCGACCTCGCAATGGTGTTCCTGCAAACCGCCGTTGCGGCAATCATGCAGTACCGTCAAAGGGTTGATCGCGCAGTTGAGCGCCAGCTTGCGCCACAGTCGGGTGAGGATTTCGGTGCTCCATTCATGGGGAATACCGGCGTCCTTCAGATCGTCCAGCCAGATCGGGGCGACGGGGTGACCGGCATCTCCAAGCCAGGTGAAGCCGTGGCCGGCGAACACCACCCGCCAATCGCCATCGCGGAAGGCGCCTTCGGTGCTGGATGCGTAGATGCAACGCGCCTGTGGAACCTGCGCCGCGACGGCATCCTGGCTGCCCAAGCCGTTCTGCAGCAGAATCAGCTCGGCACCGGGTGCCAGACGCGGGGTCAGTTGCGCCACTGCATGTTCGGCGTCGTAGGCCTTGCAGGCGACCAGCAGGCGCTGGATGGGCTCCTGGCTGTCGGCTGTTTCGGCGGGGACCGGGTAACACTGCTCCTTGCCGTGTTTGACCAGGGTCAGACCGCCGGCCGCTTCATATGCTTGCAAACGGCTGGCATCGCGCAGGATCAGCCGTACAGGCACTCCGGCCCGAGCCAGGCGCGTGGCCCACAACGTGCCGAGACTGCCGGCGCCCAGGACATGCCAGGTGGTGGCCATCAGCTTTTTGCTCTGTTTATCGCGCGCATTGACAGCTCGCAGTGAATGATGGGAAAGACCCGTTATAATCAGCGCGGATTTTTATCGCAAGCCAGGCGTGCCTCATGAGTGCGCCTTTATTTGGAGAGATTACATGCCGTCGTTCGACGTGGTATCCGAACTGGACAAACACGAAGTCACCAATGCGGTCGAGAACGCCGTCAAGGAACTCGATCGTCGCTATGACCTGAAAGGCAAGGGCAGCTTCGAGTTCAAGGAAAAGGACCTGACCGTCAACCTGACCGCTGAAGCGGATTTTCAGCTTGAAGCGATGATTGAGATCCTCAAGCTGGCGCTGGTCAAGCGCAAGATCGACGTGCAGTGCCTCGAGGTCAAGGACGCTTTCGCCTCGGGCAAGCTGATGAAGCAGGAAGCCGTCCTCAAGGAAGGCATCGACAAGGAGCTGGCGAAGAAGATCGTCGCTCATATCAAGGACGCCAAACTCAAGGTCCAGGCCGCCATTCAGGGCGAGCAGGTCCGTGTGACCGGCAAGAAGCGTGATGACTTGCAGGAAGCTATCGCTGCCCTGCGCGCCAAGGAATTCGGCATGCCACTGCAGTTCAACAACTTCCGCGACTGACCTGCGGCGGGAACCAATCGGCGTTTTCGACGTCGGAGCCCCAAGTAACGGTAGAAACGATTGACCCTCAACGGGCTCGGTCTTTTCTGCCGTTAATTTTTTCGTGTGCCGGGTAGCCGGAAATCAGGAGAACAAACATGGATTTGAATGCTGAGGTAGACAACCTGGTCAGGGTGTCCCAAGCCTGGATTCCGATGATCATGGAATATGGAAGCCGTGTGCTGCTGGCGATAATCACCCTGGCAATCGGCTGGTGGCTGATCAACAAAGTCACGCGCAAGCTCGGCAGCCTGATTGCGTTGCGTAATGCCGATCAGGCTCTGCAAGGGTTCATCAGCACACTGGCGAATATCATTCTGAAAGTCCTGCTGATCGTCAGCGTGGCGTCGATGATCGGTGTGGAAACCACCTCGTTCGTGGCAGCCATCGGTGCGGCGGGTCTGGCCATCGGTCTGGCCTTGCAGGGCAGCCTGGCGAACTTCGCCGGCGGCGTGCTGATTCTGCTGTTCCGTCCGTTCCGGATTGGTGACTGGATCGAAGCCCAGGGTGTTGCCGGTACTGTCGACAGCATCCAGATTTTCCATACCGTGCTGCGCACTGGCGATAACAAGACCATCATCGTGCCGAACGGTAATCTGTCGAACGGTATTATCACCAATACCAATCGCCAGCCGACTCGCAAGGTGGTGTTCGATGTAGGCGTTGATTACGAGGCCGACCTACAGAAGGCACGTCAGGTATTGCTTGAACTTGCCAAGGATCCGCGCGTTCTGGCGGATCCGGCACCACAAGCCGTTATTTCGACATTGGGTGACAGTTCGATCACTGTTTCCCTGCGTGTCTGGGTGAAAACAGCGGATTATTGGGACGTGATGTTCATGTTTAACGAGCAGTCCCGGGATCGTTTGAAAACAGCCGGTATCGACATTCCATTTCCTCAGCGCGTAGTTCGCGTGGTTCAGGAAGCGCCAGTGCAATAAATGTGTTTTCTTTGTTACTGACTAAGCCTGGGAGAATAAAAAACTCCCGGGCTTTTTTGTGACTATTGATCAGGTCATTTAAAAAAGTATTAACATCATGCGCCGAAGTTGTTTGCCGCCGTATTTGGCATATGGCAGGTATAAAAAAACGCCCACCTGAAGAGGTGGGCGTTTTTTGATCAACAGTACTTCCGGTAGTGCACCTGGATTACAGGATGCTCAGTGGGTACTCGACAATCAGGCGAACGTCGTTGTTGTCTGCAGTGTAGTCAGCGTTGTACGCACCGTTTGCACGGTAAACTGCGCTACGCAGGCGGAACGACAGATCCTTGGCTGGACCTTCTTGCAGTACGTACTTGGTTTCGAAGTTGAACTCGTGTTCCTTACCTTCGGTACCCTCGGTCGTTTCGATGTTGTCACCGTATACGTAACGAGTCATGAAGCTCAGGCCTGGCACACCGTAGGTAGCCATGTTCAGATCGTAGCGAGCCTGCCAGGATTTCTCTTCACGACCGATGAAGTCGGAGATCTGGATGGAGTTGGATACGAAAATCGCACTACCACCGTCTACACCGTACAGGTAGTTGGTGTCGCCGGACGAGCGCTGGAACGCGAGGGTGAATTTGTGAGCGCCCAGGCTGTAGGCCGCTGCAAGGCTCCACAGTTTGTTGTCCAGTTCGCCGTACAGTGCTTCACCCTGATCTTTGGTGCGATAGGCGTTGAAGTCAAAGTTCAGCGATTGATCGTCAGTAATCGGAAGCGTGTAGTTAGCGTTGATGTATTGCTTCTTGAAGTAATCATCAACGTCAGACGCAGCGATACCGGCAACGAAATTATCAGTGAACTGATAGGTCGCGCCAGCGATGTTGGCACTGGTCAGGCCCGGGGTGTGCTTACCGTTGATGGTGTCTTTACCCATGCCGGTTTGCGAGCTCAGTGCAGTAAAACGACCGGCGCTGAGTTCCAGGCCTTTGATTTCTTTACTGGTGAGCAAGGTACCTTCAGCAACTTCTGGCAGCAGACGGCTGTCGTCGGTAGCGAAAACCGGGCTGGCGACGAATTGACGGCCGTATTTCAGAGTGGTGTCGGAGAGGCGGAATTTGACGGCTGCACCGCCTTTGCCCTGGCTTTTTTCCGGGTTGCCGTCGCTGTCGGTAGCGAACAAGCCGTTACCGGCACGACCCGAACCGCCGTCGAGTTTGGCGGTGCCCATTACCATTGCATCGAGGCCGACGCCGATGGTGCCCTGAGTGAAGCCCGATTCGTAAGTCAGCAGTTGGCTGATACCGGTATCTTGACGGTAGCCGCTTTTGAAACCCCCAGCGCCATCAGAAATGTTACCGGCTCCATTACGGAAGTCGCGGTTCATGTATTCCAGACGGGTTTTCAGTTTCAGGCTCGAATCGTCGATGAAACCCTTGGACTCATCCTGCGAAGACGCTACTGCGAACTGCGAGGTACCAGCTGCAACAGCCAGTGCGATCATGCTCCACTTCATCACGCGCATCGTGATTTGCTCCTTTGGTTTTTAGAAGAGTATTGCCGTCCCACCTGTTTTTAGTATCTGGGCGGCTCTTTCTTTTTGTGTCGGCGCAAACTTATATCACGTCGACCAATGTTGGCGATACTTGCGCATCTAACCTTTCAGCTTCTTTACGACCCTGTCGCTAACAGCTTGCTAGATGTCGCAAATTTACAGCCCCGATGCAACCGAACGGACAACTTTAATGCTGTTTTTCTGGACTGGCGCATCGGTAAAAAGAGTCCCTGGTGAAACGTTTGTATCTCCATCGGGCTACCCTGCCACTGTTTTATTTAGTCCTGAGGCTTCCACTTCCCGTGGGCCTTATAGACGATGTGGGTGTGAATGCAACAAGCGTGCACAAATCGCTGCGCCGCCCATATTTTTTTCAAAAAGTCTGACTGATACCGTAAAAACCCCATAAAACCGGGGGGCACATCGTGCTTGCGCTGGGGGTTGACGCCTTTCTCGACATGGTGTTGAACATCGTGTTACCGCCCCGTGACAACCAAAAATGTTACCGGTTCACCCCGCCAGTGAGTAATTGGCGGATGCTCGAAGCAGTCAGCGTAGACGCACTGTCCGGTTTTGGTGCAAAAAATTTCAATTGCTGTACTGAATTCACACAGTCGGTTGGCTCCTGAGGAATGAACGAACCCTTGCCCGGCGGTCATTCCAGCATTTTTTCTGCTGGTTGTGGTTCTGTAATGGTGCATTTTTTCGCTTGGTGTCACATCCCGGAGCAAGGTTGGCGCGATCACCGTGATGACGACCGCATTCGCAGGTATGCTGCTGTCCTGTCGCTTGGTGCTCGATCCCTGGTGGATGGGCGCTAAGCTGAAAATGATGACCCGGCGGGAGTGCGCGCAGTGTTCGCTTTAGATTCACGACTTCAACAAGACACCTTGCCGATCGGTGATTTCCCGCTGTGCCGGCTGCTGCTGTCCAACGATTCGAACTATCCCTGGTTCATCCTGGTACCTCGTCGCGACGATATCAGCGAGATATTTCAGTTGGGTGTCGCAGATCAACAGATGCTCTGGCAGGAGACGACCTTGCTGGCTGAGTTGCTCAAGAAGGCATTCACGGCGGACAAGATGAACATTGGCGCCCTGGGTAACGTGGTCAGCCAGTTGCACATGCATGTGATCGTGCGCATGCGCGAAGACGCCGCGTGGCCGGCTCCGGTCTGGGGCAAGCATCCGGCCATTCCTTACAGTGCCGATCAGGTGTCCGCGATTCGTGAGCGGCTGCGGGCTGTGTTACCCGAAGACTTCAAATTTGTGCAGGAGTGAGCCATGAGCCTGGAAGATCGCGTTACCGATCTGGAGAGCCAGTTGGCGTTTCAGGATGACACCATCCAGGCCTTGAATGATGTGCTGGCAACGCAGCAGCGTGAAGTTGAGCGTCTGCAGTTGCAAATGGCGGCATTGCTCAAGCGCCAGGAGGAAATGGCCGGCCGATTCGAGTCGTTCGAAGACGAGGCGCCGCCACCGCATTACTGACTGGCATATAGAAAAGCCAGTCTATAAAAGCCAGGCAATAAAAAACCGCGAACAGCACAACTGCTCGCGGTTTTTTTATGCCTTCGAATCAGCGTCGCGGCAGAGCGGCGATCACATCTTCTGCTTGCAGGCCCTTGTCACGATTCATCACAGAGAACTCCACGCGCTGGCCTTCGACCAGGACACGGTGGCCTTCACCGCGAATCGCCCGGAAGTGCACGAAAATATCGTCGCCGGAATCGCGGGAAATGAAGCCGAAGCCCTTGGAGGTGTTGAACCACTTGACGGTACCGGTATCGCGGTTGGTCATGTCGTAGTTGGTTGGAGCAGCGGCCGGTGACGATTTGTAGAAGCTGATGGCCAGGTGCAGAACCACGGCGATGAAGGCCGCGATCAGGCTGAACAGTACAGTTGGCTGGCCGGCAATGACGGGCATTGGCGCGATCAGCGTGAGGGTTTGCAGAACGACAGCCAGCATCAGCAGGGCGCTGACCAGGTTTTGCAGGTGATGACGCGCACCCTTGTTCCAGTTGGGAATCACTGGGGCAAGGACAAGGTTGAGCAGGCCGAACAGAGCCAGATACAACGCGTCGGGTTGTTGCAGGTAAGGAACAGCTTCGGTTCGCAGGCTGGGTATGAAGGACAACAGCAAGGCTGCCGTGCCCAATAGCAGGTGGACGATTTTCAACATTTTTATTGACTCACGTTAAGACGGATCACAAGGAAGAGCTGATGGGGGACGGTTCGCTTCGAAATGAACAAGAAGAGGCGGTGGGCACGTTTCCGTCATCAGCCTATGCGCAGTGCCCGGAAAATAAGGGCGTCAGCGACACGGCATCTATTTAACAGCAAAGCTTGTGGCTACTCAAATCAAGGAGTCCAGCGGTGCATTGCAGGGGGTTGCCGCTGGACTGGGGCACCTCCGGGGCTGCGATGCCGCGACAGGCTTGCTAGAGTGATCCTGCACCTGTCGGATGGAATTCATCACCTTTAAGGGGAAAAGCATGGCAATCGATATCGGAATCAGTGAAGAGGACCGCAAGTCCATCGTCGATGGTCTTTCGCGGCTGCTGTCGGACACTTATGTACTTTATTTGAAGACCCACAACTTCCATTGGAACGTTACCGGGCCCATGTTTCGCACGCTGCACCTGATGTTCGAAGAGCAATACAACGAGTTGGCCCTGGCGGTCGATTCCATCGCCGAGCGTATTCGCGCCCTCGGTTTTCCCGCGCCTGGCGCCTACTCGATCTATGCGCGGCTGTCCTCCATTAAAGAAGAGGAGGGCGTACCAAGCGCTGAAGAAATGATCAGGCAACTGGTGGCGGGGCAGGAGGCGGTCACGCGCACCGCCCGCGGGATCTTCCCCTTGCTGGACAAAGTCAGCGACGAGCCGACGGCTGACCTGTTGACCCAGCGCATGCAGGTACACGAAAAAACGGCCTGGATGCTGCGCGCCTTGCTCGATCAGTAACACTTGCACGCGCGCGGACGGACTACCTGTTCGCGCGTTGCACTTCTCATCAAAACTTTTCCGTCGAAAAGTACCTGCTGTTTGAGTGAAATTTCGCCTGTCAGACAAGGAAAAGGTCAGGCGTAGGACGCTCTCCATGATCTGCCTCTCGTTGTTGGCTTCTCCTACAGGGAAGGGAAAAAAGTCGTCTGGATATAACTTTGTGCCCGCGGTTCCATGAGCGCACAAGCGCTACGCAAACCAGGGATGGCAAAGGAGTGTCAACGCAATGGTTCATGGAGAGAGAAGAAGTGAGAGAAGGGTGGACTCGTCCAAGGGCATCAAGGTCGATCCATTTGTCAGCGAGTTCGATATGGGGCTGGCTCAACCCCTGTCCCGGTCGGTGCGGCTCAATGGCTTCGCGACCTGTTTGCGGCTTGAGCAGGTTTACTGGGATATCTTGAGCGAAATGGCCAGGGTCAATAGCTGTTCGGTCAGTGCGTTGCTGTCTCACCTTGATCGTGAGGTCCATTTGCGCCACGGCGGGGTGAAGAACTTCAGCGGTCTGGTGCGGGTGATCTGTGTTGTACACAGCCTTAAAGAAGCGGGATGCGCCAGCAGGGTCGAGTCCCGGCAATGAAAACGCAGCATGTCGATCTGTGCAGTCTTACGGCTGCACAGGTCGCATTTAATGGATATAATCTCGCCCTTTGCCGCAATACCCAGCGTGCGCGGTAGCAATCTGATCGCCGAGACAGCCCCATGCCGATGTACGATTACCAATGTGCTTCCTGTGGTCATCAGTTGGAAGCCATTCAAAAGATCAGCGCGCCGCCGCTGGTAGACTGCCCTGCATGTCAGGCGCCAGAGCTCAAGAAGATGTTGTCGATGCCGGGTTTCCGTCTCAGCGGCAATGGCTGGTACGAGACCGATTTCAAGACCGGTTCGAAGAAGAATCTGGCCGGCGGCGATAAAGCTGATTAGGGTTTTGCCCTGAACTGAATCACACACGCGAGCGCTTGCACCATCGGTCAGCCGATATGCGCAAGGTCTCCAACCGAATTTCGAATTACGAGAAGTGAAACCACGACCATGATGCGCAGCCATTATTGCGGCCAACTGAACGAAAGCCTGGAAGGCCAGGAAATTACCCTTTGCGGATGGGTTCACCGTCGCCGTGACCACGGTGGGGTGATTTTCCTCGATATCCGTGATCGTGACGGTCTGGCCCAGGTGGTGTTCGACCCGGATCGCGCTGAATCCTTCGCCGCTGCCGATCGCGTGCGCAGCGAATACGTCGTGAAGATCACCGGCAAGGTGCGCCTGCGTCCTGCCGGTGCGACCAACGCCAACATGGCCTCGGGCATGATCGAAGTGCTCGGCTATGAGCTGGAAGTGCTGAACGAAGCGGAAACCCCGCCGTTCCCGCTGAACGAGTTCTCCGACGTCGGTGAAGAGACCCGTCTGCGCTATCGCTTCCTCGACCTGCGTCGTCCGGAAATGGCCGAAAAGCTGCGTCTGCGCTCGCGCATGACCACCAGCATCCGTCGCTACCTGGACGAGAACGGCTTCCTCGACGTCGAAACCCCGATCCTGACCCGTGCTACCCCGGAAGGCGCCCGTGACTACCTGGTGCCTAGCCGTACCCACGCCGGTTCCTTCTTCGCCTTGCCGCAATCGCCACAGCTGTTCAAGCAACTGCTGATGGTCGCCGGCTTCGACCGTTACTACCAGATCGCCAAATGCTTCCGCGACGAAGACCTGCGTGCCGACCGTCAGCCTGAGTTCACTCAGATCGACATCGAAACCAGCTTCCTCGATGAAAAAGACATCATGGGCCTGACCGAAGGCATGATCCGCAACCTGTTCAAGGAAGTGCTGGATCTGGAATTCGGCGATTTCCCGCACATGACTTTCGAAGAAGCCATGCGTCGCTACGGCTCCGACAAGCCGGACCTGCGTAACCCGCTGGAACTGGTGGACGTTGCCGACCAACTGAAAGACGTTGAATTCAAGGTCTTCAGCGGCCCGGCCAACGATCCGAAATGCCGTGTTACCGCACTGCGCGTACCGGGCGGGGCGAGCATGCCGCGCAGCAAGATCGACGACTACACCAAGTTCGTCGGCATCTACGGTGCCAAGGGCCTGGCGTACATCAAGGTCAACGAGCGCGCCAAGGGCGTCGAAGGCTTGCAGTCGCCAATCGTCAAGAACATCCCTGAAGCCAACCTCAATGTGATCCTCGATCGCGTTGGCGCGGTTGATGGCGACATCGTGTTCTTCGGTGCCGACAAGTTCAAGATCGTCAGCGAAGCCCTGGGCGCGCTGCGGATCAAGCTGGGTCACGACTTCAACCTGCTGACCTGCGAGTGGGCGCCAATGTGGGTCGTCGACTTCCCGATGTTCGAAGAGAACGACGACGGCAGCTTCAGCGCTCTGCACCACCCGTTCACCGCGCCTAAGTGCTCCCCGGCCGAGCTGGAAGCCAACCCGGCCACCGCTCTGTCCCGCGCCTACGACATGGTCCTCAACGGCACCGAGCTGGGTGGCGGTTCGATCCGTATCCACCGCAAGGAAATGCAACAGGCCGTATTCCGTCTGCTGGGCATTGAAGAGGCTGAACAGGAAGAGAAGTTCGGCTTCCTGCTCGACGCCCTGAAGTTCGGCGCGCCACCGCACGGTGGTCTGGCGTTCGGTCTGGACCGTCTGGTGATGCTGATGACCGGCGCCCAGTCGATCCGTGAAGTGATCGCCTTCCCGAAAACCCAGAGCGCGGCGGACGTCATGACTCAGGCACCGGGTCAGGTAGATGCCAAGGCTCTGCGCGAATTGCACATCCGTTTGCGCGAAACGCCTAAAGCCGAGTAAGGCTGTCTGAAGGGCGCATCTTCGGATGCGCCTTTTTTTTCAAGGTCGATATTGTTTTGCCGGTGGGCGCCTCAAGGCGTTGCGGCAATGTTCCAAAGAGAATTCGGAGCGAGTTATGGCAGGTCATTCCAAGTGGGCGAACATCAAGCACCGCAAAGAACGTCAGGATGCCAAAAAGGGCAAGATTTTCACCAAGTGGATTCGTGAACTGACCGTCGCTGCCCGTCAGGGTGGTGGTGATCCAGGTTCCAACCCGCGTCTGCGGCTGGCCCTGGACAAGGCGCTGGGCGCGAACATGAGTCGCGACATCATCGACCGCGCCGTTGCTCGCGGTGCCGGCGCAGCCGATACCGATGACATGGTCGAGTTGACCTATGAAGGTTACGGTCCAGGCGGCGTTGCGGTGATGGTCGAGTGCATGACCGACAACCGCAACCGTACCGCGGCGGCCGTGCGTCATGCGTTCAGCAAGTGCGGCGGCAACCTGGGTACCGACGGTTCTGTTGCTTACCTGTTCGAGCGCAAGGGGCAGATTTCCTTTGCCGCGGGCGTCGATGAAGATGCATTGATGGAAGCGGCGATGGAAGCCGATGCCGATGACGTGGTCACCAACGAAGACGGCTCTGTCGATGTCTTCACCTCGTTCGCCGGCTTCTATTCGGTGCGTAACGCGCTGGAAGCAGCGGGCTTCAAGGGTGATGACGCGGAAATCGTCATGCTGCCGACCACCAGCGCCGAGCTGGATCTGGAAGGCGCCGAGAAAGTCCTCAAGCTGATCGACATGCTTGAAGATCTGGATGACGTGCAGAACGTCTACTCCAACGCGGATATTCCGGAGTCGGTCGCCGCGCAGCTCGGTTAAGGCAAGTCCGGCCCCCTGTGGGAGCGGGCTTGCTCGCGAAAGCGGTGTGTCAGTCCAATTTCGGTAACTGATACACCGCCTTCGCGAGCAAGCCCGCTCCCACATTTGTTATGTGTTGTACTTGGATATAGATAGTTCACGGACCCACAGGCGTTATGACTTTAATCCTTGGCATCGACCCCGGCTCTCGCATCACCGGTTATGGCGTGGTACGCGATACCGGTCGAGGCTGCGAATACGTGGCCTCCGGATGCATCCGCACCGGTGCTGGCGAGCTGCACGAACGTTTGCAGATCGTCTACCGTGGGGTGCGGGAGATCATTCAGACCTACAAACCCGTGACCATGGGCATCGAAAAAGTGTTTATGGCGCGCAATGCCGATTCCGCCCTGAAACTGGGGCAGGCCCGTGGTGCCGCTATCGTTGCCGGCGCGGAAGAAAGCCTGGAGATTGCCGAGTACACCGCGACCCAGGTCAAGCAGGCAGTGGTCGGCACCGGCGCCGCCAACAAGGAGCAGGTGCAGATGATGGTCATGCACATGCTCAAACTGACCAGTAAACCGCAGATCGACGCCTCGGATGCCCTGGCCATTGCCATTTGCCACGCTCACACCCGTTCCAGCCTGCTGCCTCATGGGCTGGGTGCGGCACGCAGTCGTGGCGGGCGCCTGCGTCTCTGATAGCATCGGCAGTCAATTTCATGGAATCAGGGATTTGCGCCTCGGCTGGCGCAGGACCCTCGCTCTGTCAGTCGCCGGCATCGCGCCGGCCAACGCTCAAGGATCTGTAACGTGATTGGACGCTTGCGCGGCACACTGGCTGAGAAACAGCCGCCGCACCTGATTCTGGATGTAAACGGTTTGGGCTATGAACTTGAAGTGCCCATGACCACGCTTTATCGCTTGCCGTCGGTCGGTGAACCGCTGACGCTGCACACCCATTTGGTCGTACGCGAAGACGCGCAGTTACTCTATGGCTTCGTCGGCAAGCGCGAGCGAGACTTTTTTCGCGAGTTGATCCGTCTTAATGGTGTGGGACCGAAACTGGCCCTGGCCCTGATGTCGAGTCTGGAAGTCGACGAACTGGTGCGCTGCGTGCAATCCCAGGACACCTCGGCGTTGACCAAGGTGCCGGGCGTAGGCAAGAAAACCGCCGAGCGCCTGTTGGTCGAACTCAAGGACCGCTTCAAGGCCTGGGAAGCCGTTCCGGCCATGTTCGCCCTGGTACCGAACCAGCCGGATGGTCCGGCGCCGGTCAATACCGCCGAGAACGATGCGGTCAGCGCGCTGATTTCCCTGGGTTACAAGCCGCAGGAAGCCAGCAAGGCGATTTCCGCGATCAAGGAGAAAGGTTTGAGCAGCGAAGACATGATTCGTCGTGCCCTGAAGGGAATGATCTAAGTGATTGAAGCTGATCGTCTGATTGCCGCCACAGGTGGTGGCCCCCGTGAGCGCGAGGAAGTCCAGGACCGGGCGATTCGCCCTGTCAGTCTGGCTGAATACATCGGCCAGCCGACCGTTCGTGAGCAAATGGAGTTGTTCATCCAGGCGGCTCGTGGTCGCAACGAGTCCCTGGATCACACGCTGATTTTCGGTCCTCCGGGCTTGGGCAAGACCACCCTGGCCAACATCATCGCCCAGGAAATGGGCGTCTCGATCAAAAGCACCTCGGGTCCGGTTCTGGAGCGTCCAGGTGATCTGGCGGCGCTGCTGACCAATCTCGAACCTCACGATGTGCTGTTCATCGATGAAATCCATCGCCTCTCGCCAATTGTCGAAGAAGTGCTGTATCCGGCCATGGAAGACTTCCAGCTCGACATCATGATCGGCGAAGGCCCCGCCGCACGCTCGATCAAGCTCGATTTGCCGCCTTTCACCCTGGTCGGCGCGACCACGCGGGCGGGCATGCTGACCAACCCGTTGCGCGACCGTTTCGGGATCGTTCAGCGTCTGGAGTTCTACAGCAACGCCGACCTGTCGACGATCGTCAGTCGTTCGGCGGGCATTCTCGGCTTGCCGCTGGAGCCGGAAGGCGCCTTTGAAATCGCCCGTCGTGCCCGCGGCACGCCGCGGATCGCCAACCGTTTGCTGCGCCGGGTCCGGGACTTCGCCGAAGTTCGTGCCAAGGGCCACATCACCAAGCCGGTGGCCGACATGGCCCTGAACCTGCTGGATGTCGATGAGCGTGGTTTCGATCATCAGGACCGGCGTCTGTTGCTGACCATGATCGAGAAGTTCGATGGCGGACCGGTTGGCGTGGATAGCCTTGCCGCAGCCATCAGTGAAGAGCGCCACACCATTGAAGATGTGCTCGAGCCCTATCTGATCCAGCAGGGCTACATCATGCGGACCCCGCGGGGGCGGGTAGTGACACGGCATGCTTATCTGCACTTCGGCTTAAACATTCCGTCACGATTGGGCGAAATGCCCGTTGTAGACGAGTTTCTCGATTCCGTGGACGATTAAATGACTTTTGCGCGCTGAATTTTCGGGCATTGTGCTGTCCTAGGACCGTACTTTCGCGAGAAAGCCGCAGAACAATGAAAAACAGTTGCCTGCCGGATTGGCAACCCGAGGAGTAAGCACTAGAGTATGCGCGCGCAAAACGGGCTTGAGCCTTTCGCACATCGTTGTCGCGTTTATTACGAGGACACCGATGCGGGCGGCATCGTGTATTACGTTAATTACCTCAAGTTTATGGAACGGGCTCGAACCGAGCGGCTACGGGAACTGGGCTTTGCCCAATCGCAGCTGGCAGGGGAGGACCTGTTGTTCGTCGTGCATTCCAGCGAAGCGCGCTACCACGCGCCGGCGCGACTGGATGACGAACTGCTGGTAAGCGCTGAAGTAATCGAATTGAACCGTGCCAGCCTGCGCTTCAAACAGCAGGTCAGGCGGGCCACGGATAACGTACTGCTCTGCGAAGGGCAGTTTCTGGTGGCCTGTGTGCGCACCAACAGCTTGAAACCCCGGGCCATTCCCGAAGCTCTACGAGCGGCCTTTGCCGACGTGAGCGGCGCGGGTACACACTCAACGCAGGAGATAAAGCGTGGAAGCTAACGTCGTCGACCATTCCTCCATGTGGAGCCTGGTCAGCAATGCCAGTATCGTGGTGCAACTGGTAATGCTGACCCTGGTAGCCGCATCGGTGACCTCATGGATCATGATCTTTCAGCGCAGCAACCTGCTGCGTGCCGGTCGACGCGCTCTTGAGAGTTTCGAAGAGCGTTTCTGGTCAGGCATCGACCTGTCCAAACTCTATCGTCAGGCAGGCAGCAACCCGGACCCGGATTCCGGTGTCGAGCAGATCTTCCGCGCCGGTTTCAAGGAGTTCTCCCGTCTGCGTCAGCAGCCAGGCGTTGATCCTGAAGCAGTCATGGAAGGCGTTGCCCGTGCCATGCGCGTAGCGATCTCCCGCGAAGAAGAAAAGCTCGAACAGAGCCTGCCTTTCCTGGCCACCGTAGGTTCCGTCAGCCCGTACATCGGTCTGTTCGGTACCGTATGGGGCATCATGAACTCCTTCCGTGGTCTGGCCACAGCCCAGCAAGCGACCCTGGCCACCGTAGCGCCAGGTATCGCCGAAGCCCTGATCGCTACGGCGATCGGTCTGTTCGCCGCTATTCCTGCCGTTATCGCCTATAACCGTTTCGCCGCTCGCAGCGAAACGCTGATCGGCCGTTACTACACCTTCGCCGATGAGTTCCAGGCGATCCTGCACCGCAAAGTGCACACCAGCGAAGACTGAGCAGGTAATTACCAATGGCTTTAATCGCTCGAGCGCGAAACAAGCGCAAGCCGGTCGCCGAGATGAACGTGGTGCCTTACATCGACGTGATGCTGGTGCTGCTGGTCATCTTCATGGTGACCGCGCCGATGCTCAATCAGGGCGTGAAAGTTGATCTGCCGAAGGTTTCCAGCGAAGCCTTGCCGCAGGACAACAACACCCAGGTCCTGACCATTTCGATCAAGGCTGACAAGACCTACTACTGGAACCTTGGCAGCGAAGTCGACACCGAAAAGCAGCAGGATCGCGCCATGACCCTGCCGCAAATGACTGATGCGGTCACCAAGATCATTCGCGTCGGCAACGAAGGCGGCAAGCGTACCCAAGTCTTCATTCGCGGCGACAAGAGCGTCGACTACGGTTCCGTCATGGGCGCCATGGGCGGGTTGCAGAAAGCCGGGGTCGGTAACGTTGGCTTGATTACCGAGGCGCCCTGATGCAGCAACAGCGAGAGCCGTCCGCCTCGGAAAGCTACTTCTGGCCTAGTGTCTGGGCGATCGGCTTGCACGTGCTGGTGTTCGGCATGCTGTTCGTCAGTTTCGCCTTCACACCGGAACTGCCGCCGGCCAAGCCTATCGTTCAGGCGACCCTGTACCAGCTGAAATCGAAAAGTCAGGCAACCACCCAGACCAATCAGAAGATTGCGGGTGAGGCGAAGAAATCCGCCGCGCGCCAGACCGAAGTCGAGCAGATGGAGCAGAAGAAGATCGAGCAGGAAGCCGTGAAGGCTGCGGAACAAAAGAAAGAAGAAGCGGCTCAAAAGGCCGAGGAAGCCAAGAAGGCCGATGAGGCGAAGAAAGCGGACGAGGCAAAAAAGGCTGATGAAGCCAAGAAAGCCGACGACGCGAAGAAAGCCGCCGAAGCCAAGAAGGCAGAAGAGAAACAATTGGCTGATATAGCCAAGAAGAAAGCTGAAGAAGAAGCCAAGAAGGCTGCTGAAGAAGAGGCCAAGAAAGCGGCCGCTGAAGAAGCGAAGAAAAAGATCGTCGAAGACGCGAAGAAGAAAGCCGCGGAAGACGCCAAGAAGAAAGCTGAAGCTGAAGAGGCGAAGAAAAAAGTCGCCGATGAAGCGAAGAAGAAAGCTGCTGCCGATGCTGCGAAAAAGAAAGCGCAGGATGCGGCACGTAAATCCGCCGAAGACAAAAAGGCCCAGGCCTTGGCAGATTTGCTTTCCGACACGCCGCAGCGTCAGCAGGCCTTGGCCGATGAGCAGGGTGACGAAGTCGCCGGCAGTTTCGATGACCTGATCCGAGCACGTGCAGCAGAAGGCTGGGCTCGTCCACCTTCGGCCCGCAAAGGCATGACGGTCGTGTTGCAAATCGGCATGTTGCCTGATGGTACGGTGACTTCGGTCAGCGTGGCCAAGTCCAGTGGTGACGGTCCGTTTGACGCATCGGCTGTAGCGGCGGTGAAGAATATTGGACGTTTGACAGAAATGCAGGGAATGAAGCCGAGCGATTTCGCTCCGTATCGTTCGTTCAAGATGACATTTACACCTGAGGATCTAGCCTTGTGAGAAACCTTCTTCGAGGAATGCTGATCGCGATCTGCTGTATGGCAGGGTTGGCGATGGCGGATGAGAAAAACATTCTGGTTACCAGCGGCAGCGATCGGGCCACTCCGATCGCGGTTGTACCGTTCGGTTTCCAGGGCGGTAGCGTGCTGCCGGACGACATGGCGGAAATCATCGGTAACGACCTGCGCAACTCTGGTTACTACTCGCCGATTCCGAAGCAGAACATGATCAGCCAGCCGAGCCAGGCCAGCGAAATCATCTTCCGTGACTTCAAGGCACTGGGTGCCCAGTACGTCATGGTCGGCAGCATCGTTCCTGCGGGCGGTCGCCTGCAGGTTCAATACGCACTGTTCAACGTCGCAACCGAACAGCAAGTGCTGACCGGCAGCGTGTCGGGCGGTGTGGACCAGTTGCGCGACATGGCGCACTACATCTCCGACCAGTCGTTCGAAAAACTCACCGGCATCAAGGGTGCGTTTTCCACTCGCCTGCTGTACGTGACGGCCGAGCGCTTCTCCGAGAAGAACACTCGCTACACCCTGCAGCGTTCGGACTATGACGGTGCCCGCGCCGTTACCCTGCTGCAATCGCGCGAGCCGATCCTGTCGCCGCGTTTCGCACCGGATGGCAAGCGCATTGCCTACGTGTCGTTCGAGCAGAAGCGTCCGCGTATCTTCATGCAGAACATCGACACCGGTCGCCGTGAGCAACTGACCAACTTCGAAGGCCTGAACGGCGCGCCAGCCTGGTCGCCGGATGGCAGCCGCCTGGCATTCGTGCTGTCCAAGGACGGTAACCCGGACATCTACGTGATGAACGTGGGTTCGCGCTCGATTACTCGTGTCACCAACGGTCCCGGCATCAACACCGAGCCGTTCTGGGGCAAGGACGGTTCGACCATCTACTTCACCTCCGACCGTGGCGGCAAGCCGCAGATCTATAAAACCAGCGTCGGTGGCGGTGGTGCGGAGCGTGTGACTTTCGTCGGTAACTACAACGCCAACCCTAAATTGTCGGCGGACGAAAAGACCCTGGTGATGATTCACCGCCAGGAAGGTTTCACCAATTTCAAAGTGGCGGCCCAGGATTTGCAGCGAGGCAGTGTAAAAATCCTCACTGATAGCACTCTGGACGAGTCGCCCACTGTTGCGCCCAACGGCACCATGGTAATCTACGCCACCCGCCAGCAGGGCCGGGGAGTCTTGATGCTCGTGTCCATCAATGGACGCGTAAGGCTCCCGCTTCCTACCGCACAAGGCGAAGTCAGAGAACCTTCCTGGTCCCCTTACCTGAACTGACGCGGCGCTTTACGTTTTACTTAACACACTGGGGTTCATTAGGAGTTTCACGATGGAAATGCTGAAGTTTGGTAAATTTGCTGCGCTGGCTCTGGCCATGGCTGTAGCTGTAGGTTGCTCGTCCAAAGGCGGCGACAATGCCGGTGAAGGCGCGGTAGATCCAAACGCTGGTTACGGCGCTAACACTGGTGCAGTTGACGGCTCCCTGAGCGAAGAAGCTGCTCTGCGCGCTATCACCACTTTCTACTTCGAATACGACAGCTCGGACCTGAAGCCAGAAGCCATGCGCGCTCTGGACGTTCACGCCAAAGACCTGAAAGCAAACGGCGCTCGCGTTGTTCTGGAAGGCAACACCGACGAACGTGGTACTCGTGAGTACAACATGGCACTGGGCGAGCGTCGTGCGAAAGCCGTTCAACGCTACCTGGTACTGCAAGGCGTTTCCCCAGCTCAGCTGGAACTGGTTTCCTACGGCGAAGAGCGTCCAGTTGCCACCGGCAACGACGAGCAGTCCTGGGCTCAAAACCGTCGCGTCGAACTGCGTAAGTAATTCGTCATGCGAACGTGCCGTCGTGCTGTAACTGTTCTGGCTCTCAGCCTCGCGTCGTTCTCGGCGTGGGCTGCGGTTCCTGTGGTCGATAATGACTCCGGCAATAGCGGGAGCAGTTATCCGCCTGCTGGTTACGGTACGAACGGCGCCTATGCCGGGACAGGGGCTGCGGCTCCTGTCTCGGCGCAGGGCCAGCTGTTCAACCAGCTTCAGCAAATGCAGGAGCAGATCGAGCGCCAACAAGGCGTGATCGAAGTTCTGCAAAATGATGTAGCGCGCATGAAGCAGGAAAACCTGGAGCGATACCAGGATCTTGATCGGCGCATAGGATCCGGCGTTGCACCAGCCGCGACTCCAGAGAATTCTTCTACCGGTGGCGATTTGAACGCCCCCGGTGCTGCAGCAGGTGCAGGTGCAGGCGCAGCCGCGGGGGCGGCAGCTCAGGCACCAGCAGCGAGCAGCGAACCGGCAGATCCGGCGAAGGAAAAGCTTTATTACGATGCTGCCTTCGACTTGATCAAGGCCAAGGATTTCGACAAGGCCAGCCAGGCTTTTGCCGCCTTCCTGCGCAAGTACCCAAACAGCCAGTACGCGGGCAATGCGCAGTACTGGTTGGGTGAAGTGAATTTGGCCAAAGGCGATCTGCAAGGTGCAGGTCAGGCATTTGCCAAGGTTTCGCAGCTGTATCCCAAGCACGCCAAAGTGCCTGATTCGCTGTACAAGCTTGCTGATGTAGAGCGTCGTCTTGGTCACACCGACCGGGTCAAAGGCATTCTGCAGCAGGTGGTGTCCCAGTATCCGGGGACTTCCGCCGCTCAGCTGGCACAGCGCGATCTGCAGCGCATGTAAGCTTGCCGGACCCGTTTTGAAGAAACCCGCGCTTGTCGCGGGTTTTTTCGTTAGAATTCACCCCCTTTTTCTGAAACACGCTTTTTGGGATCTACGCATTGCCGGGGTTCCATGAAGTGCCTGACGGAGGCGGACAGCCTGTTTAGCTGTTACGCCCGTGGCGAATATGCAAGACACATTGAGAATTACCGAAGTTTTCTACTCGTTGCAGGGTGAAACTCGGACCGCCGGCCTGCCCACGGTTTTTGTGCGCCTGACCGGTTGCCCGTTGCGTTGCCAATACTGCGACAGCGCCTACGCCTTCACTGGCGGCACCATTCGCACACTCGACGATATCCTCGAGCAGGTAGCCGGTTTTCGTCCGCGTTACGTGTGCGTCACCGGCGGCGAGCCTCTGGCTCAACCCAACGCCATTCCATTGCTAAAGCGGTTGTGCGACGCCGGTTACGAGGTCTCGCTGGAAACCAGCGGCTCGATCGATATCTCGGCCGTGGATCCTCGGGTCAGTCGCGTCGTCGACCTGAAGACGCCGGGCTCGAAAGAAGCCCATCGCAACCGTTACGAAAATATCGAACTGCTCACGCCCAACGACCAGGTGAAATTTGTCATCTGCTCGCGGGAAGACTATGAGTGGTCCGTTTCCAAGCTGATCCAGTACGGTCTTGAGCAACGTGCCGGCGAAGTTTTGTTCTCGCCGAGCCATCACGATCTCAATGCACGGGATCTGGCTGACTGGGTGGTGGCGGACAACCTGCCGGTGCGCCTGCAACTGCAGCTGCATAAATATCTTTGGAATGATGAGCCGGGGCGCTGAAATGACGGAACAACTGAACACTGCAGAAAAACGTGCGGTCATCCTGCTGTCCGGTGGCCTGGATTCGGCGACGGTCGTGGCCATGGCCCGCGCTCAGGGCTACAGCTGCTACACCATGAGTTTCGACTATGGTCAGCGCTCCCACGCCGAACTGTATGCCGCCGAGCGTGTGGCTCGGGATCTTGGGGTGGTCGAGCACAAGGTGATCGGCCTGAATCTGAACGGCATGGGCGGCTCGGCCCTGACCGACAGCAGCATCGATATCCCGGAAAATCCGGGCGAAGGCATTCCGGTCACTTACGTCCCGGCACGCAACACCGTGTTCCTGTCCCTGGCATTGGGTTGGGCGGAAGTGCTTGGTGCTCGCGACATCTTCATTGGCGTTAACGCCGTGGATTACTCCGGTTACCCGGACTGCCGTCCCGAGTTCATCGAGTCGTTCGAGCGTATGGCCAATCTGGCGACCAAGGCTGGCGTTGAGGGCAATGGTTTCCGTATCCAGGCACCGCTGCAAAACCTCAGCAAGGCGCAGATCATTCAGGAGGGAACGAAGCTTGGGGTCAACTACGGCCTGACCGTTTCCTGCTATCAGGCCGACGATGAAGGGCGTGCGTGCGGCAAGTGCGACAGCTGCCGACTGCGTGCGGAAGGCTTTGTTGCGGGCGGAATCAGCGACCCAACACCTTATTTTTGATTATTTTCAAAATAGGTGTTGAATAGTCCTTAAAAATCAGTATTATACGCGCCACCACACAGCGGGTCGTTAGCTCAGTTGGTAGAGCAGTTGGCTTTTAACCAATTGGTCGTAGGTTCGAATCCCACACGACCCACCATTTTCAAGCTGTTTTAAAAGTCTGGAAGGCCCACGCAAGTGAGGATTTCCGGATTTTTTTTTGCCCGCGATTTAACCCGGCCCTGCCTCCGGGGTGCACCATATGGCGCAGGTCAGAATCATCTTTTGCATCCGCCGGATATTCTGTAGCCTTGCGCATCTTCACGCTGTCCGTGCCTGATGAATACTCACTTTCCCGGCGGTACCCAGACGGGTCCGGAGCCGGGTGTATACTCGACTTTCGCGCGAATGCGCCTGCAGGTCTTGCGAACATGACGCAGATTTCCGAACGCCTTCTGGTTCAAGCCCACCTCGACGCCAAGCAGCCCAAGCCGCTGACGGCCGACGAGGAAGCCCATTACCGTGCCGCCATCGCTGCCGAGCTCAAGGCTCAGGACGCGGTGCTGGTTGCCCACTTCTATTGCGATCCGGTCATCCAGGCTTTGGCCGAGGAAACCGGTGGCTGCGTCTCCGACTCCCTGGAGATGGCCCGCTTCGGTAACGCTCACCCGGCCAAGACCGTGGTGGTTGCCGGGGTCAAGTTCATGGGTGAGACCGCCAAGATTCTCAACCCTGAAAAACGCATTCTGATGCCGACGCTCGAGGCGACGTGCTCGCTGGATCTGGGTTGCCCTGTCGACGAGTTTTCCGCGTTCTGCGATCAGCATCCCGAGCGCACGGTGGTGGTGTATGCCAACACCTCCGCGGCGGTCAAAGCCCGGGCCGACTGGGTGGTGACGTCCAGCTGCGCACTGGAGATCGTCGAAAGCCTGATGGACAACGGCGAGACCATCATTTGGGGCCCGGACAAACACCTGGGCACCTACATCCAGCGTCAGACCGGTGCCGACATGCTGCTGTGGGACGGTGCCTGCATCGTTCACGAGGAGTTCAAGTCCAAGCAGCTCGAAGACATGAAGGCGCTGTATCCCGATGCGGCGATCCTCGTGCATCCGGAGTCGCCGACTTCGGTGATCGAATTGGCGGACGCCGTTGGCTCCACCAGTCAGTTGATCGCGGCGGCGCAGACCTTGCCGAACAAGACGCTGATCGTGGCGACCGACCGCGGCATCTTCTACAAGATGCAGCAGCTGTGTCCGGACAAGGTGTTTATCGAGGCGCCAACCGCCGGCAACGGCGCGGCATGCCGCAGTTGCGCGCATTGCCCGTGGATGGCGATGAACACCCTTGAGCGCACGCTCAAGAGCTTGAAAGAGGGGGCGAACGAGATCTTTGTCGATCCGGCGCTGATTCCCCAGGCTATCCGGCCGTTGAAGCGGATGCTGGACTTCACCCAGGCTGCGCGAATGAAGCTGGCCGGTAACGCCTGAGGCTTCACAGGCAAATACAAAAAATAACTGTGGGAGCGAGCCTGCTAGCGATGCGGACTGTCAGTCAATATTGATGTGACTGACATAAAGCATCGCGAGCAGGCTCGCTCCCACAAGTGTTTTGAATACTCGAAATTACTTGGTTTTCTTCGGAATCCGCACCAGCTCGGTGCCCGAATACATGTCATGCCAGCTGCGTTTCTGCTTGTCGAACAGCGACCAGATGAACCCCAGGCCAATGCAAAGCCAGGAAGCGATCGATACCACAAAGCGCAGCAGCGCCTGCCACAGGCTGATGGACGATCCGTCGGCGTTCTGCACGCGAATGCACCACACCTGCATCCCCAGGGTCTGACCGGAATGGGTCCAGAACTTGGCGAAGAAGCCAAACAGGACAAACAGCAGCACTGTCGAAAGCAGCGGGTCGCCATCGAGTGCGCCGGCTTCCGTGAGCGCGCGCATTTTCTCTTCGCCGATGATCGCCATCTGGATCATCTTGTAGGCGCCGCTGGTGACGATCAGCAGGGCGGTACACAGCAGGAAGTCATAGAACATCGCGGCCAGACGACGGCCCAGGCCAGCGGCAGGAAATTCGCCCTGAGGGGTGAGCAGGTGTTTCGACATGTTGGCTCTCGGCGAAAAAAAGAAGCCATTTTACGGATTTACGCGCACAAAAAAGCCCCTGATGTCAGCATCAGGGGCTTTTTCGTTACAGAAGATTAGGCTTCTGCTTGTACTTCGTCAGCCTGCATGCCTTTCTGGCCTTGCACGGCGATGAAAGTCACTTTCTGGCCTTCTTTCAGGCTCTTGAAGCCGTTGCCCTGAATAGCGCGGAAATGCACGAACAGATCCGGACCGCTTTCTGGAGTGATAAAACCAAAACCTTTCTCGTCGTTAAACCACTTGACGGTACCGCTCTGACGTTGGGACATTTCTTATTTCCTTTGACGCTAAAATTAATGACAGTCTCTATCTTGTGACAGAGTACTGGGGCTGGTTGCAGGAGAGTAAGAAGACGCCGAACGGGATGTAGCTAACTTGTAGGCTACTGCCCAGGTCACGATTCCAAGCGACCCATGCAAACACAGTGAACAAACTCTACGCCAACTATGGGAGAAAAAACAAGCCCCTGCGCAGCCCCGGATTTGCTCAGCTTGCTGGCAATTATCGGGAAATTGGCAGTTCTTATTCTTCGCGCTTGTTCCGTTGTTTTCGATCGTTATAAGCAAAGTTCATAATCGAAGCTGACGTAAAACAGATGCACTGTTTTATGGCGGTTGCGTTACACATTAGTGCACTGTTAACGCAACCGCGTTACTTATAGGAACAGTTAATCAGCCGCGATAGTAGCGTTGAGGAACAAATGGCATTTTGCTTACAAGCAAAGGAACCTTTTTCCCACGAACAATTGCCCAAACCTGGGTATCAAGAGCGGTATAAGCGCTATCGACGTAACCCATGGCCAGAGGACCACCCAGGGTCGGTCCGAAACCGCCGCTGCAGACGCTGCCGATGATTTCGCCGGCCTCGTTGACGATCTCTGCACCTTCGCGCACCGGAGTCCGTTCCTGCGGCAGCAGGCCCACACGTTTACGGCTGACACCGTTCTGTTGCTGCTCGAATACATTTTCGGCGCCCGGGAAACCACCGGCACGGGCGCCATCGGCACGGCGTGGCTTGGAGATGGCCCACAGCAGGCTGGCTTCGATCGGGGTGGTTTCGGTGTTCATGTCGTGGCCGTACAGGCACAGACCGGCTTCCAGGCGCAGGGAATCGCGAGCGCCCAGGCCGATGGCTTCGACTTCCGGCTCGGCCAGCAGCGCGCGGGCGAGGGCTTCGGCATTGCCCGCCGGCACGGAAATTTCGAAACCGTCTTCACCGGTGTAACCCGAGCGGCTGACGAAGCAGTCCACACCCAGCAGGGAAACGCGGGCGAACTGCATGAAGGTCATCTTGGCCACTTCCGGTGCCAGACGCGCCAATACAGTGACCGCCGCCGGGCCTTGCAGGGCCAGCAGGGCTCGCTCTTCGAACAGTGGCTCGATCTTGCACAGCTCGCCGATGTGCTTCTGCAGGTGCGCCAGGTCCTGATCCTTGCAGGCGGCGTTGACCACCAGGAACAGTTCGTCGTTACCTAGGTTGGCGACCATCAGGTCGTCGAGGATGCCGCCGGTTTCGTTGGTGAACATCGCGTAGCGCTGCATGCCCACTGGCAGGTCGATGATATCCACCGGCACCAGGGTTTCCAGGGCCTTGGCAGCGTTGGCACCGGTCAGGCGAATCTGGCCCATGTGCGATACATCGAACAGACCGGCCTGATCGCGGCTGTGCTGGTGTTCTTTCATCACGCCCAGCGGGTATTGCACGGGCATGTCGTAGCCGGCGAAGGGCACCATGCGCGCACCCAGTTCAACGTGCAATGCGTGCAACGGGGTTTTCAACAGTTGTTCGGTGGACATACTCAGCTCCTGAAAATGTGTGCTGCGGCGCGAAGGCTCATCAGCACTCGATAATGTTGACCGCCAAACCGCCACGGGCGGTTTCCTTGTATTTGCTTTTCATGTCGGCGCCGGTCTGGCGCATGGTGCGGATGACCTTGTCGAGGGAGACGAAATGGTGACCGTCGCCCCGCATGGCCATGCGCACGGCATTGATGGCCTTGACCGACCCCATGGCGTTGCGCTCGATGCAAGGCACTTGCACCAGTCCGCCAATCGGGTCGCAGGTCAGGCCAAGATTGTGTTCCATGCCGATTTCCGCGGCGTTCTCCACCTGCTGCACCGTGCCGCCCAGCACTTCGCAGAGCGCACCGGCCGCCATGGAGCAGGCGACCCCGACCTCGCCCTGGCAGCCGACTTCGGCGCCGGAGATCGAGGCGTTTTCCTTGTAAAGAATGCCGATGGCCGCGGCGGTCAGCAGAAAGCGCACCACGCCGTCATCGTTCGCGGTGGGGATGAAGCGCATGTAGTAATGCAGCACAGCCGGAATGATCCCGGCCGCGCCGTTGGTCGGAGCGGTCACTACACGCCCGCCATTGGCGTTTTCTTCGTTGACCGCCAGGGCGTACAGGTTGACCCAGTCCAGCACCGAGAGCGGATCGCGCAGGGACGATTCAGGGTTCTTGCACAATTGCTGATACAGCGCGGTGGCTCTGCGTTTGACCTTCAAGCCACCGGGCAGGATGCCTTCGTTGCGGCAACCGGCAGCGACGCAATCCTGCATGACCTGCCAGATCTTCAGCAGGCCGGCTCGGGTTTCCGCTTCGGGGCGCCAGGCGCTTTCGTTGGTCAGCATCACCTGGCTGATGGACAGGCCGTAGGTGGCGCAGTGAGCGAGCAGTTCCTTGGCGTTCTTGAAGGGAAAGGTCAGCGGTGTGGCGTCTTCGACGATACGGTCGGCGCCAGCGGCGTCTTCATCGACGACGAAACCGCCGCCTACCGAGTAGTACTCGCGGCTGCGGATCTGCAGGCCTGCGGAGTCGAAGGCGCGAAAAATCATGCCGTTGGGGTGATAGGCCAGCGGTTTGCGAATCATCGCCAGGTGTTCTTTCTCGTTGAACGCAATGCTGTGTTCGCCGAGCAGGTTCAAGCGTCCGTTGCCGCGAATGTCCTGCAGGCGGGCGGCGACGGTTTCGGTGTCCACGGTATCCGGGTGCTCGCCTTCCAGGCCAAGCAGCACGGCCTTGTCGCTGCCGTGTCCCTTGCCGGTGGCGCCTAGCGAGCCGTAGAGCTCGACCTTGATGCTGGTGGTCGCGCTCAGCAGCCCCTCACGGCGCAAGCCTTCGACGAAGCGCGCGGCTGCGCGCATCGGGCCGACGGTGTGGGAGCTGGAGGGGCCGATGCCAATCTTGAACAGGTCGAACACGCTGAGCGACATGGTTGTTCTCCGGTTTCTTGTTATAGGAATTGGCGGATCTTCATGACTGGAGACGATCCTGTGGGAGCTGGCTTGCCTGCGATGGCGGTGGATCAGTCGA
>NZ_JAIQWX010000072.1 GCF_020164475.1 Pseudomonas sp. REP124 | reverse complement strand
CCACCGCTTTCGCGAGCAGGCTCGCTCCCACAGGTGATCTCACCGATTTCCAGTATTCAGGAGTTCCCCCATGCAACGCATCGACCACCCTCTGCCCTGGAGCCATCTGGGCACCGAGCGCACCCTCAGCGTATTTCGCTACGGCAGCGGCACTCGCAAGGTCTACATCCAGGCCAGCCTGCACGCCGATGAACTGCCGGGCATGCGTACCGCCTGGGAACTGAAAAAACGCCTGGCCGAGCTGGAAAGCCAGAGCCAGTTGCAGGGCGTGATCGAACTGGTGCCGGTGGCCAACCCCATCGGTCTCGACCAGCATCTGCAAGGCAGTCACATGGGCCGTTTCGAGCTCGGTAGTGGCAAGAACTTCAATCGCGCATTCGTCGAACTCAGCGCCCCGGTGGGGCAGTTGATTGGGGATCGTCTGGGCAACGATGCCGAGGCCAACATCGCGCTGATCCGCCAGACCATGGGCCAGGTGCTCGACGATCTGCCAGCTCCGGCCTCTCAGCTGGAAGCCATGCATCGCCTGTTGCTGCGCCATGCCTGCGACGCCGACATCACTCTTGACCTGCATTGCGACTTCGACGCGGCGATCCACGTCTACGCCTTGCCCCAGCACTGGCCGCAATGGCAGTCCCTGGCGGCGCGCCTGAAAGCCGGCGTGGCATTGCTGTGCGAGGACTCCGGTGGCAGTTCCTTCGACGAGTCCTGCTCTTCGCCATGGCTGCGCCTGGCCCGGGCGTTCCCCAACGCTGCGATTCCACCGGCCAACCTGGCAACCACCCTGGAACTGGGCAGCATGGGTGACACCCGCGTAGATCAGGCCCAGGCCAACTGCGAGGCGATTCTGGGCTTTCTCGCCGAACAGGGATTCATCGCTGGCGACTGGCCGGCAGCGCCGCAAGAGTGCTGCGAAGGCATGCCGTTCGAGGGCACCGAATATCTCTTCGCACCGCACCACGGCGTGGTCAGCTTCCTGCGCGAAGCCGGTGAGTGGGTGGAGAAGGGCGACGCCCTGTTCGAAGTGGTCGACCCGCTGAACGACAAGGTCACCACCGTGCGGGCGGGCACCAGCGGCGTGCTGTTTGCGATCGATCGCGGGCGCTATACCCAGCCGGGGACGTGGCAGGCGAAAGTGGCGGGGCGTCAGCCGATTCGGGCGGGCAAGCTGATCAACGACTGATCGGCTTCAACTGTAGGAGCGAGCATGCTCGCGATGGACGTCAACGATAACGCTGGCAGCCTGACACCCCGCGATGTCTGTTCTTCCATCGCGAGCATGCTCGCTCCTGCAGGGGGAGTGCACAGGCGCTGAGAGGTGTTAGGCTCAGCCCCGAATCCTGCGCACTGTGAAGGAAGGCTCATGCTGAAATTTCTGGCTCTGCTCACGCTGCTGGCGTCCGCCGCTGTCCACGCCCAAACCCCGCTGCAAACTGATCTGCCGCTCAAGTACCTTGAACAGACCACCCCCGATTCCCGCGACCAGCCCCTGGTGATTTTCCTCCACGGTTACGGCAGTAACGAGCGGGATCTGTTCGGCATTAAGGATGAACTGCCCGCGTCCTACACCTACCTGTCGGTACGGGCGCCGATGGTGTTGGAGGAGGGCAGTTATCAGTGGTTTCGCAAGAAGGGCGAGGGTGCCTACAACGGAGAGACCGATGATCTGAAGACCAGCGGCCAGTTGCTGCTGGATTTCATCGCGAAGGCGGCGCAGAAGTATCACACCAACCCGGACAAGGTGTACCTGGTGGGGTTCAGCCAGGGCGCGATCATGTCCTATGAAGTCGCCCTGCGCCAACCCGAAGCGGTGGGCGGGATCGCCGCCTTGAGCGGACGGATTCTGCCGGTGCTCAAGTCCGAATTGAAACCGGATGAAAAACGCCAGTCGCTGGCGATTTTCATCGGTCATGGCACCGCGGATAAACGCCTGCCGTTCAGCGACGGCACCGAAGCCAACAGCCTGTTGCAGAGCGTGTCACTGGAACCGGAGTTTCACGCCTATCAGGGTGTCGGCCACAACATCAGTGCCGAAGAACTTCAGGACCTGAGCGCCTGGTTGCAACGCCTCAATCCCTGAAACCTATTTGCCGCTGACGATCTGCTTGATCAGCGTCTCGTGGGCCGCCATGTCGCCAGGGCGGGAAATGACCTGAATCACCGTCATGTGGGTGCCGGAAGCGGCCATCAGCGTGGTGTTGAGGGTCATGCCGCCACCCTGGGTGGCGGTGCTGTCGACCTGACGCACACCCAGGCCGCTGCCTTTCAGGGTCAGGCTCTTTTCGCTGAGCTTGTTGTAGTCGGGCAATGCCTTGCGCTGCGCCGCATCGAAGTCGGCCACGGTGCCATCGAGAAAGGCGCCGTCGTTGTCCTTCACCGTGGTGCCTTCCGGCAGACTGTTCTGCGCGGCGATCACAACCGTCTTGGTGGTCTCGTTGGCATACATGGTGCCGCTCGCGCCATTGTTGCTCGGCAGCGCATTGGCGACGAAGCCCTTGGGCAGGGTGAAGGTGAATTTGCCGTCGAGCATCGAGACCTTCTGCACCGGCGCCTCCTTGGCCTTGGCCGCCGCCTGCACATTCAGAGCCCCCAAAGTGGCAGTCGCCGCCAGCAGCAGGGCAACGGCTTTTTTACTCAACAGTGACATTCGAAAATCTCCAGGGATGGTTGCGCGATGGGGGGGCGATCATCCCATGGAGGTTTGATGTGTTCCAGCGTGGGCTTACGGATGGAGCGGTTCACTTGATCAATCGGGTATCGAGACCAAAACGCTCTTGGGAAACCAGTCTGAAGTGGCTTGCGGCCAAATCGCAGCTCACCAGCAGATTCCATGAATGGCGGGTAACCGCGGACGGGATTAATACGAAAGGATGTTCGGTCAGCAATTCATCTGCGAACCGCTGCTGATTGGGCGAGGGTAGGGACGGTACAAGCCAGTTGGGGTTGGGAACGTCCTCTGGCTGGATAACCTTGATGAGGCGGGCGTCGATAATTTCGAAACAGGTCAAAACGTAAGGCACCCGGTCCAGGGTATCGAAGCCGGTGTGCGCTGCGACCTCAAGGATGGCGGTGGATGGATCGGCCGAAGCGTAGATAACCCGGCGTCCGGGTGGGCTCCATCGACCGCCGGTTTGCCGTGAGCCCAGACCGCTGTGCCAGGTTTCCTTGAAGACCTGGCGATCCAGGCGCCATGCATGCCATTTCCCATCCCAGGGCAAAGGGGTCATTGATAGACCCCGTGCTCGATTGCGGTCAGATAATCCTCTACTGCCTGAAAACCCAGCGAATTGCCGACCAGTTCCAGCGGGACATTTCCGTCCAGGTATTTGCAAGGTTTCTTCAGCCAGTCTTCCGCCAACTGCTGGCTGCCGAAAACCTCACTGGCATGTTCCAGAGCTCGCGCGTACTGAAACGCTATGGTGCTCTGCTGCTCGTTCAGTCGAACCGGTCTGGTTTCCTTGGCCAGGCGCTGGACCGTCCTGAGGGATTTGCCCGTTATGCGTTGGACGAGGCCGTACTCCATGTACAACGTTGATGTCGAGAGCATTTCCCTGACGTCGTTGAGGTCAAAGCCTTTCTGTGTGTATCGGATGATTGTCATGCGCGTCTCACCTCTGCGGCCTCGTAACAACACCTCGGTCGGCTTTCTGGTGACGCTCTTCGTCTCGGTCACTGCGGGCATACCGATCACCTCCATGCGACATGTGACGTGATCATGACATCACCTGTCGCGCGCTTGGCAATTAGCGTTTTAGAACAGCGTACTGCGCCACAACGGTCGATCCTTGACGTATGAGGTCGAGCTTCCGGGGTGCTGGTTGGGGCCTTCTGTTGCTTGATTTGGAACGTTGACGCTACGCCTCGAGCTTCCGACGGCCAACCGGAAAATCTTGTGGGACAAATCCTCGATTTTTGGCCATTTGTCCGCCTTTGTAGGACCTCAAAAAACACAAAGCCCTGATGACGAAAGAACCTCCTCGTCACCAGGGCTCGTGCAATCACACTTCCCGCCGTACCGGATAGCGCTTGATAACGTCCAGAAACTCGATCCGGCGTTCGCTGGTCAGCAGCTCCGCCAGCAGCCGCTCGTACTCTTGGCGATAGGGCTTGCTGGCGCCGCTTGCACCATTGTTGCTCGGCAGCGCATTGGCGACGAGACATTCGGAATCTCCAGGGATGGTTGCGCGATGGGGGCGAACATCCCATGGAGGTTTGATGTGTTCCAGCGTGGGCTAACAGGCGGTCGTAAACATCAAGGGTATTCTCGCCTGGCATGTAAAACGGTCAGAATCTCGACATTCCCCATAACCCGGTAAACCACCACATAATTGCGATGCACAACCATTTCCCGAGTGTCGGGGAGTCGGCCAGACCTGTAACAGTAGGGCATGGCGGACAAGCCTTCAGTCGAAGTCACAATCGTACGGTGTAGGGCGTTGGCGGCTTTGGGGTTGTACTGCTCAATGTAATCAATGATGTCGCTCAAGGCGTCGAGAGCCTGATGTTTCCACTCAACAAGCCTCACGACGAGCTTTGCGCTTGTCTTCCAGCATTTGTGCAAGCATAGCCATGGCTTCGTCATGAGGGATGCTTGGTCGCGGATCATCCAGCGAAGCCTGCACCTTGGCGCGGAACCAGCGATCGTAGCTGGCGGCCTGTTCTTGCGTTTCGAACTCGGAAACCATGGGGGAAAGCGGGGTACTCATCGTGACCTCCAGGATCAATGTGCAAGAGTCTAATGGGGATGTGGCTTGCTGTCGCCTCCGCTCGGATGAAGCAGGCCGGCCAAGCTACAGAGCGAATCCTAGACATCCCGCTTCCGACGACCAACCCGAAAAATCTGTGGGACAAATCCTCGATTTTTGGCCATTTGTCCGCCGTTGTAGGACCTCAAAAAACACAAAGCCCTGGTGACGAAAGAAACCTCCTCGTCACCAGGGCTCGTGCAATCACACTTCCCGCCGCACCGGATAGCGCTTGATCACGTCCAGAAACTCGATCCGGCGTTCGCTGGCCAGCAGTTCCGGCAGCAGCCGCTCGTACTCCTGCCGATATGGCTTGCTCAGGTGACGAGCGATGAAATCTTCCTTGCTGCAGTTCCAGGTTTCGTACAGCACCAGCGTGTTCGGATCATCCTGGAGCTGGTGCACCCAGGTATTGATGAAGTCCGGCTCGGCCGACATCTGGTGCACGACGTCCAGCAGGCGTTCGCGGGTTTCGGCGAAGCGTTCGGGTTTGGACGGCAGATAGACGATAAACGCGACTTGCTCACTCATTTAATCACCTCGCAATGCGGGAAGCTGTGGATTACGCCTGGTTTTGCGGGAACAGGTTGCGACGGGTTTCTTCGTCGAATTCGGCTTTGAGCACCAGTTTTTCTTTCAGGCCCAGGGCGCGTTGAGCGGCCGGGCGGGCGCTGACTTCGTCGAACAGACGCTTGACGTTCGGGTAGGCCGCCAGACCGTTTTCGCCGAGGATGTACGGCGCGTAGTTGGCCCAGCCCCAGAGGGCCATGTCGGCAATGCTGTAGCTATCGCCGGCCAAGTACTGATGTTCGGCCAAGCGCTGGTCGAGCACGCGATAGTGGCGTTCGACTTCCTTGAAATAGCGGTTTTTAGCGTAGGGCAAATCTTCCGGCGCGTGATGCAGGAAGTGCACGGCCTGGCCGGAGAAGGGCGACAGGCCGGTGGCGATGAACATCAGCCACGACAGCAGTTCGGCGTTGCCGGCGGCGCTGGTCGGCAGGAAGCGCTGATGCTTTTGCACCAGGTGCAACAGGATCGCCTGGGAGTCGAACACCGTGGCGTCGCCGTCGACCAGCGCCGGCACCTTGGCGTTCGGGTTGATGGCCAGGAAGGCCGGCAGGTGCTGCTCGCCCTTGAAGGTGTCGACGCCGATCAGCTCGTAGGGCGTTTGCAGTTCTTCGAGCAGCAGGGCGACTTTCATCGGGTTCGGCGAAGGGTGGAAAAATAACTTCATAGTGTAGGCCTCAGTCAGTAGTGGGGTAGGAACTGAGGCTGATGTTGAGGGAAACCTGTTCGATTGACGTACGGAGTTGTTGGGCTACTCGTGCGAAATGATCGAATGAGTCATTGAGCCTTGGCCATCGACGGTGCGGGGCGGGCCAGGAGGCGTTTGGTCACGCCGAGCATCGCCACGGACACCGCTACACCAAGAGCAAAAGCGCTCATGCCCATGCTCGGCAGCGCCAATGCCAGCACCAGGCAGAACGCCGAGAACGAGTACATGCCGGTGGCGGTGGCGCGCAGCAGGGCGGCGGTAAATGCCGGGCCACGGGTCTGCTGGGAGAACACCGCCATCACGCTGCCCAGCACCGGGAACACGGCGAGTAGTCCGCTCCAGCGATCGCCGACGGTGCTGGCGAGCAGGGTCACGGCCAGGGTCAGCAGGGCACCGGCGACCATGCGCAGCAGCAATTTGTCGGACTTGGGCGCCGGGCCGGACGAGATCGGTTGAACCGAGGGGAACAGGTACGGCGAGGCCAGCAGGGCGGTGGCGGCGGCGATTACCGAGACCGTCAGCGACGGCGGGATCAGCGACAGCAACACGGCGACCAGCGCCCACACCGACAGCGAAACCGTCAGCGCCATTGGCCATCCCGTGCGTTGCGCGACTTGGGCGTAGGTCACGCAGAAGGAAATCATCGCGAACATCGCCGACAGCGCCGCCAGTGCCGATTGCGCGGCGAACATTTCGCCCTGTTCGATGGCGAGGAAAAACAGAATCGGCCCGACCACCACCGGCAACCCCGACAGCCAACCTGCCACGCTCGGCCCCCAACGCTTGCCCGCCAGGGAAATCAGCAGCAGGAAACCCGGAATCACCAGCAGTTTGAGCATCAGCACGCGTATGTCTCCATTTGTGTCAGGGCTCAACGTTAGCATTGCGAGCGATCAATTGCTCCAAAGGATTCATTGTTTTGTATACAAAAATCTTCCTGTAGGAGCGAAGCTTGCTCGCGAAGACGTCAGCCCTCTGAGTAATTGGCTGTCTGACACACCGCTTTCGCCGGCAAGCCGTGCTCCTACGGGTGTGTGAGTCAATAGCCGATACATAGGGTGTTGCACCCGCTCCGAACCGTCTAATCTGGCCACCTCCCCACCTGTTGATGGACCACCGCGTGAAATTCAGTTTGCCCAAAGTCGGTACCGCACCGTTCTGCCCGCCAGAAGTCGCGGGCAGCGTCGCCGTCGATCCCCGTGCGTCATTTTTCAAACGTGTCCTGCGCTTCGCCGGGCCCGGCTTGCTGGTGTCCATCGGCTACATGGACCCGGGCAACTGGGCGACGGCCATCGAGGCCGGGTCGCGGTTCGGCTACAGCCTGCTGTTCGTGGTGCTGCTGGCGAGCCTGGCGGGGATGGTGGTGCAGTGTTTGTGTTCGCGGCTGGGCATTGCCACCGGGCGCGATCTGGCGCAACTGTGCCGCGAGCGCTATAGCACACGCACGGCGCGCACCCAGTGGGTGCTGGCGGAAATATCGATCATCGCCACCGACCTCGCCGAAGTGCTCGGCTGCGCCTTGGCGTTCCATTTGCTGCTGGGCTGCTCGCTGACCTTCGGCATCGCCCTGACGGCGTTCGACACGTTGTTGGTACTGGCGCTGCAAAACCGTGGCTTCCGTCGTCTGGAAGCAATCATGCTGGTGCTGGTCGCCACCATCGGCGCGTGTTTCTTCGTCGAACTGCTGCTGATCAAACCGTTCTGGCCGGATGTCGCCCGGGGCTTTACCCCGTCATTGTCGGCCATTGCCGACGCCGCGCCGCTGTACCTGGCCATCGGCATTCTAGGTGCGACGGTGATGCCGCATAACCTCTACCTGCACACCTCGATCGTCCAGACACGCCTGATCGGCAAGGACCAGGCCAGCAAGCAGGACGCGGTGAAACTGGCGCGCATCGACACCATCGGCTCCCTGGCCCTGGCGCTGTTGGTCAACGCGGCGATCCTGATCCTCGCGGCCGCTGCGTTTCACAAGACCGGACACACCGACGTGGTCGACATTCAGGACGCCTATCACTTGCTCGATCCCTTGGTGGGCGGGGCGCTGGCCAGCATCCTGTTCGGTGTCGCGCTGCTGGCTTCGGGGCAAAGCTCGACCTTCACCGGCACCATCGCCGGCCAGGTGATCATGGAGGGTTTTCTGAACCTTCGACTGCCGTGCTGGCAGCGGCGCCTGATCACCCGAGGATTGGCGCTGATCCCGGCGTTCATCGGGGTGTGGCTGATGGGGGATGATGCGGTGGGCAAGTTGCTGGTGCTGAGTCAGGTGGTGCTGAGTCTGCAGCTGCCGTTTGCGTTGTATCCGCTGATTCGCATGACTAACGATCACAAGCTCATGGGCGTGTTTGTGAACCGCCTGCCGACGCGGGTGCTGGCGTGGGGGTTATTCGTGGTGATCAGCGGGGCCAATGCCTGGCTGATCCTGCAGTTCGTAGCATGACCCCCTGTAGGAGCGAGCACGCTCGCGATGGTCGTCAACGATAACGCTGGGAACCAGACGCCCCGCGGTGTCTGGTCCACCATCGCGAGCATGCTCGCTCCTACAGGAATCAACAAACCAGAAGGCCAGAAAAAAAGAACCCGGTGTCACCAAAGGTGCACCGGGTGTTTTTCCAGGCTGCGACGGCTCTTCGTGGGTCCCCGCGCAGTCTGTTGAACGCTTTACGCTCGCTCGATCGCCAAAGCCACGCCCTGACCACCACCGATGCACAGTGTGGCGAGGCCTTTCTTGGCATCACGCTTGATCATTTCATGCAGCAGCGTCACCAGCACGCGGCAGCCCGAGGCACCGATGGGGTGGCCGAGGGCGATGGCGCCGCCGTTGACGTTGACCTTGTCCAGATCCCATTCCAGGTCCTTGGCCACGGCCAGCGATTGTGCGGCGAAGGCTTCGTTGGCTTCGATCAGGTCGAGTTGATCGATCGACCAACCCGCCTTGTCCAGGCAACGGCGTGTGGCCGATACCGGGCCGATGCCCATGATCGCCGGGTCCACGCCGGCATTGGCGTAACCGGCGATTTTTGCCAGCACCGGCAAGCCCAGAGCCTTGGCCTTGTCCGCGCTCATCAGGATCACGGCGGCGGCACCGTCGTTGAGCGACGAAGCGTTGCCGGCGGTCACCGAGCCGTCCTTCTTGAAGGCCGGTTTGAGTTTGCCCAGGGATTCGGCGGTGGTGCCGGCCCGCGGTTGCTCGTCGGTGGCGAAGGACAGTGGATCGCCCTTGCGCTGCGGAATCAGGATCGGCGTGATCTCATCGGCAAAACGCCCGGCCTCGATAGCGGCCGTGGCTTTCTGCTGCGAAGCGGCGGCGAAGGCATCCTGCTGCTCGCGGGTGATGCCGTACTTCTCCACCAGGTTCTCGGCGGTGATGCCCATGTGGTAATCGTTGAACGCATCCCACAGGCCATCGCTGATCATGGTGTCGACGATCTGCGAGTGACCCATGCGCAGGCCGGTGCGGGCGCCGGGGATGACGTAGTTGGCCAGGCTCATGCTTTCCTGGCCGCCGGCGATGATCACGTCGGCGTCGCCGCAACGAATGGCCTGGGTGGCCAGATGCAGGGCCTTGAGGCCCGAACCGCAGACCTTGTTCAGGGTCATGGCCGGTACGGCGACCGGCAGGCCGGCCTTGATCGAGGCCTGGCGGGCAGGGTTCTGCCCGGCACCGGCGGTCAATACCTGGCCCATGATCACTTCATCGACTTCGGCCGGGTTCAGGCCGGTTTGCGCCAGCAACTGACGGATCACCGCAGCGCCAAGATCCACCGCGGAAACATTGGCCAGGGCACCCTGGAAGCTGCCGATCGCGGTACGCGTGGCGGCAACAATCACGACTTCTTGCATGGAATGATTCCTCACTGGTCGGCGAACTGCATTTCCGGAACGTGGTCCGGCACGATCAGTTTACCGGCGGTTTTGGCGACGATCTCTTCGACGCTGACACCCGGTGCACGCTCCTTGAGAATGAACGCGCCGTTTTCGATTTCCAGGTACGCCAGGTCCGTCAGCACGCGCTTGATGCAACCGGCGCCGGTCAGCGGCAGGCTGCATTGGGACAGAAGCTTGGACTCACCGTCCTTGGACGCGTGAGTCATGATCACGATGATGTTGTCGGCGCCGGCCACCAGGTCCATCGCACCGCCCATGCCCTTGACCAGCTTGCCGGGGATCATCCACGAAGCGATGTTGCCTTGCACATCCACTTCAAAGGCGCCCAGCACAGTCAGGTCGACATGGCCACCGCGAATCATCGCGAAGGATTCGGCCGAGGAGAAGATCGACGCGCCGATGCGCGCGGTCACGGTCTGCTTGCCGGCGTTGATCATGTCGGCATCGATGGTTTCTTCGGTCGGGAACGGACCCATGCCCAGCAGGCCGTTCTCCGATTGCAGCATGACTTCCATGCCTTCGGGAATGTAGTTGGCGACCAGGGTCGGAATGCCGATGCCCAGGTTCACGTAGAAGCCGTCCTGCATTTCGCGGGCGACGCGCTGAGCCATTTGTTCGCGGGAAAGTGCCATTGTTGTTATTCCTTCATTCGGTCCGGGGGCAGGGGATCACTTGCGTACGGTGCGCTGTTCGATGCGTTTTTCGAAAGTGCCGCAGATGATCCGGTCGACGTAGATGCCAGGGGTGTGGATCTGCGCCGGGTCCAGCTCGCCGGGTTCGACGATTTCTTCGACTTCGACCACGGTGATCTTGCCGGCGGTGGCGGCCAGCGGGTTGAAGTTCTGGGCGGTGTGGCGGTAGACCACGTTACCGAAATGGTCGGCTTTCCAGCCTTTGACGATGGCGAAGTCACCGGTGATGGACTCTTCCATCAGGTACTTGCGGCCATTGAATTCACGTACTTCCTTACCTTCGGCAACCGGGGTGCCGACGCCGGTGGCGGTGAAGAAGGCCGGGATGCCGGCACCGCCTGCGCGCATTTTTTCGGCGAGGGTGCCTTGCGGGGTCAGGATGACTTCGATTTCGCCCTTGAGCAGTTGCTCTTCGAACAGCTTGTTCTCGCCGACGTAGGAGGCGACCACTTTGCTGATCTGGCGGTCGGTCAGCAGTACGCCGAGGCCGAAACCGTCGACGCCGCAGTTGTTGGAGACCACGGTGAGGTCGCGAGTGCCCTTGCGCTTGATCTCGGCGATCAGGTTTTCCGGGATGCCGCACAGACCGAAGCCGCCGGCGATCACAGTCATGCCGTCTTCAAGACCTGCCAGCGCTTCCTCGTAGGAACTCACGCGCTTGTCGAAACCTGCCATATGCACCTCTTTTATTCTTTGTGGGCGGCTGGCTAGCCGTATGGGGTTGAGTGTCTCGCTGTAGGATTTATTTGTTAAGTTGATTTTTAAGGTTGATTGATTGATAAAACTCAATAAATTGCTGCTTCTTACTTGCAGCTTAGAGCTTGTAGCTTACAACTGGAGCGACGCGACATGACCGTTAAGCAGATCCGCGCCTTTCTCGCTGTGGCCCAGAGCCTGAGTTTCGCTGTGGCTTGCGAGCGCCTGCACCTGTCGCAATCGGCCCTGAGCCTGACCATCAAGGCGCTGGAGGAGGGCCTGGGCGGGCGCTTGTTCACCCGCAACACGCGTAACGTGACGCTGACCGCCGAGGGCGAAGCGCTGGTGCCGCTGGCGCGCCGCCTGATTGCCGACTGGGACAATGCCGAGGACGAATTGCGCCAGCGTTTCACCCTGCAGCGCGGCCGCGTGACCCTGGCGGCGATGCCGTCGTTCGCCGGCAACCTGCTGCCGCCGATGCTCAAGACCTTCCGCGCGCGCTATCCGAACGTCAACGTCACGGTCAACGACGTGATCAACGAGCAGGTGCTGGAAATGGTCCGCGATCGCCAGGTGGAATTGGGCGTGGCGTTCGAGCCGACCATGAGTTCTTCGCTGCAATTCACGCCTCTTTATATCGACCGGTTCGTGGCGGTGGTACCTCGGGACTCGGCACTGGCCGATCTGCCGGACATCGACTGGCAGACTTTGCTCAAGGAACCGTTCATCACCCTGCAACGACCGTCGACGGTGCGGGTGATGCTCGAGGAACATTTGCAGGCCCGGGGCATGAAGCTGCCGGTGGAGTTCGAAAGCCATCAACTGGCGACGGTCGGGCGCATGGTCGCCAGCGGGCTGGGTGTGAGTGCCGTACCCGCCTTGTGCGCCGGGCAGATGCGCGAGCTCGGTGCGCGCTGCATCACTCTGCGCGACCCGGTGGTGGAGCGGGCCTTGGGTGTGCTCACCTTGCCTGGGGGAGAGCTGTCGGCAGCGGCGCAGGCGCTGTTCGATGTGCTCAAAGAGGAAAACCTCGCAGAACAACTCTCCCACCCTTGACAACCCTTCTCTCCTGTAGGAGCGAGCCTGCTCGCGATGGTCGTCAACGATAACGCTGGCAGCCTGACGCCCCGCAGTGTCTGGTCCTCCATCGCGAGCAAGCTCGCTCCTACAGTGAACTTCTGCTCGCACGGCACTCGATTTCCTTGTAGGAGCGAAGCTTGCTCGCGAAGGCGGCATAACTGTCGACATCGTTGCCGGATTCATGGGCCTCTTCGCGGGCAAGCCTCGCTCCTACAGGGGATTGGGGGGGCAGGGGTTGAGGCGTTCGGCCAATAGCGGCAAAAGCTGCTCGCACGAGCCTTCGATTTTCAGATCCAGAATGTCATCCGCCCGGGTCTTGCCCAGGTTGATCGCCAGCAACGGCTTGCCCTGATCCGCCACCGCGCGGCACAGGCGAAACGCCGAATAGGCCATCAGCGACGATCCCACCACCAGCAAACCCGCCGCCTTTTCCACGGCTGCCATCGCCTTGGCGGCAGTGACCTGCGCCACGTTCTCGCCGAAAAACACCACGTCAGGTTTCATCCGCTGGCCCGAACAGTGCGGGCAGTGGGGGACCTGGAAGCGTGCTTCGAAGGCGGCATCGAGCAGCGTATCGCCGTCCGGCGCCTGTACCGCGTCGACGCCGGCGAGGTACGGGTTCTGCGCCTCCATCAATTGCTGGATCGAATCGCGTTCGCTGCGTTGGCCGCAGTCCAGGCACAGCACCCGGTGCAGGCTGCCGTGGAGTTCGATCACGTCGTGGCTGCCGGCCTGGTCGTGCAGGGTGTCGACGTTCTGGGTGATCAGGGCGCTGATCCGGCGGCTGCTCTGCAGACGGGCAAGGGTGTCATGGGCCACGTTCGGCCGGGCCTGACGCACCCGCGGCCAGCCGAGCATCGCCCGCGCCCAGTAGCGGCGGCGGGATTCGGGGGCGGAGAGGAATTCCTGATACATCATCGGCTGCCGACCACGCCGTACGCCCTGGTTGTCGCGGTAATCCGGAATGCCCGACGGCGTGCTGATCCCGGCCCCGGTCAGGACCACGAACGGCTCATCGGTCATGAGTTGCAGAAGGCGGTCGAGCTGGTCGTGGATGTGGTGGTCGAGCATGTTCAGCACTCCTTGAGTACACGCAGATTAGCACCGCCACGCCGCACCCTGTAGGAGCGAGCATGCTCGCGATGGAGGATCAGACACCGCGGGGTGTCAGGACGCCAGCGTTATCGTTGGCGTCCATCGCGAGAGTGCTCGCTCCTACAGTGGGATGTTATTTGCGGGCCTCCAGGATCAGGTTGAACGGCGTCTGCGTCGCCCGGCGGAAACTGGAGAACCCGGCCTCGGTAAACACCTTGCGCAACCGCGCCTCACCCGCCTGCGCACCCAGCCCGAGCCCGACTTCCTGGGACAACGAGTTCGGCGTGCAGATAAAGGTCGACGCCGCATAAAACAGCCTTCCCACCGGAGTGATGTTGTCATCCAGGGCATCGTTGGCGAAGGGCTCCACCAGCAACACCGTGCCGTCCGCCTTCAACGACTCATAGGCATGTTTCGCCGCGCCCACCGGATCGCCCATGTCGTGCAGGCAATCGAAATAGCAGATCAGGTCGTAGTCCTCGCCGGGATAGTCCTTCGCCGTGCCGCTGAAAAAGCTCGCCCGGTCGGAGACGCCGCCTTCCTCCGCGCGCTGGGTGGCGACGGAAACCGAGGGCGCGTGATAGTCGAAACCAACGAACGTCGACCTGGGAAATGCCTGGGCCATGATCACCGTCGAGGCGCCGTGCCCGCAGCCGATGTCCGCGACTTTAGCCCCGGCCGTAAGCCTGGCCACCACGCCGTCGAGGGCCGGCAGCCATTCGCTGATCAGGTGCGCCTTGTAGCCGGGGCGGAAGAAGCGTTCGGTGCCGCTGAACATGCACGGATGGTGATCGCCCCAGGGCAGGCCGCCGTCGCCGCGCATGGCTTTGACCAGTTTGTCCTTGTCGTGGAAAAACGACGCCACCACGCCGATTCCCCCGGCGATGTACACCGGCGAATCCTCGATCGCCAGCGCCAGGGCCTGTTCTTCGGGCAGGCGGAACTGGCCTTCACTGTGCTCCATGTAGCCGGAGGCGGCATGGGCGCTGAGCCATTCGCGCACCAGCCTTGGGTTGCAGCCGGTCTTGCCGGCAAGCGATTCTGGGGTGGTCAGCTGGCTGTCGGCCATGGCCCGATACAGGCCGAGCTCCTCGCCGAGGATGACATTGGCCAGCATCGCCGCGCCGCCCATGTCATTGACCAGTTTGCCCATGAAGTCATTGAGTCTGGCCTCGTCCATCACATGTGCTCCTGTTGCAGGATCACGGTCCAGCGGCGATGTTCGTCGTGGGCGGTGGTCGTGGGAATGAACAGGACGGGAAGCTTGTCCTGGGTGAATTAAGTTTAGTTGTGGGGCTGCACACCTAGCCCTCAGGCGACGAAAGTCCACCTGTGGGCACCAAACCTGTGGGAGCGGGCTTGCCCGCGATTGCGGTCCACCAGCAGATGAAAATGTTGACGGACACACCGCCATCGCGGGCAAGCCCGCTCCCACAGGGATGGTGGTCGGCAGAGGGATTTGCATGTATCGCAATGTATCTATACCGCCCCCCGATACAGTCCCCCGCAATTCCCCACCACCCCCGAACACAGAGCAGATACAAACCTGCGCTGAACTGTGCAGGCTGTTTGACCCTTCCCGGGCCGCCCCAGCCGGTGGCCGTTCGCTCCTGATTCCATAGGGGACCACAATGACAACGTCTGCTCCTGATTCCACCCTCACCGCCACGCCTGTCGATCACCTGCGTGTAGACCATTACACCCACGGCATCATCGGCCCGAGCCAGCCGATGCTCGGCCCCTTGGCCGATGGCGGCACCCTGATCACCGGCACGCCGCCGGGCTGCTGGGGGCCGATGATCACCCCGGCGTTCGAGGGCGGCCATGAAGTGACGCAACCGGTGGCCATTGCCGGCGCTGAAGTCGGCGATGCCGTGGCGATCAAGATCAAAAGCATGCGCGTCACCTCGCTGGCCACGTCGTCCGGGGTCATGTCCTTCGTCGAAGGGCGCTACAACGGCGATCCGTTCGTGTCCAAGTTCTGCGCCAAGTGCGGCACCGAGCACCCGGCCAGCCATGTCGAAGGCATCGGCGAGGATTCGATTCGCTGCAATAACTGCAACGCTGAAGTCAGCGCGTTCCGCTTCAGCCATGGCTATGTGATCGTGTTCGATGCGCAGAACCAGGTCAGCCTGACGGTCAATCAAGACATCGCCAACCAGCTCGCCGGCAAGGCTTCCGAAATGTCGGCACTGCCGGAATTCGCAGCCCAGCACTCGATTCTGTCCCTGGCCCGCGCCGACATTCCGGGCGTCGCCGCGCACATGCGGCCGTTTCTCGGCAACATCGGCACCATGCCGTCCCGTGACCTGCCCGATTCGCACAACTGCGCCGATTTCGGCCAGTACCTGATCAACGCCCCGCACCGTTTCGGCATGACCCGCGAAGAGCTGCACGCGGCCAAGACCGACGGCCACATGGACACCAACTCGATCCGCGAGGGCTGCGTGCTTATCTGCCCGGTGAAAGTGCCGGGGGCCGGGGTGTACATGGGTGATATGCACGCCCAGCAAGGCAACGGCGAGATCGCCGGGCACGCCACCGATTGCTCCGGGGAAACCGAAGTTTCTGTGGAAGTAGTCAAAAACCTGACCCTGGAAGGCCCGATCCTCCTGCAAAACCTCGACGACCTGCCGCCCATGGCGCGGCCGATGAACGCCGAGCAGCGGGCCAACGTCCGCGCACTGGCCGAGCGCTGGGGCCAGCAGGAAATCGAGCAGAGCGGCCCGATCACCTTCATCGGCAGCGGTGAAAACCTCAACCTGGCGGTGGAGAACGGCCTGCAGCGTGCCGCCAATGTCACCGGGCTGCCCTACGACGAGGTGCTCAACCGCGCGACCATCACCGGCTCCATCGACATCAGCCGCCTGCCGGGCACCGTGCGCGTGACCTTCCTGTGCCCGATGAACGTTCTGGACCGCATGGGCATCGGCCATCTGGTGCGCGAGAAGTACGACCTGGCGTAAGCCGCACCGACGGGTTTGTACCGCAGTGTGTACAGACCCGCCGGCGATACAAGTCCCGCGATTTTCCGTCAGCCCGCCACACAGCCTCGATACATCAGCGCGATTAACTGTGTTCGTGTACTGACCACCCGAGAGATCGACACCATGCAGACCCCCATCACATCAGCCAAGGCCAGCGCCGGGCTCGGCTTGCGTCGCGGTTTAATGAAAGACCTCCAGGCCGCCCCGGTCGGCCATTTCGATTTCCTGGAAGTCGCGCCGGAGAACTGGATCGGCATCGGTGGCGCCCATGGTGCGGCCTTGCGTTCGCTTGCCGAGCGCTATCCGTTGTCCTGCCACGGCCTTTCGTTGTCCCTCGGTGGACCGTCGCCGCTGGATGTCGGGTTCCTGCAGGAAGTGCGGGTTTTCCTCGATCACTACAAGGTGCCGCTGTACAGCGAACACCTGAGCTACTGCAGCGATGACGGTCATCTCTACGACCTGTTGCCGTTGCCCTTTACCGAAGAGGCGGTGCATCACGTCGCCGCGCGGATCCGCCAAGCCCAGGACATTCTGGGCCGGCGCCTGGCGGTGGAAAACGTCTCCTACTACGCCGCGCCGCAGCAGGACATGGACGAGGTGACCTTCACCAACGCCGTGCTGCGCGAAGCCGATTGCGACCTGTTGCTGGACGTCAACAACGTCTACGTCAACTCGATCAACCATGGCTTCGATCCGCGCACTTTCCTGGCCGGTATCGATGCGGCCCGGGTGGTGGCCATGCACATCGCCGGGCACTTCGATGAGTCCGACACCCTGAAAATCGACACCCATGGCGCATCGGTGAAGCCGGCGGTGTGGTCGCTGCTGAGCGAAGCCTACGCCCGGTTCGGCGCGCAACCGACCCTGCTGGAGCGGGATTTCAACTTCCCGGTGTTTTCCGAACTGGTCGCCGAGTTGCAGACCATTCGCCGCCTTCAGACCCGGGAGGTGAACCGTGGCAAACCGTTCGCTGCATGAGCAACAGAGCAACATGGGCCTGTACCTGCGCGATCCCGAGCATTGCGCGCCACCGCCGGAAATGGACCCCAAACGCGCCCAGGTCTATCGCGACCTGGTCTTTGCCAACCTGTCGACCCTGATCAGCGGCACCTTCCCGGTGCTGGTACAGATTCTGGGCGACAAACGCTGGCGGACGCTGGTGCGGATCTTCCTGCGGGACTACCGCGCCCACACACCGAAATTCGGTGAAATCGCCGAGGAGTTCGTCGAGTTTCTCGCCTCGGAACCGCAAGCGCTGACCGAGGGTTCGTGGCCGCCGTTCATGGTCGAACTGGCGCACTACGAATGGGTGGAAATGGCGTTGCAGCAGTCCGAAGCCGAGCCTTTGGCGCCCGGTGATAGTGATGCGTTGCTCGATCACCCGTTGCAGATATCGCCCCTTGCCTGGCCCCTGGCGTACACCTGGCCGGTGCAGTTGGTGGGACCGGATTATCAGCCGGACGAGGCGCCGGACCAGCCGACCTTGCTGCTGGTACGCCGGGCTGAAGACTGGAGCGTGAAGTTCTCCGCCCTGACGCCGCTGGCGTGGCGGCTGTTGCAGCGCATCGAGGAGTATCCCGGGGTTAGCGGGCAGGGGCAGTTGCAAGGGTTGGCAGAGGAGGCGGGGAGTGCCGGGTCGGCGGAGTTCATGGAAAATGGTGCGGCTTTGTTGCGGCAGTTGCAGGGGGAGGGGGTGATTGGTGTAGCAAAATAACCAGCCATCCCCCATTCCTTGTGGGAGCGAGCCTGCTCGCGATGGCGGCGCAACAGTCAATACAAGGGTGACTGCCAGGCCGCTATCGCGAGCAGGCTCGCTCCCACAGTTACCGGTGTTGTTGCGGCTGTCAGGCAGAAAAGAAATACCGCGTCATGTGAAAGAAGATCGGCGCCGCAAAGCAGATCGAATCCATCCGATCCAGCATCCCGCCATGCCCCTTGATCATCGTCCCCCAGTCCTTGGCACTGAGGCTGCGCTTGATCGCCGACATCACCAGCCCGCCCAGAAACCCCATCACCACGATCACCAGCGACAGCAACAGCGACTGCCAGAAATTGAACGGCGTCATCCAATACATGCAGCCGCCGATCAGCGTCGCGGACAGCCCGCCGCCCACCAGGCCTTCCACGGTTTTCGAGGGGCTGACCAGAGGCGCGACCTTGCGTTTGCCGAACAGTTTGCCGAAGACGTACTGCAGGACATCGCTCATTTGCACCACGAACACCAGGTAGAACAGCAGCAATGCGTTCTGCCCGCTGAACCCTCGCAGATCCAGCAACAACAGCGCCGGCGCGTGGCTGATGCAGTAGACGCAGATCATCACGCCCCACTGGATCTTCGCCGTGCGTTCCAGGAAGGCGTCGGTGTCCTGGCTCAACACCGCAATCGCCGGCAGCAGCAGGAAGGCATACACCGGAATCAGCAGGGTGAACATCGAATACCAGTGGGTGCCGATCAGCAGGTATTGCAGCGGGATCAGGATGAAGAATGCGGAGAACAGCGCGTTGTGATCGCCCAGCGTGGTCGGGGTCAGGGTGATGAATTCTCGCAGGGCGAACAGGGAAATGAAGGCAAACAGGATCACCGTCGCATTTGGCCCCAGCAGCCAGGACACGAAAAAGATGATCACCATGCCCCACCAGGCATTCACCCGCTGGTTGAGGTTTTCGATGGTGGAGATCGAGCTTTCGCTGGTCGCCCGCTTGGCCAGAATCCGCCCAATGATCGAAGCGACGGCCAGCAGGCAGGCGATGGCGGCAAAGAACCAGAGGAATTTCTGTTCAAGACTCATTTCGACAGCCTCACGATGGCGTCACGCGCCCGTTCCAGGAACACCTGTTTGTCCTCGCCCGCGACCCGTGGCAGCGGGTTGCCGATGCGGATCGTGCAGATGATCGGCAGCGGCACGTGTTTGCCCTTGGGCATGGAGCGATGCAGGTTTTCCAGGTAGATGGGCACCAGGTCGACATCGGGGAAGGTTTCGGCGAGGCGGAACAGCCCGGACTTGAATTCCCCCGGCAGCGCCTGGCTGGAGCGCGTGCCTTCGGGAAAGATGATGATCGAATGGCCGTCGCGCACCACATCGAAAATCGGCTCCAGCACGTTGGTGCCGGGCGCCGGGTTGCGTTCGATCAGCACCGCGTTCAGGCCTTGCTGCGAGATGTAGGAAAGGAAGCGGTTCTTGCCCCAGTAGTCGGCGGCGGCCACCGGCTTCACATTCACCCGGGCCTCCGGGGGCAGGGCGGCGATGATTGCCAGGGTGTCCATGTGGCTGGTGTGGTTGGCGAAATAGATGCGCTGGCGCGTGAGGTCCGGTGGACTTTCCCAACGGGCGGTGACGCCGATCAAAAAGCGCAGCACCGCGATCAGGGCATTACTGATCCACATGGCTGACCTCCTGCAATTCTCTGGAGATGGCCATGGTGCGGGTGAAGCAGGTGATGGCGGCGCCGATGGCGATCACGACCAGGGTCAGCAACAGCGCATAGTGGCTGCCGCGCAGATAAACCTCGACGGCATTGAGCAGCAGGCCAACCGTCATCACCGCCATCCGGTGCTGCTTGGCCATCGGTCCCATGAAGTTCTGCTTCAGGCCGATAGAGCCGCCGAACACCCGGACATAGGCGGTGAGCGCGGCGGCAAGGGCGGCGAACCAGCCCAGCTCCGGTTGGTACAGCGCATAGCCGAGGCCGACGATCAGCAGGCTGTCGGCGATGCGGTCGGGGAATTCGTTGTACAGGCTGCCGATGGCCGACTGCTTGCCGCCCTCGACCGCGACCATGCCGTCGAACAGATTGCACAGCAGGCGCAATTGAATGGCGATGGCGCAGCAGATCGAGCCGGCGACACCGCTGCTGATGACCAGTGCAATTGCTCCGACGAGGGCAAAGAAGATGCTGGCAACGGAGATCTGGTTGGGGGAAATGTTGCGTTTGACCAAGAGGTCAGTGATGCGCCTGGCCCACCCTGTGGAGCGCGCTTTGATTGGTCTTCTGTTGTCATCCATCACTCAGTATCCCGGTCGCTGGGTTTTACTAAGCGTATATGCAATTAGCGGTTTTTCACCTGCGCGATTTCCGGGGATGCTGCACGCATTTGCAGAAGCCGTGCAGGAGCCCTGTAGGAGCGAGCACGCTCGCGATGGAGGACCAGACACCGCGGGGTGTCAGGATGCCAGTGTCATCGTTGACGACCATCGCGAGCGTGCTCGCTCCTACAGTTGGTCGGCGTACACCGCAAGGCCCGTGTAGGAGCCGAGCTTGCTCGCGATGGAGGACCAGACACCGCGGGGTGTCAGGACGCCAGCGTCATCGTTGACGTCCATCGCGAGCTAGCTCGCTCCTACAGTGGTGGGGGGCGTCAGCGGAGTTTGAGTTCGGCGCACAGGCCGCCGCCTTGGCGATTGCTCAGGGTCAGCGATCCGCCGATAGCCAGCGCCAGTTGCTGCGCAATCGCCAGACCCAGGCCAGTGCCGCCGGTGTCGCGGTTGCGTGAGCTTTCCACGCGGTAGAACGGCTGCATCACTTGGGCCAGTTCCTCTTCGGCGATGCCGGGGCCGCGGTCCATGACTTTCACCGACACGCTGCCGTCATTCTTCTTCTCCACCAGCAACTCCGCCGCACCGGCGAATTTCAGGGCGTTGTCCGTGAGGTTCACCAGCACCCGGCGCAAGGCGTGGGGACGGGTGTCGAGGACGGTGGTGCTCTTGCCGCTCAACTGAACTTCCTTGCCCATGTCCTGATAATCGAATACCAGACTGTCGAGGAACGAATCCAGATCGGTGCGACGACTTTCTTCGGTGGCGCCATGCACGCTGCGGGCATACGCGACGCCTTCGCGTACCAGGTGCTCGATCTCGCTCAGGTCGGCCCAGAGTTTGTCTTTCTCCAGGCAGTCGTCCATGAATTCGGCGCGCAGTTTCATCCGGGTGATCGGTGTTTGCAGGTCGTGGGAAATGGCGGCCAGCAATTGCATGCGCTCCTTCAGATAAGACGCGATGCGTGCCTGCATGGCATTGAACGCCCTGGCCGCATGAGCCACCTCGGTAGGGCCTTTTTCGTCCAGCTGTATCGGATGGGCGTTGGGGTCGAGGGTATCAACGGCCTTGACCAGACGGGTCAGTGGGCGGACGGCAATCAATACGGCCAGCCAGGTGCAGGCGATCATCAGCGCCAGTTGCCCGAGCAGGACCATGGGCAACCACGGCGATAACGGCATCATCGCCGGATACACGTCGATGGTCAGCGGGCTGCCGTCAGAAAGCTTCAGATGCACCTGGAAGTGTTTTCGCGAGCCAGGAATATTGGTGAAGGTCAGCGCATGCTCCTTGCCCACGGCGTCCATGATCGAGGCCATGGCGATGGGCGCATCGGGCATCTCCATGTTCATCGGCGTACCGCTTTCGCCGGCACTCAACAGATAACCGTAGTTGTTGCGTTGCAGCTGACGCAGCCAGTTCGGGCGTTCCTCGGCTGGCAGTCGGTCGAGGATGGCGATGGAAGTCGAGACGTCGGTTTCCAGGTTGCCGAGCATGGTGTTCTTGGCGTTTTCGTAGCGCTCGTAATACTGCGCACCGAAGGACAGCGCCTGGGCGAGGATCAGGCAGATCAGGAAAATCAGCGACAGGCGTGAGGCCAGGGTGCGCGGCCAGCGCAGCGAAAAGTTCATTCAGGTGCTCCGACGATTTCTACCGGCAGGGAGAATACATAACCTTCGCTGCGCACGGTCTTGATATAGGCCGGTTCGCGGGCATCGTCCAGCAGGCGCTGGCGCAGGCGGCTGACCAGCAGGTCGATGGAACGATCGAACAGATCGGCGTCGCGGCCCTGGGTCAGGTTGAGCAATTGATCGCGGTTGAGCACCCGTTGCGGATGGTCGAGGAATACCCGCAACAGCCGATATTCCGCGCCGCTGAGCGCAACCATGGTGCCGTCGCTGTCGAGCAGGTGCCTGGCCGAGGTGTCCAGCTTCCAGCGCCCGAAGGCCAGCAGGCGGCTGGTTTCGGTCACCACCAGGTTCGGTGGCAGCATCCGCGTGCGGCGCAGCACGGCGTTGATGCGGGCCAGCAGTTCGCGGGCGGCGAAGGGTTTGACCAGGTAATCGTCGGCGCCCATTTCCAGGCCGATGATGCGGTCGGTTTCATCGTTTCGGGCAGTGAGCATCAGGATCGGAGTGGCCTTGTGTTTGCCCGAGCGCAATTCGCGGCAGAGCATCAGGCCGTCGTCCCCCGGCATCATGATGTCCATCACGATCAGGTCCACCGGCGTGGATTCGAGGAAGGTGCGCATCTGCCGACCGTCCGCCACCACCGTGGTACGCAGGCCGTTCTTCTTCAGATAGTTGCCCACCAGTTCGCGGATCTCGCGGTCATCGTCGACGATGAGAATGTGATCAACGTGTTCCATGGGACTGCCTCTGAAAGTGGGGGATGGCGCACAGTCTATCGAGCCTTTGCGACCACGCCTGCCGGCGTTTGTATTGCAGTGTATCTGGCTTGTCGGAGGATACACATGGACAAAAAAACGCGGATTTTGCGCCGGTTTGTATCGCTCTGTATCCCGAGCCGGTTCTGATACGTACCGATTTACACAGGCAGTTTCCCGACACATGCGCGATACCTCGCGAGTTTTAAATAGGTTCCATCGAGGCAAGCCCAACCGCCTCTGCCCAAAGAACGATTGACCTATTGAAACCTTGAGGACGACGCCATGAACACCAAAGCCATCTACGCCGCCTGCCTGTTTGCCGCCCTGAACATCTGCACCCTGTCGGCCCGCGCCGAAGCCGATGTGAGCGAGAAGACCTACACCTACGGCACCCAACTGGACATCAGGAAAGTGGTGTCGCTCAAGGAAGCTGATGCGCCTTCCTGTGGCGTGGTCAATGCGCAGCTGACTTACCTGGATTCGCACAACAAGACCCAGGTCCTGGACTACAGCAAGATTTCCGACAACTGCGCCTCGGAAAACTGAGTGCTGCGATTAGCCATCCCATCTCAAGCGAGGAACACAACCATGATCAACGTCAGCCGATTCCTGACCGCCATTGCCTTCACCGTCGCCGGCGCCGCAGCCCACGCCAACGCCGCCGTCGAGCAGAACGCCTGCGGCAGCAGCACCTGCTTCCAACTGACGCCGGTGGAGAAACAAAGCGTCAACGGCTTCCTGGCCGAAGATGGTTACGACCGCACGCCGCAAGGCCAGTTCGTTGCCGAAAACGGATCCAGCCGCACGCCGCAGGGCAAGTGGCTGGATGAGCAAAACGCGTAATGCCCAACCTGCTCTCTGTAGGAGCCGAGCTTGCTCGCGATGGACGCCAACGATAACGCTGTCAGCCTGACGCCCCGCGTCATCGTTGACCACCATCGCGAGCAAGCTCGGCTCCTACAGGGGGATGTGTCGCCCTCCAAATCTATAAAGGTGAACCCATGTTCCTCATCGCTTTCCTGGGCGGCATTCTGACCGTCCTCAGCCCGTGCATCTTGCCGGTCGTGCCGTTCCTGTTCGCCGGTGCCGACCGCAAGCGCTCGTCGATCCTGCTCACCCTCGGTGGCATGGCCCTGACCTTCGCCCTGGTTTCCAGCCTGGCCGTGGTCAGCAGCGAGTGGGTGATTCAGGCCAGTAACGCCGGTCGCCACGTGGCCCTGATCGTAATGGTGCTGTTCGCCCTGTCGCTGATCTCCGCGCGGGTCGGCGACTGGCTGGCGCGGCCGTTCGTGGCGCTGGGCAATCGTATCGACCCCAACAGCCGCAAGGTGTCCGGCCCCGTGGGTTCGCTGTTGATCGGCGTCGCCACCGGCCTGCTCTGGGCGCCATGCGCCGGGCCGATCCTCGGCGTGATCCTCACCGGCGCCATGCTGCAAGGCGCGAATGCCGGCACCAGCCTGTTGCTGGTGGCCTACGGTCTGGGCAGCGCGTTGTCCCTGGGCGTGCTGATCTTCGCCGGTCGCGGTCTGGTCAATCGACTGAAACCGTCGATCCCGGTCACCGGCTGGCTGCGTCGCGGTGCCGGTGTGGCGGTGCTGGCCGGTGCGGCGGTGATCTCCACCGGTGCCGATAGCGTGCTGCTGGCCGGCACTTCCTCGGAAGGTCTCGGCAAGGTCGAAAAAGGCGTACTGGAAACCGTGCCGAAAGTCGTCGACTACTTCGTGAGCAAGGCCAAGGCCGAGCCCATGGGGGCCATGCCATCGCTCAATGGCGCCGTGGAGTGGATCAACTCGCCGGCCCTGACCAACGAATCGCTCAAGGGCAAAGTGGTGCTGGTGGATTTCTGGACCTTCGACTGCATCAACTGCAAGCACACCCTGCCGTATGTGAAGGACTGGGCGAAGAAATACGAGAAGGACGGTCTGGTGGTGATCGGCGTGCACACCCCTGAATACGGCTTCGAGCGCATCATCGACAACGTCAAGGACAAGGTGAAGGAATACGGCATCACCTACCCGGTGGCGATCGACAACAACTACAGCATCTGGCGCAACTTCGATAACCAGTACTGGCCTGCGCACTACCTGATCGACGCCAAGGGTCAGGTCCGTTACACCCACTTCGGTGAAGGCCGCTACGACGATCAGGAACAAATGATCCAGCAGTTGCTGCAAGAGGCCAAGGCTGACACCAAGGCCGCCTCGCCAGCGGCGTAAAGCCTCAGCAACAATGGCTCACAGGCCTCGCGCCATGAGCCATTGTTGCTTTTCCCAGGCCTGAAACTGTTCCACTGCCTTCCACCCGCGTTTGGCGTAATACTCGTGCTGATCCTGAGTGTGCAGGTAAATCCTGCTTACACCGTTGCCCTTGGCCTCGGCGCATACCCCTTCGATCAAACGCTCCGCCAGGCCCTGGCCTCGCGCTTCGGGGGTGATGAACACGCAGGCCAGCCACGGCCCCAGATCTGGGCGATGTGCCAGATCCGCTTTTGCCAGCGCCGCACCTCCGAGCAACCTGTCCTGATCCAGTGCGATCAGGCATTTCCAGTCGCAATTGTCCTGACCTTCGGCAAATTCCTGTTGCCAGGCGGCAAGGGGCTGTTCGGCGTATTCGTAGTGGAATTGCGTGTGGATCCAGTTGGCGAAGGTGTCGCTGTAGTGCATGTGATTGATTAGCCAATCCAGGCGAGTGGTCATGGTGATTCCTTTCTTCCTTCGGTTAGAGAGATCAACTGTAGGAGCGAGCTTGCTCGCGATGGTAGGCCAGACACCGCGGGGAACCAGACACTCCGCGTTATCGTTGACATCCATCGCGAGCAAGCTCGCTCCTACAGGTGATGGTGTTTCAATGCATCGCAACGGCCTGGGTCCGTCGCCACGCCGCTGGCGGTACGCCGTATTCGCGGCGGAATGCGCGGCTGAAGGCCGTGTCGGTCTGGTAACCCACTTCTTCGGCGATGCGGATCAGGGAACTGTTGCTGCTGCGTAACAGGTTGGCCGCCAGCAGCATGCGCCACTGCGTCAGGTATTGCATCGGCGAGACCCCGACCAGTTGCTGGAACCGTTCGGCCAGCACCGAGCGCGAGGTGGCGGCGGTGCGGGCCAGTTCATCCAGGGTCCAGGCGTGGCAGGGTTTGCCGTGCAGGGCGTTGAGGGCGGCGCCGACGATCCGGTCGCCCACGCCCGCCAGCCAACCGGTGCGGCCCTTGCCGTGTTCGTGCATGTACAGGCGCAGGACTTCGATGAACAGCACTTCCGCCAGTTTCGCCAGCACGCCTTCGCCGCCGGGCCTGGGTGAGCGGGCTTCGGCCAGGGCGTAACGCACCGACGACTCCAGCCACATACCGGCGTTGGAGCCGCGCACATTGACCCGCACCACCGACGGCAAGCCGGTTAGCAACATCCCCGCCAGCCGCGTATCGCAAGCCATGTAGCCACACACCAGCCGCGTGACCGCGCCACCGCCGCCATAGCGCAACTGCTGTGGCCGTCGCGCGAGGATCTTGTCCAGGCGTCCGCCGGTGGCAGGGGGCAAGCCCGGTTTGGAGGTCATGCGATGGCCGTCGCCCTGGGGAAACAGCACCACGTCGCCGGCCGTCAGCAACAGCGGCGGTTCGTCGCCCAGTTCGACGTAGCACTCGCCTTCGGTGATCAGGTGAAAGATCACCACCTGCTCGGCGTTCGGCTCCAGAAACGGTGCGGCGGTGTCGGCTCTCGGCGATTGATAGCACCAGGGCGCGGTGAACCGGGCATTAATGAAAATGGCGCCGGCCAGGCGAACGACACGAAGGGTCTGTGACAGGGCATCCATCGTCATTTCCCGAATAGCGACTGTGGGTGAGAAGCCTGATTGTGAGCCTGTCTGGGCCGAGCATGAAATCTCCGGACGATCGGACAGTCCTCGCCGACGATCGGGCAGGACGCAGGGAGCACAGCGGAGCGATAGTTTGCCCACAGGGTCGCAACCGATCCTGTCATCAATAACAAGAAATGAGAGGTTGCCATGCCGAAGTTCGTCATTGAGCGCGATATTGCAGGTGCTGGAACACTGTCAGAAAGGGATCTGAAAGCCGCTGCGCAAAAGTCCTGCCGGACCTTGCGCGAACTGCCTGAAGTGCAGTGGCTGCAAAGCTATGTCACCGGTGACAAGTTGTACTGCGTGTACATCGCCCCCAGCGAAGCCCAGATCCAGGAACATGCCCGCCAGAGCGGTTTCCCGGCCAACCGCGTGTCCCAGATCACGTCCATCATCGACCCGACCACGGCAGAATAAGCCAGGCGGCGTTCCAAACCGCAACGGAGCGGAATTCATGAGTACACCCATTGATCTCAATGCCTTGAAAACCCGTCAGATGGCCGCGTGGGCCAGCGGCGACTACGCCGTAATCGGGACCACCCTGCAGATCGTCGGCGAGCAACTGGCCGAGGCCTGTGACCTGCTGTGCGACGAGCAGGTACTCGACGTCGCCGCCGGTAACGGCAATGCCACGCTGGCCGCCGCACGCCGGGGCTGCCTGGTGACGTCCACCGACTATGTCGGCGCGCTGCTCGAACGCGGCCAGGAACGGGCGAAAGCCGAGCGCCTCAACGTCACTTTCCAGGAGGCCGATGCCGAAGCGCTGCCATTTGCCGATGCCAGTTTCGACGCCGTGCTGTCGACCTTCGGCGTGATGTTCACCCCGGACCAGCCCAAGGCTGCCGCGGAACTGGCCCGGGTCTGCCGGCCTGGCGGACGGATCGGCATGGCCAACTGGACCCCTGAAGGTTTCGTCGGCCAGATGTTCAAGACCCTCGGCAAGCACATGCCACCGCCACCCGGCGCGCAACCGCCGTCGCAGTGGGGCACTGAAGCCTGGCTGCACTCGCAGTTCGACGAACGGGATTTCGTGGTGCAGGTAACGCGCAAGCTGTTCACCTTCCGCTATCGCGATGCCGCGCATTTCATCGACACCTTCCGCAGCTGGTACGGCCCGGTGCACAAGGCCTTCGCGGCGCTGCCACCGGAAGGCGCCAAGGCGCTGGAACAGGACATGACCGAACTGCTCAACCGCCTGAACCGGGCGGGAGACAAGTCGATGGTGGTGCCGAGTGAGTATCTGGAGGTGGTGATTACAAGGCGTTGAGACCAGCCCCTTGTAATGCACAAAACCAATGTGGGAGCGGGCTTGCTCGCGAATGCGGTGGATCAGTCAACATTGATATCGACTGACACTCCGCCTTCGCGAGCAAGCCCGCTCCCACATGAGATGTATGGTGTGTGATTGATCTAAATCACTTTCGCCCCACGCGCTTCCAGTAGTTCGCGCAGCACCGACCGGTGACAATGCGCTTCTTCCTCGCAATAACAACCCACCGCCAGGCTGGTGTGATGGGAGAGGGCGGCCAGCAAGTCCAGCAGCTGGCTGGGGGCGGGGTGGTTCATTTCGGCCTTGAACTTGCGCTTGAAGCCGTTCCAGGCCTTATCGTCTTCAGCACCCTGCGCCTCGTGGACCAGCTCCGCGCTGGGGGACAGCAGCGGCTGCCATACATCGTAGAAATCCCTCGAGGCGAACTCGGCTTTCGGCACGCCACGGGGCGGGCGGCGCACCGTGCCCAGGCGCAGGCCTTCGTCGGGTGTTCTCGTAGAGCCGAGACGGACGATATGAATCGGCATGTCATTTAAGCCGCGAGTCGTCGAACCACTCCAGCGCCGTGCGCCAGAAGCAGATCCCCAGAAAGTACGCCGACATCAACAGCCAGAGTCCCATCACCAGCGGGTTGATCACCGGATGGTTGATCACCAGCGACAGGCTGCACAGCAACCAGATCGCCGTCACGGCAATGTTGATCGGCATGAAGCGGCGCACGCGGAACGGGTGCAGGAACTTCATTCGGGTCAGGGTCAGCAGGGCCAGGCCGATCACGGTCAGTAGGGTGATCCACGGCGACGGCGCTATGATGTACAGGCACAGGGCGACCACGTTCCACGCGGCGGGAAAGCCCTGGAAGTAGTTGTCCTTGCTCTTCATGTTGACGTTGCAGAAACAGAACAGCGACGACACCAGGATCAGCGACACGGTCAGCAGCAGCGTGTACTCCGGCAGCGGCACGTAGCGATAGATGAACAGCGCCGGAATGAACACATACGTCAGGTAATCGATCACCAGGTCGAGGATCGAGCCGTCGAAGCTCGGCAGCACCGACTGCACATTGACCTTTCGCGCCAGCGCGCCGTCCAGGCCATCGACGATCAGGGCCACGCCCAGCCACAGCAGGCAGGTAGTCGGCTGGTTGTCGAGCAGGGCGAGGGTCGCGAGGAAGGCGGTGACCACGCCGGTGGCGGTAAAACCATGGGCTCCCCACGCTTTGAGCCTGGCGATGTGTAGAGTCGTTATCACGGGGGCGTTCTCCAGAAAGTGAAGCAAGCCAGTCATCGCCTTGATGGACAAAGGCGGCGGCAAACCGGGTCGGGTTGCAGGTATCGACCGGGTATCCGGGAATAAGGTTCACCACCTATGAATCTTAGCTGCGCCGGGGAAAAGGCTGCGGATAAATCTGTGCGGGGCGTCCGGCCGGACGGTGGTAGCACATTCGGCGGGAAAAGCTATCGTTGATTGATTGGATCCACCCACCGAAGAGGACGTCGTCATGAACACCAGCGATCTGCTCGAACAATTACTGCGCGGCGGCCAGGGCGCGATGTCGCAGCGAGGCGGTGCCGGGGCACAAGGCGGGCTCGGGGATCTGGGCGGATTGCTCGGTGGCCTGCTGGGTGGCGGTGGTGGCATGGGCGCTGGCGCTGGCGCTGGCGGCATGGGCGGGCTGGGTGGATTGCTGGGCGGGCTGCTCGGCGGAGGTTCACCGATGGGCGGCCAGCGTCAGGGGCGCTCCGGCGGTGGCACCAACTATGCCGCGCTCGCTTCGCTGGGGATGATGGCCTTCCAGGCGTACCAGGCCTGGCAACGCAGCCAGTCCGCGCAACAGCAACAGCCGGCCCCACAACAGGCGATGCGCACGGTGGACATGCTGGCAGGTCCCGAAATCGAGGAACACAGCCACGCGATCCTGCGGGCATTGATCGCCGCGGCCAAGGCCGATGGCCGTTTCGACGACGCGGAAAAACAGATGATCAACGCCGAAATCGCCCGTCACACCGACGACTCGCAATTGCAGCAGTGGCTGGACGATGAAGTCGCCAAGCCGCTGGATGCGGCCGAGGTCGCGCAATCGGCCAACGATCCGGGCATGGCTGCCGAGATGTACCTCGCGAGCGTCATGCTGGTGAATGATCAGGCGGATGCCGAGCGCAACTATCTGGATGAGCTGGCGGCGGCGTTGGGCATCGATCCGGATCTGCAGGTGCATCTGGAGCAACAGGCGCGAAGTGGGGCTGCTTAGGGTGTGAAAACTGTAAGAATCGGTTTTCTTCGAGGACGCATTCGCGGGCAAGCCTCGCTCCTACAGGCTCAGC